>JAVYIN010000001.1 GCA_035968315.1 Nitrospira sp.
CTTGCCAAACGCCACCGCGATCGGCAACCCGACATACCCCAGCCCCACTACCGCCACTCGACGCGCCTGCGCTGTTTTCATACCATTCTCCACGTTCACGCCTGCCTCACCATGGCAGACCCCTCAGAGCCCGTCAAGAAAACTGACGGCTTTGGCTTCCCGGTTGACAAATCACGTCCAAATCCCCGATGGCCTCTTGCGCTCAAAACACCCGCAGACTCCCTTTGAGAAATGCCGTCCCCATCAACGTTCGGCAATACGGCAAAGAATCTCTTTGACTGGCCGGCCCGCCTCGCCCCCGTCTCGTTCTAAGAGGATCTCGCATCGGACACCGCTCCCCAACGTCCATTTCCGCACATCTCTCTCATTCCTACGATCATCTTGCTGAAAAGATTACCAGCCTTCACACGCCTACACCGCCGAACAGCACATGGAAACTCGGCTCAACACAATCTGGGCCTGCTCAATCACCAGATGTTTTGCGAATCGCCAGACTCTTGGACCGGGAAGGTGCCGCACAAAGGGCATCGGCCGTATCATAGGGAAAGAATCGTTTCAGGCTATTAATGGGCAACTCTATTAAATGCCACGACAGCGAAGCGACACCAAGCGTGAGCATGGTCGAGAAAACAAAATTCGCGGCCCCAGGCACCGGCAACGGAATTCCAACCATTTCAAAAATCGGAATAAGCAGCAACGGCATGAACGCATGATACACATACAAACCATAAGAAATTTTACCTAGATACCGCAAAACTGAGCACTCCAACACCATTCCCGCGACCCCGGCAAATCCCCTGCCTGCCCTACTTACGAGAGCCGCACACATTACTGCCACGAAGAGGTCTCCGACTGTAAAGAAAATCCCAGGATGGACCCGATAGTGATAGAGCACCAGGCACAGTGTATAGAGCATACCCGCCACTGGAAGAACTATCGTCGTTAAATAACGTTGCAGTGTCGCTTGAGGCACGTCCGAATGCCACAGGATTGCAAGCAAGGCACCGATGCCGAGACTATCGAAGTGGGCGACAGTAAACGTTGCGGCCTTGAAGTCCATCGTATCCATATTAAACTCGAAATGCCGATAGGCGTAGAACCGGTACACAGAACTCAACGGTATAATCAACAAAAGAGTTCGAAGCAGCCATTTGCGGGAAGCAAATAAGACGATCCAGGGCCACAAGAGATAGAACTGCTCTTCTACAGCCAAGCTCCACAAATGCCCCATCTTCCCTATCCATGCATTGTGTATCGTTATATAGATATTCGTTGTAAATGTGACCATCCAGGGCCAGATGTCGTCCGCAGGCTGGACGCCCAATACGACGAGAACGGCTATGAGTATATAGTAGATAGGAAATATCCTAAGAGATCTTCTGGCATAAAATTGCCGGATAAAATACATCGGTGACTGCCGTGAATCATCCGCCAGCCTTCTGCAGTCCAGAAGAATTCCGGTGATAAGGAAACCGCTCAGGACAAAAAACAGGCGCACGCCATTGCCGGCCCAATCTACGTCTCCCAGCAAACGAGAGTCCCAATTGTGTGCAACCATCACTCCTAGAACGGCAAAAAATCGAAGACTGTCCAACTGCGGCATCTGTTTCATGAGAATAGAAGTTTCAGCTGAGTGCGAAACGCGATTACTTAGACTATACTTGCGTACTTAGAAGCCGTGGGGCGCCATCACTTTAGGCACTCGCGGGTCCCGCTAAGCCCGATTGAAGCAAGATCCGGCAACGCTCTTTATGTTCACTACCATACTCCGGCATGTCTGGCGCTCCATTTCGCTGGCGCTAAAAGTCATATATGTCGCCACATAGACCGTAACCCCAGCTCCGGCTACGGCCATAATCGAAAACAACGATGATGGTTCAAAAATCTTATCTAACAGGTACAGCGTGCTTCCCATCGGAATAACCGGCAGCCAGGCGGGCAAGAACACCTGTCTCATCATCTGAGCTTTCTCAACTCCTATCGCATGCATCGAGTACGGCAGCATGAACCCTAGACAGGCGACCATCGTGGGAACGAGCGTCCCCATTGCAACGCCCGTGAGCCCGAAAGCACGCACAAGTGCCATCGACAAGGCGACATTAGCAATCCCTGCTCCGATCGAGATTAATGCGAGTGGTCGATGGCGTGCCACCCCTTGGAGGATTGATCCGGCCGGCCACTGGCTCGTATCAATAAGGCTCGCAACGGTCAGGATGGTGACGAGATACGCATAGTCGGCATACTCGGCGCCAACCCACATGGTGAGGATAGGCGGAGCCAGCACGATTAGCGAGCATCCCACTGGCAAAAATATCGTGAGGGTTAAACGTGTGCCGATGATATAGATCGATCGGATGCGAGCCTGGTCATTCTCGGCATTCAACCTGGAGGCAAGCGGCAAGAGGACTCGCATGAACTGATCGGTCAAAATCTGCGCCACTTCGCTTAACTTTCTCGCGATGGCATAAGGCGCCACCGCACTGATAGGCAGAAAGGCGCTGATTACGATTTCGTCCGTCTTATTCTGGAGGCGGTCGCCTGCATCAATCACAAATAACGGCCAGCTAAACGACATCACAGTTCGAACTAAAGCACGGTTGGCGCCTCGCCATCCAAACCGCAGATCAGGCGCGAGGCGGTTAATGAACCAGACGGTCGGAACTTGCATCAGAAGGGTAACCAGGATGCTGACCGCCACCATACCCAGCACGCCTCCTCCAAGGAGCAACACGGCGACGATTCCGGCGGCCGTCAGTATCGTGCCAGCGACATTGAGGAAGTTGCTGGCGTCGAACCGTTGCAACCCCCAGAGAACCGCCGTGGCCGTCGCGCACGGGATGGAGATCCCAACCCCCAAGCCCATAAGACGCACCAGGGAAATCGCCGTGGATCGCTGTTCTGGCAGAACATTAAATACAAGGGGAAACAGGGGGGCGATGGCGAGGCTAATGGCGATCGCGATCAGCCCTAAGACTGAATAGAGACAGAGGGCGGTCGCCACCAGACTGGCGGCTTGCTGACTCTCACCCTTGGCACGGTGTTCCGCCACATACTTGATGACGGCGCCTGAAATCCCGAAATTGAGCAGCGTGCCATACGCCGTCGCCGACCCGACGACAACCCATAAACCGTATCCGTCCGGTCCAAGCTGATGCAGGATGAACGGCGTCAGAAGGAACCACGTGCCAAGCATGATGACCTTCGCCCCGTAGTTGCTGACGGTGCTGCGGAGGATATGCTGCCGGATGAGCACATCCTTCTCGATCTCCTTCACCATTCAGACCTAATCCAATCCCACTTTTAAAATCTATGCGTATGAGCCATTCACCACTACATGGACACTCAAGCACGGAACCACGCCCAATGTGCCAACACCCATCGTTCAGCTTATTCTGACGCTCGCGGCCTTCCTCGCCTCAGCCACAGGAAGGCTCCATACAAAATGCCAACAACATATACACAATCCCCGCAGGCCCGACGAGGTTGCGTGCAAAACCTGTACGGAAAAATGCCGATACGATGAACAATGTCCCACACCATTCGTCGTAGCATGTACGGATCTTTCAGGCTCCAGTACTTGGTGTAGAATCCTCCTTTGCCTTTCCCGTAATTCCACCGCATCGCGAGATACTCCCCCTTGCCACGCCACGCGCGATGATACACAACCGCCTCCGGCGCGTACACAATGCGAAACCCCGCCTCAAGCAATCGGAACCCCAGGTCATTGTCATCAGCAGCCGGGAAATCGGCCCCCGCACCAAGGCGCTCATCGAAGGCTCCGACTTCGTCGAAGACGGCGCGATGAGCGGCCATATGGCCTCCTGCCAGCACATCGGCACCGATACGGCCCGCATACGTTGCGGATGCATCGCTCAGGACCAGCGCTGGAACGAACCCGCCCGGGACTTCGGCTTTCGTGGGGAGTACGCGCCCCGTCACGACCGCGCGCGAGCCGCTATTGAGCAGCGCACGGATCAACGAACCGAACCAATTCGCCGCCACGTACATATCGTCGTCAATGATAGCCAAAATGTCGTGCCGCGCAGCCGCGAGCCCGCAATTACGGGCTCGGCTCAGGCCAACGGTATAAGTCCGCACATACCGAACCTCGCAGGAGCGGCTGGTTTGTCGCTCCGCCAGGCCGGGATTCGCTGCATCGCTCTGATCGACAATCACAAGCTCAGATGGCACCTCATCACCCTGGAGGACCGACTCTATCGTCTCCATAAGGAGCTTCGGCCTATTCCGGGAACAGATGATCAATGAGGTGGATGGCAGCGGATCTTGACCGGTGATGGGCATGATTGGCATCTTTTCGGATGACTACGGTGCGCTGTCCTGGCGCTTGACCGCACGAACCGAGATGATGAGCGGAACATTCTCATCGTGTTCATCAAGTTTTTTCTGTGCTATTTCATCGTAGGCCAATCCCATTAAAAATCCCACGGCGGCTGCCACATTCCCATGGGACCGGACGGTTATGTTATCCGAGCCAAACACTTCCCCGAACAGCGCGGAACAGGAGGCCACAGTAAACCGCCAGTAATCCGCCCGTAGACTGCATAGCGAACTGACCGCCGGCACCGTGACGAGTAGCACCCCGCCCGGCCTGAGAATCCGGTACGCGTGCGCAATTGCGGAACGCACCTCATAGATCAGCATAAGCGTTTGACAGAGGATGAAACAATCAAAGGTATTGGAGGAAATGGAGTCCGCAGTGGCCAGATCCGCCACGATCGTCGCCTGACGATTCGCGGAATCGATATCCAACACATCCCGTCGGTCAACGGCCAGACCAAACCGGTCCGTGTAGTGACTGTCTTTTACTTCCAGGACGTGACCGTGGATATCGCTGCAATGCTGTTGCAGGAACCGCTCGATATAGTACCGATCAACCGGCGTACCGCGGTCGTAGCCAAAATCGTCGCTCACCGCAGTGCCGCAAACCGACGCCCACCATGCCGGACGAGTGAGACGACGAAACCGCTGAGCCAGATACTTGCGATGCGCGGCAGGAATCTTTCCAAGAATATTATTTAAAAAGTGCGGCTGCATAGTCGCCTTCCGGTGCCTTGGCTCATCGCACAGGTAAAGAATGTCGCCGATACATATCCGTCACTGTGTCATCTAGCGTACAAAAAGGCCATAGATAAACCCGCGCGCGGTCCCACCGAGACTCAGCAATACATTGCCCGTCTTTCCCCATTGCAGCCGCACACTTTCCAGAATCAAATGCCAGATATGCCAGCCTAGCCAGCCGCCGAACACACGGGCGGCAAACACATCCCCGCAGCGAACGCGCAAGCCGCAAAAAGCGCCGGCACCATAACCATAGCTCCAATAGCTTGCGCGGCGCCGGTCAATGCTCTGCCGCTCATGATAGATGACTGCTCCCGGTTCGTAGCGAATCCTCGCTCCCGCCTCCAGCAGCCGATAAAATAAATCGGCATCCTCCGCCGCCATGCCTGGGGATCCTGCGCCCAAGCGCTCATCATGGCCACCGATGCGGTCAAACCATTCCCGTTTCACCGCAAAATTCCCGCCGCTGCCGATCAGCCAGGGAACGACTTTCCTTTGAAATGTTCTCGAAACGGGACTGTCACGACTGGAAACGGCATAGAAACCAGGCACCTCTGGCCCTAGCGGCAGAATACGGCCGGTCATCGCGTCCGGCGCCGCTTCAGAAGAAAACGTCTTTTTAACCGCGGATACCCATCGGTGATCAGGCACACAATCGTCATCGGTCGCGGCCACAATGGGACAGCGTGAGTGGAGAAACGCCTCATTTCGCGACGCGGAGAGGCCACGCCGTGCTTGACGGATATAGCGAATCGGGACACCGCGTTGCCCGCATTGCTCGACGATGCCCCGTGCGTTCTCGTCTTCGCTTTGATCAACCACAATGACCTCATCGGGCAAGCATTCACCGCTCAAGAGCGCATCCAGACAGCGCGCTAGCCCGTGAGGGCGGTTCAGAGTCGCAATAGCGACGGTAAGACGTACGGAAGTCATTCGGTCCTGAGGCCTAACATTTTTGTCCCGGATGATCCATGGCTAGCTGGGGCTCGAACCAGCGGCGAGGCAAAACATGTGTGCGTCCGAACCAAAGCGCCAAGGCAAAACGCATGAGGGAATACGTTCCACGAATCTCTATGCGCCGCAGTACATACGGCGGCGTGGCAGGATCATTCACGCCAAGATGACTGCTGCAGGCTCCTGCGAAGCCTGCCCGTTCCACGGCCGCTTCACTCGTATTGTCGTGCCTCCCGTTGGGATAGGCGAAACTGAGAATCGGACCGCCCAGCTCGCGCTCAATCTGCACACGGGAGCCCTTGACCTCTTCTTCAATTTGAGGTAACGGCGCATCAGCAAGAGGAATATGGGTCTTCGTGTGCGACCCAACCGACATACCGCCATGCGTCATTTCCTTCAGATCTGACCATTTCAAGAGAGGACGCCCCCGAAGAAGCCCCTCGGTATCCCACATATTCCGGCCTCCCACCATCTCCGTGACTACAAAGATCGTGGCGGGAAACCCATGCCGGCGCAGAATCGGATAGGCAATGGCTCGATTATCGGCATACCCGTCGTCGAAGGTAATAACGATCGAACGGGGCGGTGGCAACCGATGCTCCCGATGATACTGCAGAAAGGCCTCCAAACTGAGCACAGGACGGCCCGTCCATTTGAGCCACGCCATCTGCCGAGCAAAACGATTTCCCGGGATCACATAGAGGCTCGCGTGTTCCCCCGGATGTCCGCATGCGTGGTACATTAAAATGGTCGTGCCGAACACAAGGCGCCGCCACATCTCGCGTGGCACAACCGCGCGGACCCCTCGCCAATAGCAGTAGTCCCGGAGAAAGCGATACCACGCAAGCTTCCAGGATGGATGCTTCAAAGATGGGCCAATAATCGCAAGCGGGAGAAGGGGGCCGCTGAGAGCCAGCAAACAGCGGCGCAACAGGAGCGCGCAACGGCTCATATTGTTAAACGCTCCTAGCGCCATCGTTGAGAGCATGGGGGGATGACGGCGGTAGAGTTCGATGCTGGCTGCCCCGGCCCTCTGGATTCGGTCGGCAGTCTCGCGAAAACCTCCCTGATATTCCTGCGTGACAACCGCCTCAGGGATATAGGAAGGAACTAATCCGTCACCTGTGAGACGATAGGCCAACTCAATGCTTTCGCTGCCGGATAGGTCGAACGCGAAGCCTCCGGCCTTGAGGATCGCCTCACGAGGCAGCGAAAGGTTGCCGCTGCCGCAGTCGGCGTACGAAGGGCATTCCCCTTGGTCCAGCTTGGCATAACGATCCCGCCTCTCCTGGGCCACATACCTCGCCAATCCATCGGCGCCCTGCGGCAACGCCAGAAGAATCTGCCCTATTCCGATCACTCCTCCACCTTGGCGTTGACGTTTCAGATGCTCGGCTACCAGACGGGGGTGTGCCATGACATCGTCGGCCAGGAAAAGGCAATAGCGCCCAGACGCCGCTTCCACACCGCCATTAAGGGCCACGCCGAAGCCACGCCTATTCGCCCGGACGCCGCACAGCTTGTATGGAACGGCAAGATCGGACAGCGTATCATCAGTATCGTCGCTCGAACCCGAAAAAACTACGACGACTTCATAATCCTCCGCTGGCTGCGTCTGCCGGCAAAAACTTCCCAAACAGCCACGCAAGCGGTCGGCGTGGCCACCTGCCAGAATAATGATGCTCACTTCCGTCATCACAGTTCCTTCAGGACTTCGCCGGCAGAGAAGCCACCTCGGAGCGCGGCAGCAGGCTCTCATATAGCGTTTCATAAGCCGCGATAGATCTATCCCAGCCCAGATTGCGTTGCGCCCACGCCCCGGCGCGATCCGCCAGTGCCGCACGTTCTTCCGGATGAGAAAGAAGCTGCACAACGGCGTCGGCAAATTGCTCATCGGTCTCAGCCAACACGATATCCCTTTGATGCACCACGTTGAGCCCCTCAACAGCCAGCCGCGACGCCACCACCGCCTTACCGGCGGCAAGCGCTTCTACGACTTTGACCCGCATCCCGCCGCCCATGCGCAGCGGCACCACCACAACCGCCGCTCGATGGAGATAGGGAATCACCTCCGGCACGCGGCCCGTGACCCGGATAGCGTCCGATGCGAATTCCCGCATTGAAGCGGTCGGTTGGTCTCCCACGATATGAAGCCTTGCCGCCGGAACATGTGCCTGCACTCGTGGGAAAATGCCGCTCGCAAGGCGGATGGCGGCATCGCTATTGGGCGGATGTTTGAAATTCCCGACAAACAGCAGGTCCAACGGTTCCTCGCCTAGCCTGGTGCCCGGCAGATTCGAAAGCGTGGGGCCGAAAGGAACAACGGTAATGGGTGTGTCCGACACCACTTCTGACACCGCACGTCTGTCGCGCTCCGTAAACACGACGATGGCCTGGACGCGTTTGAGAATGGCACGTTCAAAACGCTCCCACGCGAGCATATCCCAATAGCGGATGGCTCGCATAATGCCGTGGCTGAATTGCGACCGGTCTCTAGCCGCCGCGGTGCCCGGCTCATGCTGCGTCAGCACACAAGGCGCCGGGCAACCATCAAGCGCCAACAGGTATTGGCCCATGACATGGAATTCAATTTGCACGATATCCGGCCGCCATGTTCGGGTGAGGGCTTTAACCTGAGCGCTGAATGCGGACACCGAGCACCCGGCAACCCACAAAGGCCAGCCGCGAAGGAGCGACATACCTCGCGCCCATCCTGCGGCAAGTGAAAATCCTGGATTGGGCCGCATGACTTCCTGCGCCACTTCACAACGGTTCTGCAACACTGGATCCAGCGGAGGGTCCACGGGGGCGCGAAGGTAGAGCAATGCAATACGATGGCGCACCGACAGCTGAGCAAGCAACTGCGCGGCGATTCGGCCTCCCCCGTCTGTGGCGTCCAAGCGAGGCGGGAAGGGAAGGAGACACAGAAGCCGTAACCGCTTATCGCTCATGCGTGAACCCACCGGCAGAGACTCGCCTTGTTCTGCGACAACCATTGAACGAGCTGTAGAAAGGGACGGGGCTCGGAAGAGCCCGTCGAGCGCTGTTCGTTGGCGGCATGATGCAGCCAGCACGCGTGAAAACAGAGGCCCACCATTTCATCAGGCACTTGAACGACCCGTCTGAGACGCATCAGATATTGACTAAGCAGCGATTGGCACGCTCCATCCACCGCGAAACATTCCTTGAAGGCCTCGAGCCGGCTTCCGCGAGCCCTCGCCACAGCCACGGCATCGGTCATCGCGTAGAAAAAATCTACAAACGGCAAGGCGCATTCTCTAGCGGATTCCCAATCGATAATTCCAAGGCTTCGGGGCTCCGACAGCATGATGTTCCACATCGTCAAATCATTGTGCGTTGATACGAGCGGGCTCGGCACCCCGATCACTTTCGCACAGCGCTGCATGAGCTCATTTCGATATTGTTCACCGTATTCGAAGAACGGGGCGAGAAGAGCGGCGCGGTTGAGAAGCGCTTCGTCCAAGAATGGCCTATCGACTGTCCGTGTCACCATGGTAGCGCTATTCCAGCGCTCAAGCCACGAGACCAGCGCGTCCGTTATGCCGGGCAGACGGTGCGGCTGCGCGGCGAGCAGTGAGGACAAGGGCTCCCCTTCTATCATGGTTTGCAATAACACCGGACACCTCTGAATTGGCTCCAATGACAGCCGTTCCGGAACCCGGGCACCAGCGGTGCGCGCGTGGGGGCCCAACCGGTCAAGGCATTCCGCCTCACGGACGAGCCGTCGAAATAATTGCTGGCTCATCCCGACTTTGCCAACGGCTGAAGGCGACTGCTCACCCTCCATAAACCGGTACAGTATGACAGCCCCGTTACGGCCTCTCCAGCCGCGGCGAATGATTACGCTGCCGGATCGGTCCGCCTGGCCATCCAGCCTGAAGAGCCATTCACACAAGGGGCGAGCGCCAGGACGACAGACGACCAAACCGACTGCCGGCCAGGCGCGCATAAAGAATTGATCCCCTTGGAAGAATTGGAATCCGAAGGTGATCGCCAGCCGTCCCCACCGGGACACTGGCAGGACTTTTGAAAAGAACGATCGAATCGAAATAGGATCAAGAGGCAGGATATACCGACTTGTCTCTTGGCCTGGCAAGTGCATCAGGGCCTGGTTGCTGCACAGGCCCTGGTCTGCCAACAACTTCCTCACTTGGGCTCGCAAGCGCGGAGGCACAAGGATATAGGCAATACCTTGCTCGTGCAGCTTTTGACTAATGGTCTGAACAGCCCCGCGCAACCAACCAGGAGTACGGCATTCGCTGGCCGAGGGAACGGCAAGTATTAAATCGGCAACGTCGCCAGTCCCCAGAGGAGACGCAGGCTCCAAGGACGACGGACACCCACTGCCAAGCACCAGCGCTTGCGACGCAAATCCGTCCGGATGAAGCAGCTCCAGTAGAGATAAATCGCGAGCCGACTGGCAGCCTTCGCCGCTCGTATTCATGGATGAAGGCCTTGGAGTGTGCTCAGGCATGCTCTACGACCGTGAATCGTGCAAAGGCGGGACGGCCCGCCTGCATCAGACGTGATCGGCTGCGCATGGCGCGGAACTGTTCTTGGCCCAATGTACCACATAGCGTTTCCATATCCGGGCAAGCGCATCGGCGCGTACGGCATCCTTCGCCTGAGTGGTATCAATGATTTCGAGATCCGAGATGCGGGTTTGCAAAGCGAGATAGTAGCGTCGCCACTCCTCCAGCATTTCCGGCGTGTACTCGCCTTTCCGGGCATGCATAACTTCACCGGGCGCACTCAATATCAGCACAAGATCAGGCCCGGGACACGCACGACCATCCATCCAGCGTGAGACACGGCGCAGCCAGTTGAGGCGTTCCGGATGAGGCACCATAGCATCATAGATATAACGATCATAAAGCACTAATCTCCCTAGTGCTTGGTGATACTGCGCACGAAGATACCGGCACCAAAATACAGCGAAACGACTGATACGCACCAGGCCGGGAAGATGAAGATAAGAGATATACCGCAGGAGCCCTCCAGTGAGCCCCATATAGACGGACCGAACCGGAAGAATAAACGAACTTTGCAGATTGCTTATCAGAGTCGTTTTCCCGGCACCATCCGGCCCAAGCACCGCGACACTTAACCCTCGATAGGACCGGGCATGAAGGATATACGAGATCAAATTGCCGCCTCGACGGGCTAATATTTTCCATGGGGCAACCGCATGATGCCGCTCCCATGTTGCCGTAAGAGAGGCCGCCATCCCTTCCAAAGCCGTCCAATCTCCCTGAACCGCGCACGCCACCATTCGCTCAAGCGACCATCCGGCTGGACACAAAGGCCGGATCTCCTGCGCCACCGGTCCGTCAGTGCGCGCCGCCCCCGCTAACGCCTTCAACTTCGGCATATGATGAGACGCGATCACTCCTTTATCCAAAATACAGTGCATCAACAACACCCAAAATTCATCGTCGGACGCCAAGGTGGGGACAGTCCCATGATATTCACGCCTGCTCAGGCAAACGCTCTCCACACCGGTTTGCAACGCATTATGGCGGCCGAAGGAGAGTTCGGTGACGAGATCCAACCAAATCCAGCAATCGGTTGGCGGATGATACGTAAGAAAATGAGCATGTGCGCCATACCGCTGAGGGCGAAGCTGGACAAGCCCTAGCGCGCCAAGAATGTGACGGACGCGGCGCATATCCGCTGGCTCAACGAGCACATCGACATCGCCGCCATTGGGTGATCCGAGATTATGAGGAGTACGGAGGAGGCACCAACGTATGTCCGATTGCTCAAATGAGCTAAATACAGATTCCAGGACCGGATGCATCATCGACAACGGCGGCTCCTATTCAGCAGGGTCATTGAGATAGGGTTCTGACTGAGGCCTTCCACTGAAGCACTGTTTTGCATGCGGCGATCTTTTGGGAAATCACCTCACGCTTCTCAACGTCATGCGTCCAAATAAGTCTAAGCGTACCGCCGATCCACTGAGCCAGCATGAGACCGTTGATAATGCCGGTCACAAGGAACGTCGTTACGGGAGAGCTATGCCGCTGATAAAACAAATGGGTGCTGCACAGCAGTTGCGCCGCCATATCGGCACGGACCTTTTCAGTGCTCCGTCCGCCCGCGTGAACGATAGTCGTCACAGGGGCAAAGTGAACTTCCCAGCCGGCCTTCTTCATGCGGCAGCACAGATCAGCGTCCTCGAAATACATAAAGAATGACTCATCAAATCCGCCTACGGCGTGAAAAGCTTCACATCGAATGGCTAAGGCGGCCCCTTTCACCCACGGAACGATGCGTTGGGAATCATGCGACCACGTCCTCAAATACAGCCTCCCGATGCCGGGAATATACCGCCGAATGAGCCGTCCTAGGACAACGGCCCACCGGCTGTTTTCGAGGAAGGTATCGAGCGGCTGCGGGAAAGGATAGCAGGTTGCTTGTAACGTCCCATCAGCATTGACTACACGCGGGCCAACGATGCCGGCCTTCGGATGCTGGTCAAGATAGCAACATAAGAACTCGACCGCTCCTGATGGCACCAGTGTATCGCTATTGAGCAGCAGCACATACCCCGTCCCGCACTGTGCAATGGCCTGGTTAGCTGCGGCACCGTACCCGCGGTTCACCTGATTGGCAGAGAGAGTAGCCCAGGGATACTTCTCCCGCACCATCTCTGCGCTTCCATCAGAGGAATGATTATCAACCACGACGACCTCGCGTGCCTCTGCACGCGGGATCGAACTGAGACAGGCATCGAGGTCTTCGCGAGTATTGTAATTTACAATGACAACGGTACACTGTCCATTACCGTCAGAATGCACGGCTGGTATCCCAATCTGCTTATGCGGCTCACCATCACGCGGCCTACCGTGATCGCCTTTCTGCCCCCCCACACCCACCCCATCCTGAAGTCTTCAGAAGATCGCGCCGCTACAACGCGCCATTTCGAGCGCAAATAGAAGGAATAATTACATTTCGTGTCGCATATATAGCACACAATGGACCGGTTCACCATACCACATTAGCAGTATATATCCCGTTTGGAGAGCCCTCCAGGCGGCCTAACGACCGACCTATCGCAATAACTGACAGCGCACTCCCCGGGAACAACCCGCAATAGCTCCTCAGAGGAGGTATTGCGTGGAGGAAGCCATGTAAACTAATGTCGGGAGTATTCTGAAGACAGATCCATAAATCTAGCAGGGCTGCTGATAAACGTGCAGAACGAACCCACGCGGTTAATTCCATTGGAGGCTTGCAGGGGCATCGCGGCCTTCATAGTGCTCATCGAGCACTACTTCCTGGCGTTCTCACCACTCACCACAGGCACCGACCCTCATGCGAGGACGGCTGAGAGCCTCATCGGACAGCCCTATTTCGCGCTGTTTAATGGAACCGGCGCCGTGGCGTTTTTCTTCACGCTTTCCGGATTCGTATTGAGCTGGTCTTACTTCCACCACGAAACCAGGCGGCATTTATTGTCGGCCGTTCTCAAACGATTACCCCGATTGGCGGGCACTGTCACCGTCACAACGATTGTGAGCTATGGTCTGTTCAAGCTGGGCCTGTACTATTTTGAGGGGGCGGCACAGCTTAGTTCGAGTCTGTGGCTGGCACGATTCGGTGGCGGTACTTGGACCCCGGATTTTCAACCCAGCTTCGTTACCGCCCTCTTTCAAGGGCTCACAACGTTTTTCACCGGACAAGCCGATTACAACACAAACTTGTGGACGATGAAGGCCGAGTTTTTCGGCAGCATGCTGGTGTACATGCTCGCATGTTTCATTGCCATAATCCTTCGTTACCGTCATTTTTCGTATACATTTATCATCTTTTCTCTGCTGGCCCTCAGCTACGATCGGCACCTGTTCCCATTCGTAGTTGGAGTCTACTTGGCGTCGTCTTTGGCAAGGAAGACGGTAGAAATATCCACTCCCACGGCGATCGTACTGATCACTTCAGGGCTTTACCTGCTGGGATTTATGGCACCGGAAAAGGCCTATGCCTGGGTTAATTGGCTCCCGGGGATTGGACAAGGAGTGTTTCAAACCGGCTTCCATACATTGGGATCAATAATTATTATCTTTGCCACCATGGCGAATAAGACCGTATTCCGCAATCTGAATCGACGCTTTTTCAAATTCGTGGGGCAAATGAGCTTCCCCTTGTATCTCGTTCACGCTTTAGTCCTATGCTCCATTTCCAGCTATGCCTATCTGCATCTGACGCACAGCAAACTTGATGCTCACGTAACGTTAATCGCGGTCTTTGCGATAACTGTTTTCGTTTCTATCGGAGCATCGCTCCCGCTCCATCGATTTGATCAGTGGTGGGTTAAGGAAGTACAGTGCCGAACGAATCAATTCCTCGAGCTGTACCACAAAGAATCTGCCGAAGAGCCATCCGCTAAATTATTGGCGGCAGGCGAAACAGGCGTGAAGACTGGCGGCACAACGAATCCCGGGACACAATGAAGGCTGGCGAAACCAGGTGCGGACGCGCTTTGCCTCATCGGATGATGCGATAGAGGATCTCGCTATCATACGGAGCTGACTCATCGCGGACATGCTCGTAAAGCACCTCGCGCTTCACCTCGTCCCCCAACGTCCATTTCTGACCGGTGTCGTAATAGACATACTCAACTCCCCACTTTCTGAGGAAATCATCTCCGATAACGGTGACAGGGGCCGGCTCGATGAGCGCACGGTCCGTGATGACTCGATTTTGCCAGTGCCGGCCAAACAACGGATAGTTCTTCATTTCATCCGACGCATTGAGGATCACGCTTCCGGCCGGCAGTTCGTCGATGAGTTGAGGGATTTTGTAGTATCGGCTGTGTGACCAGTTCTGGTGAAATACGCGGCTGCCAAGAGCCTCTATCGGCTTGGCCGCCAGCAACACTCCATTGGCGATCATCGCGCATACAAACAAACCATATGCGACTCGCTGTGCCTTGCGCGATAACGTTGCGATGCCGAACGCCACAAGCACAAAGAGTATGCCCATCACGGGTAGGATCGAACGGGCTATCGTGAACAGCTTCAGCCACCAATAGGCGAGAAAGACGGCTGCGACCAAGAGCAGAATATGCAGCGGCTGAACCTGCCTTCGACGAACCAGCGCGGCAAGGCTCAGAAAGACTGCCGCGATCGACATCACAGGCACAAACGCCGTAAAGACCGCGCCCAATCCCCAATTTTCAGAATAATGATCCAGCCCGGCAATCCAGCAGTCTTCCCATGGCGCCATCAGCCAATGGGTCACCGTATGATCGCTGGCAACGAGACAGAAGCCTGGGTCTTGAACCCTTGGCACGACAATTCGCGAATACTCTGAAAGCGCCTTCGTAGAAACCTTAATACCCTGCGCCCCCACGGAAAACTCTAACGGATACATGGGATTCCCGGTGCCCCCCCAATTTCGTATATACCAAAATGCCGAAGGCAGGAGGCTGCCGGCCACGAACGTCCCCGTCGTGAGAACGGCTCGTGTCCATTTGCCGCCACGAAGCGGCGCCAGACCGGTCAACGACAACAGGACACAGAGTCCCGTCATCAACAAAAACAGCGGAACATAGATATACCTTGCTCCAAGCCCCAATCCAAACGCGAGTCCGGCAATGCCCCCTAATAACAGCCTGGCTTCACACGCCTGCGGCTCCTGTTGATACAAAGCCAGCAGAAAAACGACTGAAACAAGGAAAAACGAGGCCGCAAATATGTCCACCCCGACACTGAACGTATTGTAAAGCACGATCGGCATCGTGCCGAATCCCAGCGCGGCAAGCAGCGCCCCTTCGAATGAGCCGAGCGCGCGCCAGGCCAGACTATAAACCGCAAGCATGGCCAGTACCGCAAATGGCAAATTGGCAAGAGAGAGCAACCGCTCATTACCGAAATACGTAAGAAACAGGGGAAACAGCTCTCCGTTCGACGGCATCTGAAACTTCCAGGACTCCTCGATGAACGCCAATGATCCTCGCTGGAGCCATTTCATTGCCAAGGGGAGGTGATACACCATCGCATCCCATCCTTCGGGCGGTCTCGTGGCCGTTTCCAGGAGAAACAGCACACCGATACTCCCCGCGGCCAGGGCGCTCCATCGGACAAGCCGATCGACCGATCGCAAGGCGTCATGCATCCCTCGCCACGCTCCGGCATAGGAAAGCATTCCCGTCTCCCGCTGTAATCCCAGCAGCAGTCGGTCAACACTCCACAGCACTGCAAGAACTCCGGTCACCGTTGCTATATGAACGAGAGGATATCCCGTTGCCAATGCGGCGGCTCCAGCCGCATGAAAACTCACCACCAGCCCGCTAAAAAAGATCACGAAATAGATCATCCAGGCATCGGCAGGGCAAAGATCCTCCGCATGCGAGCAGGCGCGCGCGGCCAACCGTCGGCTCAAGCTATGGAGCAACCCACACGCCAGGAAAGCACACGCCACATTGGCCACGAAGCTCATAGCAATGTCCTGAATTGATTCATCACGATTCGATGGACGAGGATCAATCAACGGCCCAGAATCACGGTCAGTTTTTCAAGGAGCCTCACATAAAGCCCCCCATACTTTTCCGCAGCCCGGCCATGCAACAGATACATGAGAAACGACGCCAGGCACAGCCCCACGAGGCTCCACTCCATCCATTTCGGCATCCGCATCATGTCCCGCTCCGGCTCCACCCTCATCCGCTCGATTTACTTGCGGCCCGGCGCCACGGCGCCGCGTGGCCCCCAACATAAATGGGCCAGCCACATCAGAACAAACGTGACCCCGCTGTAAACGAAGTAGAACCCGTGCATCGGAATCGTCATGGCCGAAAACACCACCCCTCGTCGACGCAGGAAAAACGCAAACAGATCGCGATTCAAGAGCACAAACAGGCACAACAGAAACAAACACCCGTAGGCCAACGAAGGCACCACGAGAGTCCCTGGCAGCACCGCCAGAAAAAGTCCCGCGACCCCGGCGCTGGCCCGTTGCGACATTTTCAAATTGAGATCGTTCACCAGGCCCTGCCGTTCGAGAATCAGCCTCGACCAGGGGATGGCACGATAACAAATCTCCGCGCGTAAGAGCGACACCAGGCGCCACTCCTTCAAATGGGTGGCGTGAATCGCTTTATCCAGGCAGATCCGATACCCCTGGCGATGGAGGCGGCCACCAAGCTCGATATCCTCAATGGATGGCGTGGGATATTTCTCCTGATCGAATCCCCCGGCCTTTACAAACACATCTTTGCGGATCGCCCCGCATCCAGCCCAAAACGTAGTGGCCTGGCTCTTCGCCTGTTGGTGCACAAAATGATGCAGCAGATTTTTATACTGCGAAAGGAAATTCTGCGCCGCCGGCCGGTCATCGTACGACCCAAAGACCGCCGCCAGATCCGGATCCGCTCCAAACCTGTCCGCGACCCGGTCGAGGACATCGTCGTGCACCACGACATCGGCATCCACAAACAAGAGAATCCGCCCCTTGGCCAGATGCACGCCCACATTGCGGGCGGCACCGGGACCGCTGGGACCTGGGCAATGCGCCACCACTGCGCCATAGGCCTGCGCAATCGCCACGGAATCGTCCGTTGAGCCATTATCGACCACAATGAGCTCATAGTACTGATACGATGACTGCCGGATCCCCTCCAGGCACTGCGCCAAGCACCATCCCCCATTGTAGACCGGCACGATCACGCTGATCGCCGGTTTCTGAGCCCTCTCCATCTGCGCCTCTCGCTTACTTGTCATCCGCACACACGACAATATTGAACGACGGCCCGATGAGATACAGCACGAGCCGCAGCCCCGGCACCCGCTTCACGGCGTTGAAAACCGCCACCTGCATGCGCTGGACAGCGGAGAGTTGCCGAACTTCCTCCGGAGACACCGACGGCAGAAGCGCACGATAATTCAGCAGCCGGCACCTGCGCAAGAGACGCCGCAACTCCATAACCGACAACACTCTGATATGCCCATAGGGAATCCCCCGGAAATATTGCACATACCGGTCCGCCCATGCCCGTGGCATAAACCCGACCCCCCACAAATGCACATGCGGCTCCGGGGCGATGGCAAAACGGTTGGCCGTTGCAAAAAACGCCACGCCGGCCGAGGAGAGAACACGGCGGCACTCGTGAAGGGTCTCCTCCTGGCTCCTGACATGCTCCAGCACCCCCTCCGCAATGACCAAATCGTGCGAATCATCTGGGAACGGCAGATACTCCGCACAACAGCATACGACCGGAACCTGCGCCCCGCACTCCTCCAGCCGCTTCCGCGCCACCACCAGCCACCGGAATGCGATGTCCGTCCCGACCACCCGGGCATAGCGCCGCTTCGCCGCAACCAGAAATCCCCCCGTCGCGCAACCGACCTCCAGCACACGCGTGCCGGCGCCAAGCCGTCCCGGCTCTACCGAAGAGTCGATCGTCTTCAAGCAGGCCTCGCCCTTTTCAACCAGCAGCGCCGTACGGGCGATAAACCGCTCCGCCCGATCCGGCGACACCTCCGGAGTAATCTGCCAATAGAGCCGCACCAGTCCGAGAAAATCGAGGCGATCGGCACGCTCGGCAAGAAACGCCCCCTTCTTATGATCGGCTTCGATCTCGATGTAGGGATCGGGGAAAACACGAAAGTCCGGAATGCCCAGCACGATCGGATAGCGCCTCGCGCAAGCCGGACAGCCATACGATGCCGGCTCCTCGCTGAGAGCCCCCTTGCAGAGAGGGCAACAGAACTGGATGGCCGGCCGATCCATGCCGCTCGTCCGTCCCATCAGCGATGCCTCACTGCCCGCATCGCGCGTCTGACGCCTAAGTACCAATCCATCATTCTCGTATCAAGCGACTCCATGAGCCACTGCGAAGAGAGGTAATACATATCCACCCTGGGCAAGAAAATAGGATCGTCATGCAACGAGGCCTTTCCTAGCACCGTCGAGCAGGCTCCGCTGAAATGCTCCCTCGCCAGTTCAACCGTCCATGGGGCGTACTGCCCGTAGGGATAGGCAAAGACCTCGACTTCGCGACCCAACCGGTCTTGAATCGTGTGTTTCGACTCCCGCATCTCCCGCTCGGCTTCGCCACGCGTTACGACCGCCAAATCAGGATGCGTCACCGTATGGGAGCCAAACTCGACCCGGTGCCGCGCCATGTCTTCAATCTGTGGCCACGAGAGCAATGGCTGCTCACCAACCGGCGACACATGGCCGGGCCAGGAATTCTGCTTGCCGCAATAGCCGGTAATCAGGAAGACCGTGGCCGTGAAACCGAACTCCTGGAGAACCGGGAACGCCTCCCGATACACATTTTCATAGCCATCGTCGAAGGTCACTACACACGTCCGCTCCCGGAAAGGCTGCCCGGCCCGCACGAGACCTGCCGCTTCGGCCAGAGACAGCGTCTGAAACCCCTTCCGATACAGCCACTCCATCTGCCTCCTGAAAAGAGACGGCGCGGTCGAAATCACAGACCCGCTGGAGTCCAGGGAATGATAGGTGAGAATGGGAAGCCGGTACGACGTCATCGCGACCTATGGACCACTAGAGAGATCACGTTAGCTATCAGTGCCCCAGGTGAACAGCGATTAGTGTCCCTCTTTTTCCGTGAATTATCAACGTAATATGCGTCTCTCGTACCAGATCTGGAATTTCCCCGTTCGCTCGTCGAGCCAGATGACGTGCAGATAATGCGTCGTCGCGGCAAGCAGCGGAATGCCCGCATGGCCGCCGCTCTTCGACACATTCTCCTCCGGCGACCAGGTCGTGCCCCTATCGTTTGAATACCGGTAGTAGACTTCGCCGATGCCAGGTTCCCGTTGATCGCGCCATGCGAGATGGACAACATCATCCGCCGCAATCAACGAACTATGCTCGGACACACCAGGCGCGTTCGACAGCCGGATACTCGGCTCCCAGGTCGTCCCCCCATCAGGGGACCGCAGCAGATGCTGCTCGTGTGATTGGTTGTCGTCGCTGTCCTCATCGTAGCTCACCAAGACCGTACCTGACAGAGCCGCGATGTCCGGCCGTCCAGAAAATGGCGGATCGAACGTCAATCGAGTCTGAGCACTCCAGCTCTCCCCCCCATCGGTGGAGCGAAGGTAATAGACTTCCGGACACTGCCGCATCGTATAGCATGGAGGCTGCTTGTCCCGGTCATCCATCCAGACAACGTGGATCGACTCCCCATCGCTCGCCACTTGCGGCCGATTGGTCTCATAGTCCCAGGCTGGCACGAGCCGCCGCTCAGCGTCCCACGTCATACCGGCATCGCGAGAACGGAGGTAGTAGATCTCCCACTTGCCGCTGCGAAAATCGCTCCAGACCAGATCGACCCTCCGATCCGTCGCAGCCATCGAGAGGCGAAACGCGCCGGCGCCACGGGTCAGCCGCTGTTCGGACTCCCACGTCACCCCGCCATCGGCCGAGCGGCGCACATAGATATCTCCCAGGGTCCTGGGACAACACCAATCATTCGCCATGTGGAGATTGCGCAGATAGACGATATACACGTTGCGGCCCGACGCAACGATCGGATCGGTCAAATGCAGTTCTCCATAAGAGGCCACCGGCAAATCCTCGCTCCACGTTGCCCCCTCATCGCTCGATTGCCGGTAGAACAGCTCGGAGTTGGCCCCCCAGACGAGATGCACCGTCTTCCCGCTCGCCGCGATGGCGTTCTGCCAGACCCCTTCACGTTCGTCGGTCATTTGCGGAGAGGAGGGTCGCGGCGCCTTGGTGTCCAGGGTGAGCTTCGCGCAACTCACAGCCGTGAGTGCCAGCAATGCCACGGCAGGAACGAGCATCGGCTTCATCATATCGGCCTCCTGAACGCTAGCACCGTTTCCTCTGATCGGGTCAAGGATTTCGCCGGGCGGCCGGAATTGGCGCCACGCATAACGCCGCAAACCGGTTCACCATCGGCGCCAGACAGAGCGTGACGAGCACATAGGCTCCATATTCGGCGATTCTGCCCGTATTGAGCCGGCTCTCGACCGCTCGCGGCATCGCCTCCTGCAAGATAACGGGAAAGGTTCGGAAAATGACGAGGTGGAGAAGAAATATTTCTAGGCTGTACCTCCCGCAAAAGAGAACACAGGCTCTGCCGCTGCTCAGAATCGACGAGCTGGGCACATACTCGTCTATCCGCTCATACAAGTATGCGATCAACAGACAGAGCGGATAGGCCAACAACATAAACGGATACCACCAGAAGCCATAGCGCCACCTGGTGTCGGGCACAGTCAACGAGAGCACCAGACTCAGGCACACAATACCCGACAAGCCAATGACGCCGTTGACCTTCGCGCTCTCGAACCACGGCTGATCCTGTTGATGCACATACACATACCCCGCATATATGCCAAGGACGAACACGGGGAGTCGCAGCGTAAAGATGAGCAGATAGCTGAATTCGGTCGCCGTGATGGCCAGTGAAAGAAGCAGGGTGGCGAAGAGAGCCACTAGAACATTTCCTGCGAGATGGCGGGTGCCCGTATTGAAACGGATCCAACGGACAAGAAACGGAAACAGCAGATAGCACGCAACGATGGCAGGAACAAACCAAAAGAATTTATCGTTATACAGGTAAAAATTCAGGCCTGTGGCCATGGCGGCCACCCGTACAATTGAAACCGTGCCGTTGGAGAACCACTCAATGCCGTAATACAGCGCAACGGCAATCCAATAGGTCGGCAGGATCCGCATCAACCGGGCCGTATAAAACTCGCGGACCGTACACCCCTTGGACCAGCTGCAAAACAGTCCAAAGCCTGACAAGAAAAAGAAGAGATCCACGGCCCCATAGCCAAGATCTTTCACGAACTGCACAGGGAGGAACAACGCGCTCGGGAAATCGATGCGTGCATGAAACAGCACGACCCACAAAATCGCCATCCCCATGATCTCGGTCCGATAGCGGCTAATTTTCTGCAGCACGATGATCCTTCGCCGCGCTCATGACAACAGGCCGCAGCTTGGCAAAGATGGTTTCGGAAGCCAGCGCATGACCGGCCACTGACCAGTGCATATCATTTTGAAGGAAGAGGTCGGATGGCTTCGCTTGACGTGCAAAGTCTTTACGCAAATCAATACAAGGAACATCGTGCTCTACGCACCAGGCATGAAACAACGCCTGCGGCCGCCCAAAGTCATACAGCTCATCGCGAATGGAAAAAGCCGCAATGAACTCTTCACGAAGCAATGGATCGACCTGAATTTGATCTGGGATCAAAATAACTATAAGTGGAATCTGGCGATCCCGCAGATAGCCGGCCATGCGTTCAAGACTTCCTTTCACATGCCTCCAACTGGCCTCAATATTCGACGGCCATTCTTTCAGGTATATTTCACTGCGCGACTCCAGCTCTTGGAGATACCATTCCCGGCTTCTACCGAGGGGAGAGGTCTCCTGGCTGGTACGGGGGGGGGGGCGTACCCGCCAAGGCCTGCTTCACCCGCAACGCTCCCACAGTCAGCACGTAATTGACATCATGATAGAGAAACCACCTTTCAGGCCCAACATGGTCATGCACCCAGTTCCCGTTCGCATGCACATAATAGCTTTGCCCGGCGACCATCATGATCGGTTGCTCGACCTGAGCACCGCGCCGCCGGATGATGTCGTTTCCGACAAATACATTTAGCAGCACTGCATCTGGCCGAAACTGCACGCCGTATGCTTGCAGTAAATGGAACTCCTCAGGAGGCGACCAGCCCGGCACACCTAGGTTAATAATCTCGGCATTCAGCGCCTCACGCTGCAACAAGGTCTCCATCACTGCTACAAAACCTTCTTCGTACCGAACACCGCTCCCCCAGACAAAGGAATCCCCTAACGCCACGAGACGAAGATGATGATCGGAATTCTCTATAGTCCGTTCTCGATCTTTGAATCCTTGTGAGTTGGAATAGCGAATGGAGCCCAACACTTCCATATGCGGGGTCAGTTCTGCAGGCGTCTGCTTATTTCCAAACAATCCTGCCTTGGCAAGAAAAGGATCTGCCAGGCGCATGATCCCTTCACCGCACAAGGCCAGCACGACAACATTAACCAGTGCGACCTTTGCCAAACCAAACACTCTTGAATTGAGAAATCTCTGCAACGAAAGCGGGGCCAGCAAAACCCAGCCACCCCACATACTCGCGAGCACCAATGCCAAGATGATGATCTCTGTGTGGCGCCCGTGAGGAGGAAGCGGGTAAAACACAAATCCAAAGTACAGCGCCAGCACCGCATACAACAGCCCATACCCCATCGACCAGGATGCGACGATGGTGCGATGCTGAACATTGCGTTGAATACGCACGGCGGACAGCAACAACACCAGGCCCGACAAAACCGCGACACCTCCCAAGAATATAAACTTGCCTGTCTCCCGTGGAAAAGCAAGAGCCCCGTTCGTCGGAGGCCGCAGAAATTCTAGGAGGATATCGCACGCCAACAATGCGCTGGCCACACTGCCTGCGAAACACACGGTCGAAATCAAGTTCACGGACCAATGACCTGGAGCAAGCCGAGCTGTTCGCGTCACGAATTTTTCCTCATCGATCTGCTCGATTAAAGGGTTTCTCCTCTACCATACCAACCGGCTTGAACCAGCCCGCCTGCTCCAAGGCATCAAACCAGATTTGCGCCATGAGCTGCTCTCCCTTGGCGGTGAAGTGGCACCAGTCCGTATGAAACTCCGGCGTGGGGGGAACCTGTTTGGCCGGTTCAGCCAACGGAAGGCCTTCGGCGCGAGCAAGGCTGCGGACCATGTCATTGTAGAGCGGGAAGCTTCGGCGAAGCCCCTGCGGACTCAGATTGTCAAACCACCGCCCTACAGCCGGCACACCGAGGGCCGTTTCGTCGGCATTGTACTGTTCTGGCTTCCCCGCCTCATCGAGGCCATGAGAAAAGGTCCCGATGGCGACCTGCACCTTCGCGCGGCGGGCTTCGGCAATGAGGCCTTGCAGATTCTGCTCCAGCATCTTGAGTGCGGCCGCATCGACGTCGTCCCGCTTGACTTTGGAAGACCGACTGACAAGGTTGATCCGCGACCGGATTTCCATCAGCACATACGAGTGATCGACCATCCGGTTATACCAGCCAGGCGCGGAAATGCTTTCCCCTCGCGCGTATATCAGTTTGGTTTGAAGATCCGGCACCCATGACCAATTCAGATCGTTGTTCCCGTGATAGATCAGAATCGCGTCCGGCTCCAGATGGGACACACGGAGCATAAAGTTAATGCGCTGCTCGATGGACGTATATCCGGGCACACCGGCGTTCACAACCTCAAATGTCCGGTCCGGATAGGCGGCCCGCAATTTCGCTTCCAGCAGCGCCGGCCAGGCCTCGTCGTGCGACCGCACCCCCTTCCAGCCAAACGTGGTGGACTCGCCTAACGCGAAGATGCGAAAGACGCCTTTCGGTTTCGGCATGGCAATCTCGGGGCCGCGAAACCCCAAACTGTTGACTTCGACGCGAAAGGGGCCGGACTGAAACTGCAAGCCTGGAGGCAGTGCTGTCCGCAAAAATGGATTGCCCACAATATAGCCGACCGCCCGGCGGGGCATGTACCCCGCGTATTGCTCCAGCAACCGGCCGGCAACTTCCCCCAAGGTCAAGACGACGACAGCAGGAATGGCAAGGGCCACGGCCCGCTTCCACATCGGCCATGCCGCGAAGCGCGTCCGCATGTCTTGCCCGTCCTCACGCTCCATCAATCCCACCTCTCACACCTCCGGCATCGCTCAAAATATGCGGCCCCCTCTTCTTTACGGATTCCTCACCGGCACAGTATCGCGGGGAAACCGTTTCGCCATCTCTTCCGCCGCGACGCGATGAGCCAACGCATTCCAATGCGAATCGTTTTTAAACCGATATATCGGCTCGCCACCAGACCCGGCATCGAGTAAAGACAAAATATCTATACACATGACATTCTTTTCTCTGCACCAAACCAACACACGCTCGTTGACCTTCTTCTGTGCAGCAGAAAATGTTCCATCTGCCGCTTGACCTGCTATTGGCACGATCACTAGCCGTGCCATTTTTTCTTGCGTAAAGACCCGAAGCACCTCAAGCTCATCGAGCAATAATTGGAGATGGCCATCATTCGCCACTGCTGACGGCTCAGGCTGAGCAACCGGCAATCCGGCTCCGACATGGGAGGCCTCCCCCCACGCTTTATACAGTCCCTTCCAAAGATAGGAGCCGAAACAACAATGCTCATCAAACCAAAAGTCCATCCCTTTCATCCATGGCCGATACATTGGCGAAAATAGATAGCCTTCTGTGGTTGCGCGAAGGTGGGGAAGAGAGCTTTCGCGCACAAGAATCCCATTGAACAGAACATAGGGATCACGAAGCCTATCGATAGCCGCTACTGCAACCCCGACCATCAGAACTCGAGGGTGCAATTCATCAAACTCGCTCATGGCAAATTGCCTTATTTGACGCATGCTGTAGCCCGAAACACCGGCATTGACGACCAACGGGCCAGATCCATTGGCCTGGCCTGCATTAAGGCTACGTTCCAATTGAGCAGGCCAGGCTTGTTCATATTGAACTCCCCATCCAACAGTTAGAGAATCCCCGACCGCTAATACAATTGGCCTAGACCGATCCAGTGGATTTCGAGACTCTCCGACTCGCAATCCTTGCTCATTGGTCTTCACGATTATGGTAAAGTCATCTCTGCTCATCGTCCCGGTAAAGTTCTGAGAATAAGTATAGCCACGTACAGGATGTTCAATCCATAATCCTGGCAGATCATCCGACCCACGAGCGACAAACCCCAGTCGTGGCAATAGCAGCCGACAAGCGATCTCAGCCAATGCAAACGATAACACCAATGAAACAATCGCAATGATCGCATTAAATTTTGTTCGGCGAGACATGCTCAATTCCTTTCTGCCGACTAATCCGGTCAATTAGCGCGAGATACCGGTCGAGATGCTGCTCCGCGGTCCACTCCTGCCGATAGGCCTCGTACCCTCTGGCGCCCAATTCCGCTCTCCGCGCAGGATTCGCGCGCAGCGATTCGATCGCCGCGCCCAGCTCCCGGCTGTTCCGATAGAGCAGCCCCCCCCCGCTCATCGTCACCAGCTCCGACAAGGCGCCGATGTCACGCGCAATCACAGGCGTCTTCAAGGAGAAGGCTTCCGCGACCACCTGCCCGAAGGTCTCGTAGCAGAGCGACGGCACGACCACCGCCGCCGCACCGGTATACAATTGCCGCAACCGCTCAAACGGCAGGGAGCCAAGAAACTTCACGCGCGGACTGTCTTGGGCCAGGCGTTTCAGCTCGGCCTCATACTGACCGGCCCCTGCCACCCAAAGATCGGCCCGGTCCTGCTGTGTAAAGAAGGGAATCACCTCTTGCAGACCCTTCAGCTTTTCCAACCGCCCGACATAGAGGAAATAGGGCCGTTCCCCGCTCATTGGCTGCATGGGTAGGGAGTCAACGGGCTGGGTGTTGACCGGCTGTGAGGGGATGAACATCGGAATCACGGTCTTTTCGACCGTTGCGCCCATATGCCGATGGGCATCGGACGCGAATTGGCTGGGCGAGATCACGGCATCGAGATGCCGGAGCGCCCGATCCAGCATGCTCGTATAGCGCCAGAGCTGCGGAGGCCGCCGATAGGACAGCTGGCAGGTCAGGCAACTCGGTTTCGCACAGGCTTCCTGGTTGAACTTAAACAGCACATGCGTCGGGCACAGCAGCCAATACTCATGCGTCGTGTAGAGCTTGATGGCCCGGCCATATTCGAAGACTTTCGGCCCCCCCACCAGCGAGACATTGTGGTAATGGATCACGTCGAACCGGCCTTCGCCGAGAATCCGCTTAATCTTTCCGGCCTTCAAACCGGGAATGCCCAACTGCTGGGTCAGGAGCGGCGACAGAATGCCGGCTTTGCTTTTGAGGCTGTGCAGCGTGATGCGGGGATGGCTTGGCCACTCGCCGGCCGGCTCCGCGGGATGCTGCGCATAATAGGCGTCGCGGCAATGAATCACGTCCACGGAATGGCCCCGCTCAGCCAGCAGGTTGGAGAGACGATACACAAACATGCCGTCCCCCCCAAAACTATAGGGAGGATAGAATGTGGTGACCATGCAAAACCGCAGGGACGGCCCCATCACCGAACCTCGTTGAGCACCCGGTCAAACAGCGCCCTCGTGGACTGCGCCGCCAGCTCCCACGTAAACAACTTCGACCGTTCAAGCCCGGCCCGGCTCATCCGGTCTCTGGCTGAGTCACTGCCCAACACATCGCGAAGATGCGCCAGGAGCTGATCCGGACGTCCCGGATCGAAAAACACACCGGCCTCCCCCACCACTTCCGGCAATGATCCCCTGTCGCTGGCAATCACCGGGGTCCCGCAGGCCATCGCTTCGACCGCGGGAAGCCCAAATCCCTCTTCCAGGGACGGCAGCACTAACGCCTGTGCCAGATTGTATAGGACCACGAGTTCGCTGTCCGGAACGTACCCGGTAAACAGCACTCGATCCGCAAGATCCAACTGGTCGATTTTGGCTTGTAATGCAGCGTAATGGGAGAAAAACACGTCGCCCTTATAGTCGCCCACCAGCACGAGCTTGTGCTGTGTAAAGCGAGCGTCCGCCAAGAGCTGATGGAAGGCCTCGACCAACACCCCTAAGTTTTTGTGCGGGCTGATGCCTCCGACATAGATCAGAAAGGGTTCATCGGACTGCAATCCATATGTCCGCAAGATCGTGGCGGCCCCGTCCAGGCTCGGCAAACGGACGAACGCATCGTTTGGACCTTCAGTGGTCGTTTCGACCAGCGCCGCAGGGATTCGGCAATAGTCCACAATCTGCAGTTTGGCATGGTGGGAGACGGTCAGAATCCTGTCCGATTGCCAGAGCGCGATCTTCTGCTTGAGCTTCCAAAACAGAAGCGATTTCCGGTTGGGGAACACGCGCTCGGGATGATGGTCCGCAATCATGTCGTGAATCGTCACGATCACTTTGCAGCGGTTCAGGATCGGAAAATAGGAATAGACCGCGGGAAAGAAAAACAGATCGAGCGGCTCCTGTGACACCACGCGGGTCAACGCCCATAAATCCTTGAGCGAGCGGTTCCCCGAGGCGGCGGCGGCGACGGTCGGAGAGACGTCTGTCGATGCCACGACCAGCCGGACGCCTGGGGGAAACTCGCTCGCACGGGCCGTATCTCCATCCACAAAGAAGATGTACTCGCGCTCCCGATCGGCCGCCACCAGCGCCGTCAGCAATTCCCTGGTAAACCGTCCGAACCCCCGGCGGTTCGACCAGCAGCAGGCATCCACGCCGATGCGCACCTTTCGCGCAGAAGTCCCCGCGCCTGACGATCCGGATGGCGCTATGCCCATTGCCGCACACTCTCCCCTTCTCCGCACAAATAGCCCATCAGCTCCCCACAGGCCCAACTCGTCATGAACAGCACCAGATAAGGCATGGCGGCCGTCAATTCCCGCAGATGCCGCCCCCGCCGAAGAACCACCCGCGCGATGCGCAACGGGAGGATGACAGGAAGCAGCATCGAGCCGGCCGCATACCCCAGCCTCGTCAGGACCGCAGCCGCAGCCATCCGTCTCCCGGCATAGTGGCGGCCATGATGAAAGGTCTGCCGGAGGACAGTGCCTGCCCGATAGTTCAGATTGTGATAGACCACGGCATCGGGAGCCAAATGCAGCCTATGCCCCCGGCCGCGCAGCCGCTCATGGAGAAAGGCCTCAAAAAACCCATCGCGATACTCATCTTGAATCTGTTCCAACACCGTCCGCGCATAGGACACGTTGTTCCCGGAGAGGGTCGGGCTCGCGCCTTCTATGCAGGGCAGCATATATTTTCCATATTCATAGAAGTACACGGCCCAATCCAGGGCCCGATGCCTGCCCACCCGCTCCACCGCTCCGCCGACGATCTCGTGCCCGGCTTCGTGAGCCCGCCTGATGGCGCGGCACCAGGCCGGCGCCACTATACTGTTGTCCTCCAGCAACGCCACGATTCTGCCCGATGCGGCCTGGATGCCCATCGTGCGTAAGGCCGGCACGGTCGTGCCCGGAGGCGCCTCGATCAACCGGACAAAGGGAAACGAGGCTTCAATCGAACGGCCGGCGCCGCCACAACAATTACTGACTGCGATGACCTCGATCTCTCCACCTGCACCCTGCTCGCGTAGCGAAGTCAGACAGGCCTCCAGACCGGCCCGCGAATGAGCCGACGCGATAACCACAGAGAACTCGATACGCCTTGTCTGCGACTGGCTCATTCAACCTCTAACAGACTGTCACCGGATCCCAGGAGATAGCCGACAAATTCTCCGGCCGCATAACTCACCATGAACGCCGCCTGTAACGGCAGTGTTCGCAGAAACGTGCCGACCTGCTGCTGTTTGTTCAACACCTGGCGCGTCATTCTCCACAGCATGAGTCCCGGAAGCAGCGGCGACGCACAACAGTACACCAGCCGGACGGGAAGCGACGTGCGCTTCCGCCGCATGCCCGCGAACGACCGTGAATAGTAGTAGCGCTGAGCCATGAAGTACCAGAAACCAAACTCTTTCTTATGGCTGACCACGATCGACGGCGCGGAAAGAAACGTAACGCCCTGCTTGCTCAGTTCCTGGTGCAGGAAGAATTCCCAACATTCCTTCTTCACCGACTCATCGACCCGATCCAGGATCGCCTTGCGGTACGACACATTATTGCCGGTAATGCCGGACACCTCTCCGTCCGGGATGGGCGGCATGACCCCGCTGTACTCGCAGAGGAACACGGCCCAATCGATCAAGCGCTCGACACTCCCGTTAACCACCGTTCCGCCGACCGCCTGATACCCCCTGTCATGGGCCTTGAAGATCTCGCGGAACCATCCGTCCTGCACGATGCAATGGTCTTCGATGATCGTGACGATCTCCCCCGTCGCGCGGGCCATCCCGATCGCGCGCAATTCCGGAATGCCCAATCGTTTCTCAAAATGGACCAGCGTGACGTCCGGGAAATGCTTGGCCACATGCGCGGCTGTGCCATCCTGGCAGCAACAGAGCACCAGGATCTCCACCTGAAAGCCCTTCCGTTCCCGCTCCAGGGCAGTCAAACACTCATGAATCGACGGCAGCCGGTTGACGCAGGCAATGACGACAGAGATGGTTCGGTTAGTCATCGGTATGAATGCTCCAGTGAAAATGTCATCGAATCCACTCACCACTCCGGCCTGGTCCTGCCAGATACCCGCAACACTCTCCCCATGACCAACTGGCAACCGCTACGATTGAAACGGGCAATGACCGGATGAATTGAGGGAGATACCGCCGCTTCCGCATGATCGGCCCGGCCATCCTCCACATGAAGAGAACCGGCAAGACCGGAGTTCCCAGTGCATACAGAAAGCGCATGCCCGGCGAGAGCTGCGTCCATCTCATGCCGGCAAAACAGCGGCCATGATGGTAGCGCCGGATCAGGAAAGGCACGAGCCGATAGGACTTCCTGTCATAGACCACCATCGACGGCGCCGACCGGAGCTGCACCCCTTCATCTTGCAGCGACCGGCACCAATAGGTCTTCCAGAATCCCTGCTCGATAAATTCAGTTCCCCGGCTCAATGCCGCGCGCTTGAACGCAATGTTATTGCCGGGAAGCTCCGAAACATTCCCGCCGGGAAGCGGCAACATGAACTGGCCATATTCACAGAAATACGCGGCCCAATCGACCAGACTGCGCTCCGGCGACGGATCCACCGCTCCACCAATGACCAGATCGGGCGACTCATGAGCGGCCAGAATGGAAGCGGCCCACCGACGGTCCGGCACCGAGCAGTCGTCGAGAATAGCGATCAGCGCGCCGCGAGACTGTCTGATCCCCGCGCCCCAAAGGACGGGCAGTGTCGTGCCCTGCGGGAATTGCAGCGTCATGATCCCCTCGTCCTGCCCCCTCGAATGACGGTCCGCCCGATCGCCCGACCCGTCCGCAACAATGATTTCCAATGCCTCTGCACCTTCCTGGGCGCGAAGCGAGGCCAGCACTGGCATGAGATCCCGGTGGGTATGCGTGCAGGCCACAATCACGGACAGCCGAGGACTCTTGAACGGCTCCCCTCCGCTCATGCCCGAGGCCCCGTCGGCGCCACATAGCCCGTGCATTCACCGGCGGCCCAGCTCGCGAGAAATAGCAGCGTCACCGGCATCGCCAGCAGCAGCTGTGCCCTATGCCGTTTCCGGCGCAACACCTGGCGTGCGATGCGCGACAGCATGAGAAACGGGATCAGTGGCGCCGCCACAATATGCACCAGCCGCACCGCGGCAGGCAGCCGCCTCGCATTGGACGACCCGAATTGCCGGCCATGCCAGAATCGCTGCCGCATAAACGCTCTGAACGTGAACGAACGCATGTGGCGCACGCCGATGCGCGGCGTCATGAGCAACCGGCAGCCGTCCGCGATCAGTTTGGCATGGACGTCCGGCTCCCAAAACCCGCTCACACGCACATCCGTGCAACGATCCAGCGCCCATCGTTTGTAGGAGGCATTGTCGGCGGGAATATCGTGAATATAATAGGGCGCAAAGGGTTTCATATATTTGGCATAACGGCAGAAGTAGACCGCCCAATCGACAATGCCGGAAGAGGCCTCGTTCTCGATCGCGCCTCCGATTCCGGCCGCATCGCTCTCGCGATGCGCGGCGAGGATTTCGGCCATCCACTCGCCATCCGGCACGCAATGGGCCGTGGTGAGCGCGATAATAGGCCCCCGGCTTGCCCGAATGCCGGCTTCCCACAATTCAGGCACCCACTGCTCAGGAGCCGTGGACAAGAGCCTCACACCGGGAAACTGGGCCGTCACGATGGCGGTGGTTCCATCCGTCGAATTATCCACCACGATGATTTCGGCTCGGCCTTCCGCGCATTGCTGCTGCATGGCATCCAGACAGGCCGCAACGCTGGCCTCGGCATTGTGCGACCCGATGACGACCGAGAGCTCCGGAAGGACCTGTGCACCCGCGCCCGACGACGTTGCCATTATGGATGACTCACGGCTGCGCGACCGTTATGGGTCTCGCCTTGCATCAGAAGGTCGCGGATCCGAGCCACATTCAGCATCGCCTCCGCGCTGACGGGTGAACGCCCGCCGGTTCGTGCCGCTTCGTACAATTCGGCAACCAGCCCCGTCAGGCCAGGATAGGCAGGCTCACGCATAAAGGCTCTCCTGCCCAGGTTCACCGAAGCCGCGACCCCGCGCCTGACGGCCAGATCAAATGGCCGCAGGATTTTTCTTTCTTTCGACACTGCCCCAGGCTCGATGAACGCATAGCCGTGAAAGAGATCGAGATGAATGGTTCCCGATGCGCCAAAGATCTTCACGGTGCTTTGGGTGGGACGAGCCTGAAGGCTAATCATGACAGACACCGTAACGCCACCCGCCTCCGTCATCGCGCGAAACTCTCCGGCTTGCGGACGGATCCGCAGCCATGAATCTGGCACCATGCCGCCTGGAAGAAAGGCCTGCGCCAGGGACAGCGGATGGGGCAAAATCTCGGCGACAATCGAGTCGAGTTCACGTTCCTGCCGCCCGGCTCCCCCTGCCGTGCAAAACGCCGCGTCCAGATGCAGGACCCGGCCGATGCGGCCTAACAGCCGCCGGGCCTTGATCACTCCCCGTTGAAACACGAACTGATGAACCGGGCAGATCAGCACTCCACGACTGGCCGCCAACTGGATCAACCGTTGCGTCCCAGCTGCGTCAGGGGCCGCCGGTTTCTCGATCAGCACATGCTTGCCTGCCTCAATCGCAATCCCGGCAATCTGTTCATGCGTCTCCAGCGGGGTGCAGATATGGATCAGATCGCAGGACACCCGGCGCAATAACTCTGTGATGTCGGCATAGGCGTCACGGCCTCCACACGCTCCGGCCAACCGCGTCGCGGCGTCGAGATTGCGGTCGGCAATCGCGACAATCTGGCCCCCTGCCTGCTTGGCGGCATGGGCATGCCACCGGCCCATGAGGCCGGCGCCAACGATCCCAACTCTGAGTGGGCGGCGCGCGGCAGCCGACGTCTTTTGCGATTCAGCGTCCATCATCGTCTTGGACCCTCTGATCATCCCACCGTCCTATCGCGGAACGGTTCCGTCCAGATAGGGAGCCAGGGCGATGGCCCGTCCGGACTCCGCCGCATCGTAGGCGGCCAGGGTCAAGGCCAGAGTGGCCTTGTGATCCGCCGCAGTTCCTGCCGGCGCCACGCCCTTCTCGATCGCGGACAGGAAGTGTCCGACCTGGACTGCGGTGGCGGACGCAAAGGGATTCATCCCATCCGTACCGATCACTGTCGCCCGTTCAGCCTGTTGCAGCACCGCTTGCCCGCCTTGCACAACATGCATCCCCATAAACGGCTTCCGCTGGCGCGTATGCATCCCGACCTCGAACCGCAGCTCCCCGCCGATGGAGGTATGAATGGCCGCATGTTCCCCGTCGAGCCGCATCTCCAAATACCGCTCGGGGCCTTTGCTCAACCGGTCCAGGAGAATGGAGGCGGCCCGGCCATCCGGGAATTCCATCGCCATGATATTGAGCGATTCGGTGGTGGAGCCGGGGATCGGCCTGGGCATATGCGCCCACAAGGTGGACGGCGTCGCGTCAAAAAAGTAGCGAACCAGTTCAAAGACATGCACGCCGAATTCGAAACATAACCGGCGCTTCATGCTGGCGCGCCACCCGGCTTCCGTGTCGGCGGTGGGCCGGAACGTTTGCCAGGCGTGCAAGAACAGCAGCCGGCCAAACTCCGGTGAACCGATCCGTTTCTTGGCGGCCTGGTACATCTTCATATTCGGGAATTGGCTATTCACGACGACCGACCGTTGCGCGCGGGCCGAGGCCCGGATAATCTCGTCGGCATGAGTGAGGCTTTCCGCCAGGGGTTTTTCGCAAAACACGTGACACCCCCGCGCAAGCGCATCAAGACATTGGCTGTGGTGCAGAAACGGCGGGGTGCAGATGCTCACCATATCGGGCTTCGTCTTGTCGAGCATCTCTTCCGGGCTCTCATAGATCGCCTGGAACGCACCGCTCTGTTCCATCGACGCCCGGGCCGCAGGATCGACATCGCACCCGCCTACGAGGGTCAGGCGATCCTTGAGCCGGCGATAGGCCGGGAGATGGATATTTTTCGTGACCGCGCCCAACCCGATGACAGCAAGCCGCACCATCAGAACCCTCCACTGGAATATGAGACAGGCTGCGCCCGCCTATCAGGGATTACCACGCGCCTGACCGTACTTTGTGAGAAAAGCTCATCAAGGCAACCCTATCTTTGGCGCTCAGAAATAAGAACAACCCGACAAGCGCACCCAGCGCCACCGCGGCCTTGGACAAAAGCATGGGATACTGCCACCCATCGTACTGTCTAAAAATGCCGCCGAGCACGACCGTCACCAGCAGGCTATACCCCATCAGCCATACCAGCCGGGCGGGCAATACAAATCCGTGCCAACGCTTAAGCCGGACAAAGGTGCCGAGCGTGACCAACGCACTGGCTGCCACGAACCCTGAGGCAGCTCCGATCACTCCGTACTGCGGCACCAGCACGACGGCGGAACAGGCGGCCAGGATGCTTCCCAGACAGGACAGGGTTGTAAACGAAACCATGTCATCCAATCCGATCAAGAGCGCCTGATAGATACCGGCGTACATTGTAAAGGTTTGCCACAGCATGAAGAGAAACATATATTGCGCCGCGACCAGGAATTTCGGCGAGAACGCGAGGGCCAGCAAGACATGCGGGAACAGGAGCGCGGGTATGGACACAACCGTCACAATCATGGCCATCTGCTTTTGAAACTCCACGGCAACGTGAAACTTCTCTTCCTTGGGTCCGGCCCGATTCACCCTCGGAGTGAAAAATAAACCGTTGAGCGGCGTCAGAACCGCGCTCATGAGCAGCGCCACTGCCATGCCAGCCTGGAGAAACCCCGCCTCGGCCTCGCCATAAGTCTCAAGAACGGCATACCTCGTCACCAACAACGCCCCGGTAGACATGATCGCGCCGAGATAAAATAAAAAGCTGAAGGACACGACATTGCCCATCCGGCGGAAACCAGCCACGATGCCCACCTTGCAGTCGGCAATCGACAAGCCCAACGTGCGCCGAAGATATTCGACCACCACGACGGCCAAGACCGTGATGGTGCACACACTGGCGACATAGAGCCCGGTGATGCCTCCGGCCAGGAGGCCGAGCGTGCCGGCCACCGCCATGGCGATGCCCGTGAACACGATTAAACGCGCCGATCCGGTAGACTGTTGGGCCGCCGCCAGCACATTGGGAAACAAGCCGGCCAAGGCCGTGGCGGGAATCCCCAAAAGGCCCAGCACGAGCAGGGTCTGATACGGAACAATTTTGGCGGGAAACAGATCCGCGCGGAACAATACGACGCCGGCGGCCACCAATGCACCGACCGTGCTGAGAAACAGCAGGACTTTCAAAAATACGACATAGCCATCGCGAAAGGCTTCACCTCCCTCGCTATGGGCTTTGGAAAGAAACTTCACCGCGGCAAAGGGAAGGCTGAGCGTGCAGACATGGGTCACGAACTGAATGGTTTGATCGATGCTGCTGATAATACCAATGCCTTCGGGGCCCACCCACAGGGCAAGGACCTTCGTTCTGGCGATGTTCACCAGCATGCCAAGGATTTGCAACCCGCCTATCCCGAGAAGTATTCCAAACATCGGCTCCCCATCCTATGCGGTCCCAGACGGCACCGCGCCCGCGAGATTACAGGGCGACCCCGGTGTCTTCGCGAATAATCGTTCTGAAGATATCCGCGAACGCCTCTTTGCTGAACGGCCTGAACTGCGGAGAGCTGAGAAAATCCCGCGCATTCTGCCGATAGGCGCGAATGGCCTGGCCGTCGAGCGATTTCAGAAACGCGCGGAGGTCCGGATAATTCGAGAATTGCCGCATGTCGATGAAACATTCGGCGGGAATACGGTCGGTGATATTCGGCGCGCCCCAATAAATGGGGACGGTGCCGGCAAAGAAGCAATCGAAGATCTTCTCGGTGATCCATCCTGTGAGAATCATGTTTTCGAAGCAGAGCGCAAACGTGTACTGGCTGAGCGCCTCGGCTTTCGTATTGGCGCGCCCCCGGTAGACTCGGCGGGCCGCTTCGAGCAATGGATCGGGACGTATCCGATGCCAGCGGCGAACGATCTCGCGCTGAATCCGGCGCACGGTCGCCGGCACCCAGGTCTTTCCCACACGGCTCGACGGGTCATTCCAGCCCGGCCCGTATAACTCGATGTCGTTCGTACGGGAGAAGTACTCGACCGCCTTTTGACGCTCGGTATAGAGTTCATTCACATAGAGCCGGGGCAACTTATTCGAATTGATCATCACCATGAACTTATGCCTGGGCTGATCCCACACGGCCTCGTGAACCCGGTCAAACGACTGCGGCCAGCACATCGATTCCAGCCTGAGCCGGCTCCCGACAAATGGCGCCAACGAATCGCTGTCGCTCCAGGAATAAATACGCTTAAACTCGCACTGTACGCCGTTCAAGCCTCGGTACAACGACGGCTCCACAATCGGACATTCCATGGCAAAGAACGCGCTGGCCACCGTATCCGATCGCTTCACGATTCGCGGATAGTTTTCCAGTTGCCCCATGGACACATAGACATTGCGGCCCGCCGAGGGAGGCGCCTCAAGCAGATAGTCCGCGGTGCGCACCGCAATGCCTTGCGATGCGAGCTGGGCTCTCAAGTGGACGTACGGGGCATTCATTTGATCGCCGTTCGGGCGGCCATCCTCAAGTTCGAACAGCCGATCACGCAAAAAGTGATGCGAGGGGGGATCGATGTAGAGCATAATGTTCGTAGCCTTATTCGACATGGGTATGAGATTCCTTTCGAAAGGACAACTCGGCCGCTATCCTCTTATGCCCACTTGGCCAGCCAATGTTTCAAGACATACAGGCTGTGAATCTGGGCGGTCCCATCGGCCCCTCGCGACACTCCTGCCAGAAGATCGGCCATCAACTGCGCGCTGTCAAGGATATGATCCACGGGATTCTCGCTTGGACCGCGTCCAAACAATTGGCCTAGGTCGCCATCCATCCATCGTTTCAACGGCATGGCAAACCCCTGCTTGGGCCGATAGAGCACGGAATCCGGCAGCCACGCTCGCAACGCCGACTTCAACACGGACTTGGCTTGATGCCGATCAGCCAATAGATGCGGAGGAATCTTGGCCGCCAAGGCCACGAGGTCCCGATGGAGATACACAGGCCGCACCTCCAGAGAGACCGCCATGCTGGCCCGATCGACCTTGACCAAAATATCTCCCGCCAAAGTCATTTTCAGATCGACATACCGCATCGCATTGATGAGGCCCACACGTTCGGGAGAAGCCTTGAGGAGCAACGGGCGAATCGTCTCGGCCGGCGCATAGTGTTTAAGCGCCTGGGCCAGCGGGCCGCGCGCCACAGACCGCAGCCTGTTCAGCGGCATTCCTGTTGTCAGCATATCGGTCATCATATCGGCCGTATCCATGCCGTACTGCGCCAAGGTGCGATGCCATCTGTTCGCCTCAGGAACGAGTGCATGGGCCCCATGAAAGAGCCGGCGTGCCACCGGCCGAGGAACGAACCGCTCAATATCCTGCCGCATGCCCAACCGCTGATATTTCACGTAGCCCGCGAACATTTCATCCCCTCCGTCGCCTGACAGCGCGACCGTGATAGACTTTCTGGCCTCGCGACAGAGATAGAAGGTCGGCAAATAGGAATAGTCGTTGAACGGCTCATCGTAATGCCACAACAGACGGTCGAACACGGACGCCACATCTTCGGCCTGAACGGTCCGCTCGTGATGCACGGTTCCGTAGAGTTGAGCCACGGCCTTCGCCCAGGGCCGCTCGTCGTAACCATCCTCCTGAAAGCCGATCGTATACGTATTCACACAGGTGCCCGCTTTGCCGAGGGCGGCAATGACCGACGACGAATCGACGCCGCCGCTTAAAAACGCGCCGAGCGGCACATCGGATATGGTCATTTCCTTGCTGGCGGACTGAAGCGTTTCTAATATTTTAGGCTCCCAGCGGGCCACTGAATGATCGGGCGCATACTCAACATCCCAATAGGCGGCAGGAGCCTGTACCAGCGTGACGGTTCCGGATCGGAACCCTGCGGTCATGCAATGGCCGGGAGGAAGTTTATAGCACCCTTCCCATATGCTCTTGGGATCGGCGACAAATCCGAAGGTCAAGAAATCGACTAGCGCCGGATAATGAATCCGCTTGCGAAATCCAGGCCACTGGGTCAGCGCTTTCAATTCTGAGGAGAAGATGAAACATCCGTCGAGTACCGCATAGTAGAACGGCTTTTCCCCCACCCGATCGCGGGCGCAGAACAGCTGTCGTTCCGTGCGATCCCAAATAGCGAAGGCAAACATGCCGGATAGCTTGTCCACACACTGCTGCCCCCAATAGCGAAACGCCTCGATCAGCACTTCCGTATCGGAGGTGGTTCGAAAATCTACACCTCGCCCGGTCAACTCTTCACGGACGCTCCGATAGTTGTAGATTTCGCCGTTGAACGTGACGATGTACCGTCCGTCACCGGATACAAAGGGCTGATTGGCCTCCGGAGAGAGATCCACAATGGCCAGCCGCCGATGTCCGAGACAGACGAGCGCGTCCGGTGACAGCCAGATGCCGGCGGCATCCGGCCCGCGGTGGATCATGGAGTCGCGCATCACCTCAATGTGTTTCCGTTCAACGGGAGCGGACGACACCACTCCGACTATGCCGCACATCGCTCCGTCCCCTTTTGGCTTGATCGACTCCCGAGTGCCAGCGCCGATAACTCCACTCTGCGATGAATCCGATTCTCGGCATGCGCGCCAGCATCTGCATCGCCAGATACAACAACATCAACCGCCCACGCTGGATCTGGTGCCCGACAAGAATCCGGCAGGCCCGCACCTGCCTCAACATGTTCCGTGCCGCTGCGCGCTGGTCAAGGATGTAATGATTGACCGACACCATCAACAGATCTTCAGCCCGGTGCGCCTCATACTCGGCCAAGGCACGGGACGTTGCCAGCGCCTTGCCTCCATCCGCAAGATAGCGGTCCATAATCATGAAGAAATTCTCCGCCTTCTGGCGGAGATGCCGGTATCTCGACGACATGGCGGAATGGCCGCGCCGATAACGAAAGAGATACTCATCGACGACGACCAGCGGATATTTCCTGGCGATCCGAAGATACATTTCCAGATCTGCCGTATTATGAAACTGGTCCTGCCGATAGGTGCCGACATCCCGGTACACCGATGCGCGCACGAGGCAACTGGGACAACGCAAAAAGTGATTTTTGTACGTCAACAGCGCATTGAAAACGACCGGGTAACTGAGCGGATGCCCCCCTTGCACTTCCCTGGGTATCTGTAGCCTGCCGACCTCATGCCCCTCCAAATCGATGAAGATATCCTTGCAAAAGGCTGCGCCAGCCTCGGGATACCGCTCCAGCGCTGCGACTTCTTTTTCCACGATACACGGGTCGTAGACATCGTCCGCATGATAGATGGCAATGTACTCACCGTGCGCGGCGGCGATCGCCTCATTATCGTTCACGTATTGCCCGCGATTCTCCGGAATCCGGCGATACCGAACCCTGTCGCCATACGACGCGATAATCTCCGGCGTCCGGTCGGTCGACGCATCATCGAGCACAACGATTTCTATTCGGGGATAAGTCTGAGCCAGGATCGAGTCGAGACTCTCTCGCAAATAGTCTTCGCCGTTGAAGACCGGCACGATAATCGACACCAGCGGCGCTGTCGAACTCCCGCCTGTCATGACCTCTTCGTTTCTCGCCTGTACCAATCTACCGTTCAGTGAGCAGCACGCCCAAACGGGCCGCCACATCCTGCACGGAGTGGGTTTCGTAGTACCACTTGATGGTTCGCCGCAGTCCTTCTTCGAATTTCATCCCCGGCTCCCACTTGAGGACCGCGCGTGTGTTCGTCAAGTCGGCGGCCCGGCTATACACACCGACTGGCTTGGTTGTATCGAAATGAATCTTCTTGGGAGTAAAGCCCGTTTGGGCAAACATCATGTTTGCCGCATCGATGATCTTCACATGCTCGGCCGTCCCGATATTCACCGGGGAGGCATCCTCTACTTTTTCAGCGGCCAGAATCATTCCGTCGACAATATCGCCCACATAGGTAAAGTTGCGATCTTGCTGTCCATCACCCCAGATTTCGTACGGATCCATCCTGATAAACGCCTTCGCGATCAATGCAATGACGGCATGGCTCTCGTTTTCCCGCTCTCCATACACCGTGAACAACCGGCAGGATACGGACTTGAGTCCATACTGCTTCCAATAGGCCTGCAGAGTCATTTCCCCCATGAGCTTCGCCCAGCCATATTCTCCATCAGAGCTGGCGCAACCCTCCTTGAACGGATTCGCCCATTCCTCCTTCAGATAGACCGTATTCCCGGCCACCGGCTTCACCTGGCGCTGGACCGGATATACACAAGCCGAACTGGCGAAGCACACCTTGTCGACTTTTGCTCGCCAGGCTTCATCGAAAACAATCCCGTCGAGAACAAGATTCGACGCGCAGTCTGCAGGGTGGGTATCGATAAACCCCCGGCCTCCATGGCAGGCCGCAAGATGGAAGACCACCTGCATCCCTTCCATGCTTTTCTTCGTGAAATCGCGGTCTCGCAGATCCCCTTTCAGAAACTCGATCCGGCCGATGCTGTCCTTCAAGTTTTCCAGCCGGCCGCTGGACAAATCGTCGGCAACCCGCACCGCCGCGCCCAGGCTCACCAGCTTGTCCACCAAATGGCTCCCGATAAAAGACGCGCCGCCTGTAACCAATACCGGCTTCTTGCTCCAATAACTCATCACCTACCTCCTCTTAGAAATATCAGCCCTGATCTTCTTTAACGGCCTCGCGATCCAAGATATGCCTCGTTTCCCTGGCCACAGCCTCCCAGGAAAAACGCTCGGCTCGCTCACGGCCCTGTTCGGAATACCCGTAACGAGGCACAACCGCTAACACATATGCATGTGCAAGCACTCCTCGAGAATCGCACGAAATGTTCGCGGAACATACTCAAGCGTCCGACCGGCTTTCTCCGAACTATAATAATGGTACCGACTCGCACAGTAGTGAGTGACGTGCGTGATATACGGTCGGCGTCCTCGCAAGCGCCCCCATGGCTCCAGAATCATCGCGGCCAATGCCGTCACGAATGGCGAAACAGGCACAAACGTTCGGCGAAGGCCCATAGCGGCGGCCGTTAGCTCCGCCAAACTCCGCAGCGTGATATTGTCACCGCCGAGAATGTATCGCTGCCCGCTGGAACCACGGCGCAGTGCCGCTTGGATCCCGCTTACGACATCTTCTACATGCACCACACATATACCGCCTGTAAAATAGGGGACAACTCTCGTTCTCCGTACTTTCTGAAACATATCCGATCCACGATAGCTCTTGCCGTTTGGCCCAAAAATTGAGGCTGGATTGACGATTACGGCATCGAGCCCTCGCTCAACCTCACCGAGAACGATTTGTTCGGCCTTACGCTTGGAGAAGTGATAGGGCAACTCCTTGCCGTCCAAATTAAATGAAAATTCTTCATTCGCGGGATGATCCGGCGAATCGGGAATGCCGACCGCCGCCACGGAACTCACGTGAAGAAGTCGCTTCACCCCTTCTTGCCGACACAACTGCGCCACATTCCGCGTCCCCTCGACATTGACCTGCTCCAACGACACTTGATCTCGCCCCCAATAGCTGAGATTGGCGGCTGCATGGATAACCCAATCACAGCCGCGAATCGCCTTACCGACGCTTGCTCGGTCGGTCACATCACCCGTGACTCGTTCTACAGGACAATCTTCAGAATAGGCCTGTGGAGAGGTGGGTCTTATGAGAATGCGAACGCAATGGCCTTCCGCTACTAGCCGGGGAACCAAATGTGTTCCCAAAAACCCTGTCGCTCCAGTAACCAAAACTTTCATGTGACCGCGCTTCCCCCTCTGCGAGCCAACCACTTACCCTATTTGCAGCCGGAAACTGAGTGACGTTACAACCCCAACCGCCCCAGCGCAAACAGCATTCTGGCGATCCCGTTTGTGACCACGTCGGCGCCCGCGCGCGCTGTCCGATAGAAGATCCCAGGACGATTCGCGTCCTTGAGAATTCCAAATCGATTAATCAAGTAGCGCTCGAAGAACTTGGCGAGATGGTGGAGCCTCTCCACCTCGCGCTTGGAAAGGTTTTCATTCCCAACCGTGGCTTCATGGCTATTGATGTAGGCATACTCCGTTGAGGTAACGAGCCCCTGGCTCACGGCCCATTCACGGAGCTTTGTGCCGATAAAGGGGGTGGCAGCCGTGAACTGAACCCAATTGGCCCGCAACTGAATGGCGAATTCGATCGTGTTCAAAATCGTCTCCCGTGTATCTCCAGGAAGGCCGATAATGAAGAAGCAAAATGTCTTGATGCCGTACTGCCGGCATATTGCCGTCATCGCGATGATCTCTTCCTTTGGAATCGGCTTTCGCCCTACGCCGGACTGGATTTCGACTTCAACGCTTTCCACGCCGAAATTAATTCCGTCGCACCCTGCAGCCGCCATGGCTTTTACGGTTTCCTCGTCCAGGCAATCCGGACGGGTTTCGCATTTCCACTTCAGCCGGAGATTCCGCCGCTGTATCTCGGCGCAGATTTCCCGCACTCGCCCTTCTTTCATCGAGAACATCGGATCGCGAAAGAGGATGTACTGAATTCCCAGGTCTTTCACGAGATGCTCAATCTCATCCACCACGTTCTGCGGCGAACGATACCGCCAGGGAAGTCCCTGCGAGACGGGATAGGGACAATAGTGACATCCGAACGGACACCCCCGCGACGTCACCATTGGCAAAAACGGCACGGCGGCAGTCGTGGAAGATTTAGGAAGGGTATACCGCCGATAGGGCAGCAACTCCCACTTCGGGAATGGAAGATCATCGAGCTTCTTCATGAACTGCCGCGGGTGAGATTCAACCCACGCATGTTTGTCGCGATATGACAGCCCCAGGATGTTCGCTTCGGGCATCCCCGTGGCCATTTCATAAACCGTTTCGTCAGGCTCGCCTTGAATGAGATAGTCCAGCCACGACTCCTGCTGAAGGCGCACCAACACGTGTGGAACCACAGGTCCATACACGGCCATCGACGCCGCAGGGACAGCATGCTTTATCGCGCCGCAAACCGAAAGCTCCCAGTCCAAAGCCGGCGCCGACACTCGCGCAACAACCAGCACGGGTCCGGACACGCTCGATCGAGCGATTTCCATGACCCTCCGCACCACATCTTCTTGCGCCAGACTTAGCCCCTGAGATTCAAGCACTTCGATCGGCACGCTCTTCTCAGCCAGATAGCTTACGAGATAAGGATAATCCAATGGAGGCATGGTGGGAGCCCCGATCGGAAATAACTGCCCGAATCCTCCCATTGAGTCACGATTGGCGACATAACCGGGAGGGTCTGGAGGATTTAAGATTATGACCTTAGAAAACCGCATCGTCTTCGCCGTTACTTGAGGCGACATCATTACAAGATTCATCGGTCGCCCTCTCGATCATCGCCATCAATAGGACGGCAACTGAGTTGATAGATCATGGACGTCTTCCTTCTCAGCTCTTGCCCACACGACTGAGAACATCCATGGTTTGACGTGCAATCGAGGCCCATCCGAAATCCTGCGCACGGCGGGGACCATCCTGCCGCATCTTGGCTTGCAGATCAGCCGAACCCAACACAGCATCCATCGCTTTCACCAGCTCGTCCTTACTGCCATCCGGCGCCAAATACGCCGTTCCTGCGGCAAACTCTAGGAAAGACGAATTCTGCAAGGTAATCGTCGGCACTCCGCAGGCCATTGCTTCCAGAACCGGGATGCCGAATCCCTCATAGGAGGATGGATAGATAAACAAGCCCGCGGCATTGTATATGTTCACGAGATCTTCGTGAGATGCGAACGCTTGATGGATCACATCCTTTTCCACGCCATACTGCTTCGCTAAACGTGAGACATTGTGCCCCACACTATCTGGTCCGACCAGCAGCAAGCCATGAGGGATCCCTCGTGTTCGCTTCAGCTCAGCAAAGGCACTCACGAGTTCTGGGATGTTGCGCCGAGCGGAGAGCTTGCCCACAAAAAGAATATACGGTCGGTCAGGGCCAAAATACCGCTCACGGGTCGACGCAATGATATCGCGGTCCAGAATCGGCCTAAACAATGGATCCACCCCCAAATAGATCACCCGAATCTTTTCCGGTGGAATCTTATAAAAACTCGCAATATCCCTCTTGGAAGATTCAGACACGGTAATGATCACATCCGCCCGTTGCGCACTGAACTGATAGAGCAGCCGGCTCTTCCACCGCTCAACGAGCGGGAAAGCCGAGGGCATCGCTTCATACGAGCCTAAATGCGTCAGTACAATTTTCCCCCGGCTGAGTATTGGCGCCACGTAACTCGGGCAAAAGAGCAGGCCGTGTTGTCGTTGAAGCTTTGCCAACACAATCTGTTCCCAATAGCCATGAGAAAACCTCGTCGGAACGATTCGATGCTCGATGGTGGGATATTTACCCAGATCGAGATCAATCGCTTCCGGTGTATAGACGACGATTCGAGAAAATGGATGCGACATCGCACCCCAATGAGACAACAAATACTCTATATATCGGCCAACGCCATATCGTTTCCCAACGAGGCGAAGTCCGTTGACCGCTAATTCCATACGCTCGTCACTCCCAAAAGAAATCCTAACAACTAACTGACGCCCGCCTCCCGTTGAAGGCAGCGCCTTGAAGTTGAGTCGCACTCCCTAAGGCTTCACCATACAGTTCAACCGTTTGGGCCGCCACTCGCTCCCAGGAAAATCGCTCCATCGCATAGGCTCGAAGCCGCTCAGGCTTGAATTGATCTCGGCGACACAGCATCGTTTCCATCGCCCGAGAAAGTTCATGCTCGTCCTCTGGCGACACAAGCATGCCAACGTCATCGGTCACGACATCCTCCGGCCCCCCGCATCGAGTCGCAATGACCGGAGTGCCGCACGCAAGCGCCTCCACTAACACCGCGCCGAAACTCTCACCACGGCTCGGCAGGACAAGAACCGCGCTTTCCCTCATATACCTGGCAACCTCGTGAGAGGTCTTGTAGCCCACGAACTTTACACACCCATCGAGAGCGAGTTCCTTGGCCAGCTGACGTAACTGCCGCTCTTGCCGGTTCGTGTTCCTGTAAAAGCTTCCTCCGACCAACACCAATTGAGCCTGCGGATTCACTTTTAACAGGTGGCTCATGGCTCGCAATAAAACATCGACGCCTTTATTGTGATTCAGAAACCCGACATAAAGAATTTGGTTCGGGTTAGGCCTGCTATTCGAAGACGGCCTGAACATCGCTCCATCTACGCCGACCGGAATCGTTTTGATATGTTCAGAAGTTCCTGTGAAGTACTCGATGCTTGCCTTCACGGAACGGCTGACGGCGATATGAAATGTACTATTCTGAACCGCCCAGATAGCCTGACGCCTGACCAGTCGAGAATTCTCCATACGATGAGGGCGCCACAACGCATGCTCGGTAATAACCACTGGAACGCCGTATCGCCGGCCTAACAACGCCGCAACCACTCCGTCCGGATAAGTAAAATGCGCATGAATAAGATCAAAAGGAAAAGCTTCACGAAGCTTCGCAACTTGCGACTTGATGGCCAGGTAATACATGGCCGCCTCTGTGCATTGAAACAGCATGCCTGGGCCAACCAAGAAACGCGGATGAAAAACCGACATGTTACTATCCGAGTCCGACATCTTCGGAATCTTCCGAAAGCGATGGTAGTACTCTGGAACCGGCAGTGGGGGCACATACGGCACAGGCGATATTACCGAAAAGTCGCATTGTGCTGCGCACTGATGCACAAGACGCTTCACCCAGAGCCCTAAACCGTCAAGGACATCATTCGGATAATTCCGAGACAGCACGAGGATCTTTGGCCTGCCAGCGTCTTGCATCGTTATCAATTCTCACTATGGTCATACGTCTGCAGGGAATGCCTCGTTACCCGAACGCCCATAGCCTGCAGTGCCCCGACAAGAAGAATTGCCATCGCAAAGAGAAGAACAAAGCTCGCCATTCTCTTTTCGAGGAACTGGTACACCGCCCCGTGCAGCACGATTAGAGCAAATCCGGCATAATTCCATCGTTGCCACCATTTCCATCGCTGAGGCCCAAGACGCTTCACCGCTGCATCGCGTGACAAGCTCAGCAAGAGACCCAGCACGAGGGCAACTCCCAGGCCAGTGTAGTTGGCCAACCCGAACAGATCGTATCGAAAGGGAATCAGGTGACTCTCTTCACGCGGATAGAGGAAGTAAATCCAGAACCGCCCGGCCATATGAACTTGCAAGCCCACCACCGTATGCACGAGCCCCACGATGCCGCCCCAAATACCGATGTCTCGGCGCAAGGACGTATTCACAGGGTTGGGACGCCCTCTCAGCACATTCAGGGGGCCTATGATGAGCGAGAGTCCGATCAGCGCCAATCCGACATAGGCCGTCGCCATGCTCAATCGAAAGGTGGAGTCTTTGGCGTCCACCGCAAAAAATACCGCGGCCGTCAGCACGCCGCTGATGGCCGCAATACCGAGCTGCTGCATCGCTCTCTTGTTCATGACGACCGTCCCCTTGCCATTCGGCCAACGATTTCGAGGTTCAGCGCAACGATGTCATGCACGACAACCGGACACCAGCAAGGCCCCGGTCGGGTAGACCAATTCCCCTCCGCGAGACAGCACCTCACGGCACGTCGCGTCAAATTCCTGCCGGACACGCGACCGAATCTCCGGAGAGGCGTCGGCAAGACGTTTTCTTGACAATGAAGAGAAGGTCGTTTGCAGATCCCAAAACTCTTCGGGCGTTTCCACGACCGTCTGCTGTCCGTGCCATTCCGAGCGAATGTCGTGGAACCCGGCGGCTCGAATCAATGCCGGCACTGATTGCTGCATACGCCCATGTTCATGTGTCCAGCCAGCTTCTTCGTTCCTTTGGGAAGCAGGGACATAGGCTTCGACCAATCCATCGAGAAACTCACAGGCCACGAGTTGCTTCCCCTGAAAGCGGCGCACAATCTGCGGCACGAGCTTTACCCGATGAACCAAGCCCACGCCGGAAAACCATGGCGCGCTGCTCCCGACCGCAACAACCAGCCGCCCCCCGGGACGGAGTACCCGATGCATTTCCTTTAACGCCGCATCGGGATGAGGGAAATGCCGCAGGGCAAACAGGGACAGCACTCTATCGAACGAACCGTCCGGGCAGTCCAACAACTCCGCATCCATTTTCCGAAACTCCACGCGATCCGCAACCCCTTGGTCTGCCGCGCTTCGCCTCGCGACCTCTAGCATACCGTCTGACAAGTCAATCCCGACCACCTTGCCAAAGGCACCCATCACCGCAGCCGCACGAAATGCGACAATTCCCGTTCCAGTACCGACGTCCAGGACGCAGTGATCCGACGCGAGTTCAGCGGATGCGACAAGGCGAGCCGCCATCGGAGCGGACAGCCGGCTTACCAGCCGGTCAAACTGCTGCGCAACCTGGTTGTAACTCGCCGCATCTTGGATTTTGAACTCAGCATGGCCGGAATTGATGGTGGTCATCGTAGATCTCTCTGCACGTGTGAGCCTAAATATCTTCGGCCAGCCGGATCACGCTGCGGTCCCGATGGCTTCGATACACCGCGTTCGCGATTTCCACCGCTCTGTAACCGGCCAGGCCATCCGCGATCGCACTCGGCTCCCCCCGTGTCAGACGAAGAAAATCCGTGAACTCCTGTGTAAACATACGGATAACCGACGACTGCCAGCCGGTAAACTTTTCCCGCAGCATGGTCATCGGATACAGGCGGACTGTCCGTTTCCGGCGTCCGCCCGGCTTGTCCTGCGTAATGAGAAGATTCATCATCGGCGCATAGTAGGCACGCACCATGCCCTTGGTCCCGTAGGCCTCCAGAAAAAACCGGTACCCCTTCCACTCCGTCCAGGTCGCCTGCAACACGGCATATTTCCCCTGGGGATTTCGCAGCAGCGCAATCCCGTTGTCCTCCGAGGCACCCAAGTTCCACACCCGATTCGACGTGAATCCGTAGACCTCTTCAACCTCACCCAACACATACCGAGTGAGGTCGATGATATGAATGCCCACATCCATCAATGCGCCGCCGCCGATGACGTTCTTGTCGTATTCCCATGGGTTCCGAAATTCTGAAAGGCCGGTGTGCCCGGCAAAAGCACGGACGTGATCCAACTCTCCGATGAGCCCCGAGTCGATCGCCTGTTTAAGGTATTGGATTTGCGGAAAGTACCGATGGTTAAATCCGGTCGCAAGTACCCGCCCGCTCGCCCTCGAGGCGGCCACCATGCGCCGGCAAGCCTCTACCGTGTTGGCCAGCGGTTTTTCGCAGAGGACATGTTTCCCGGCTTTGAGGGCGCTGATGACGATATCCTCGTGAAACTGCGGGGGAGTCGAAACAATGACGGCATCCAGATCAGCCAGCGCGAGCATCGCGTTGACATCTTGAGCAATCTTGACGTCCGATGATGGCGCCATGGCGCGCGCGCGCGCCGGATCGACATCAGTAATGGCCGACAACGCACACCCCTCGGCTTGCGCCAGCGCTTTGGCCCGAAGCTGCCCGATACAGCCGGCCCCAATCAGTCCGAACTTCATGGGCGTGCTCATCCTTTCGGGTTTCTGTATTGGACGAGTTTATTGTAAATACTGCCGATCGCGGCCCCTGCCAGGGTGCCACAGGCAAACCCATACGCAAATCCGATCAGACTGCCGACAAAGGACACGGAATAGCCGAGGAAAAACTGGCTCAGCAACTGCAGATGAGGCCCGATCAGGACATGCCCTCCCTCGGATATCTGCCCGCCTTTGAGCACAAGCCAGTTGGTGGCAATGAAGATGGTCGATCCGGCCAACAGGCCCAGCACGAGTCCGAACATTTTGCTATTGATACGAAGTATCGCATTGAACAGCTTTTCATCTTCCGATTGGGTAAATGACGACATACGAAGGCTCCTCTACCCTACAGGGTCAGTAGTGATCCAAAAACTTCTGGAACGACATCATCTCGGCTTCTCGTCTGGCGCGATAAATGACAAGGCCCAGCGAGAAGTTTCGGAGGTAGGCATACAGCCAGCCCCACAGAAAGCCGGTCGCGAACCCATACCCAAATCCCACCAGGGCTCCCAGCCCCGTAACGGTATAGCCGGGGAAAAACTGGTCTAACAGCTGAAGCGTTTGTCCAACGTGCTCTCCGCCTTTGATCACCAGCCACAAGGTAGCCAGCGTCAGGGTCAAGCCCGAGACCGTCCCCAATGCGGTGGCAAATGCCAACTTGTCCATTTTGGCAAACGCAAGCACGAGACGTTCGGTGCCGGAAACCGCCACCGGCTGGGGCACTAAGGGCTGCGTAGTCTCCACGGCCTTCAATTGCGCCTTCCCCTCATCAACCCGGCTTGTCGTTTCCTCATGGTATTCCTGCTCGCCGTTGACCTGCCACAGATCGTGGCGCGCACCCATGATATTTTCAACTGCCAGCATCGCCGTCAACATCGAGTGGTCTTGATTGTTGTACCGATGCATGCCGTTGCGACCGACCACCTGAAAGTTGGCGAACTGATCGAGAAACCCTCTAAGTGTAGTCAGGGCGTCTCGATAATGCGCGTCATAGACCGGATAGGCCTTGGGCATTCTCACGACGGCCCCATCTTCGACATCCGCCGCTTTCGCGATCCCGATGCGTTCGACTTCTCGTTTGGCCAGCTCGATCAAATCCTTATCGCTCATGGACCACAACCCGTCGCCCTCGAAGCAGAAGTACTCAAGCCCCAGACAGGTTTTGCTGGGGTCGGGAACCATATCGGGGCTCCAGTTTTTAAAATTCTGAATCCGGCCGACTTTGACCTGCTCATCATGAATATAGATCCAATTGTCAGGAAAGAGCTGCTCTTGGTTCACAATCAGCGCCACCGTGAGAAAATCGCGATACCGAAGCCGATCGGCCGCATCGCGTATGGGCTCGGGAACCGGCGGATCGAAACGCTGGATCAATTCCCTGATCGGCATGCTGCTGATGTAGTGTGCCCCACGAAGCACCTCTCGGCGGCCACGCACATCGACATCGACACTCACAACCTGATTGCCCTGCCACGAGATCTTCCGGGCCTCGCTTTCCAGCAAGACCTCACTCCCCTCTTTTTTTACTTTATCCGCAACCGCCTCCCACATCATGCCTGGCCCGCGTTTCGGGTAATGAAAGGAGTCGATCAGCGTCTTGACCACAGACTCGCCTGCGCCATTTTGCTTCAGCAAGGCGTTTTTCACCGCGACCAGGAGGGAGAGCCCTTTAATACGCTGCGCGGCCCATTCTGCGGCAATCGTATGCGCCGGCATCCCCCACACTTTCTCGGTATACGTCTTGAAAAATGTGCGGTACAGGCGCTGGCCAAACCGATTGGACACCCACTGCTCAAAATTATCTTCCGGCAGCTGGGGGAAAATCTGCGCCCACACGTAACTGCAGCCGATCGAGATACTGTTCCAGACCCCCAGGCCCAAGAAGGCATTCAGCGGTTTCAGAGGATAGAAGAAAAACTTTCTATTGTAATAAATCCGTGAGAGCCGCGGCCGATGAAGAAACTCCTCGTCGGGCAGAATTTCGCGCCACAGTTTGTCTACCGCCCCAACCTTGGTAAAGAACCGGTGGCCACCGATGTCGAAATGGTAGCCACGATGGTTCACCGTCCGGGAGATGCCACCCAGAATCGAGTCCTTTTCCAAGACAACCGATTTTCGCCCAGCCTTGCAGAGCTGGTAGGCAGCTGTCAGACCAGCCGGCCCGCCACCGATAATGACCACATTTTCATCAGTCTTGCTCATATTGTGCTCTCATACAGTCGAGAATCCACACCGCCACTCCTGCCTTCCTGGTTGCACCATGCTATTCCCTGGCCCAAACGCACCTCCGACATGGGCCTAACGGGGGCTTATTTTTATGTATATCATCGGGATACTGATTCCGATATCCCCCTTCTGAGAACAACCTACTCCTCGAAAGTATGGCCTCTTGAGTCTTCTCACCTCTTGAGTAGCTTACCTGATCCGCCCCCCCCCTTCTCCTTTGCAGAGGAAGGCACAGGAATCATGCTCCCACCGCCAATGGCCGTCCGCCCGCCGTTTGAGAGCCCTCATAAACCCTAAATTCTTAATCTTAAAAACTGCTGGTGCTGGCATTCCCACCTGCAAGCCGGACTACGGTATGGGAACTGGGGTCCTCAATTCACCGACGATAGTACCGGTGCAAACCGATGGGATAACCCTCAGAAAGGACGAACATAGCGGAAGGGTCTATCTCAGCATTAACCGCGCTCCCAACTGAATCATCAACCGCACATGCCTTTCTCCTCAGACTGGGTTCGGACTCCCCTAGAGCCGCCAATACCTAATGCCCGCCGGCACCGTTGCCGGGTCAAAGACACTCTTCACATCGATCAGCACCCCGCCCTGCTGCGCCCGCAACGGCTTCAGCACTTCTTGGAGCCCCATGTCGAGATAGGCCCGAT
>JAVYIN010000004.1 GCA_035968315.1 Nitrospira sp.
TACGGCACATACTTCGCCATGCCGCGATCGGCGCAAATCTTCGTCAACGACGCCGTCAGCGTCGTCTTGCCATGGTCCACGTGCCCGATCGTCCCAATGTTTACGTGCGGCTTCTTCCGCTCAAATTTCGCCTTCGCCATACCAACTCCCTCCCTCTACACGTACTAAACGGTCAACACTTACTCGCCACGATACTTGGCAATAATCCCCTCTGAAATCTGGCGGGGAACCTGCTCGTACCGATCGAACTCCATGCTATAAGTCGCTCTCCCCTGAGTACGAGAGCGCAAGTCAGTCGCATAACCAAACATCTCACTCAACGGAACCGACGCCTCGATTGCCTGAGCTCCGGCACGAACCTTCATCCCTTGCACCTTGCCGCGCCGACCATTCAGGTTACCAATCACATCCCCCATAAACTCCTGAGGGACCAGCACCTCAACCTTCATAATAGGCTCGAGCAACACAGGATCAGCCTTCTTACAGGCATCGGCAAACGCCATAGATCCGGCGATCTTGAACGCCATTTCATTCGAATCGACATCGTGGTAAGAGCCATACGTAAGCGTTACGCGAATATCACGCAATGGATACCCGGCGATCACACCCGCATCCAACCGCTCCCTGACACCCTTTTCAACGGCAGGAATAAACTCCTTCGGGATGACTCCGCCGACAATCTTATTCACAAACTCAAAGCCCTTGCCAACCTCGGCCGGCTCCACCGTCAGCACGACATGCCCGTATTGACCGCGCCCCCCAGTCTGCTTGACGTACTTTGACTCCGCTTCAGCCTTCCGACGGATCGATTCACGGAATGCAACCTCTGGCTTTCCGACATTGGCTTCAACCTTAAACTCACGGAGCATACGATCGACGATGATCTCGAGATGCAATTCACCCATGCCTGCAATGATGGTCTGCGCCGTCTCTTCATCGGTGCGAACCCGAAAGGAAGGATCTTCCTGCGCCAGCTTCTGAAGGGCAAAGCCCATTTTCTCCTGGTCGGCCTTCGTCTTTGGCTCAATCGCCATCGCAATGACCGGCTCAGGAAACTTCATTACCTCCAGAAGAACCGGCTGCTTTTCCTCAGACAGCGTATCTCCCGTTGTCGCGCCCTTGAGACCAACGGCAGCACAAATGTCTCCGGCATAGGCAACATCAATTTCTTCCCGCTTATTTGCGTGCATCTTCAGGAGGCGGCCGATTCGATCCTTCGTCCCCTTCGTCACGTTCAAGACCGGAGATCCTGTCTTTAGCGTGCCTGAATAGACGCGGAAAAACACCAACTGACCGGCAAACGGATCAGTCATCATCTTAAAAGCAAGAGCCGAGAACGGATCGCTATCATCCGGCTTCCGCTCAACCTCATTGCCAGTATTCGGATCAATGCCCTTCACAGGCGGAATATCGAGAGGAGAGGGGAGGTAATCAACGACCGCGTCGAGCAATTGCTGAACACCCTTATTCTTAAACGCAGACCCGCACAACACCGGAGTAATCTTCATGGCGATCGTCCCTGCCCGGATCGCCCGCATAATCTCTTCTTCCGTCAACGAGTGGCCATTCAAATACTTCTCCATGACCTGCTCATCGAACTCAGCCACGGCATCGATCATCTTCTCGCGATATTCCTTCGCCTGCGCGGCGAGATTTTCAGGAATATCACCGACGACATACTTGGCACCCAACGTCTCATCGTCGTAAAAGAACCCCTTCATCTTCACCAGATCGACGGTGCCGCGATATTCACCTTCACGGCCAATCGGAATCTGAATCGGGACAGGATTCGCGCCCAATCGATCGATAATGGACTGCACGCTCGCGAAGAAGTCCGCGCCGATCCGGTCCATCTTATTCATGAAGGCAATACGAGGAACGTGATACTTATCCGCCTGGCGCCACACCGTCTCAGACTGCGGCTCCACACCCTGCACCGAGTCAAACGCCGCAACCGCGCCATCGAGCACACGAAGAGACCGCTCCACCTCGATCGTAAAATCGACGTGACCGGGAGTATCGATAATATTAATGCGCCGATCGCGCCAGAAGCAGGTCGTGGCCGCGGCGGTAATCGTAATGCCGCGCTCGCGCTCCTGCTCCATCCAGTCCATAGTCGCGGCGCCCTCATGGACTTCGCCGATCTTGTGCGTCATTCCCGTATAGAAGAGAATCCGCTCGGTGGTCGTCGTCTTGCCGGCATCAATATGAGCCATGATGCCGATGTTTCTGGTATTTTCTAACGATGTTTGCCTAGCCACTTCAATCCCCTAAAAAAACACACGTGCCGCACGTTAAGCCGAACAACGACACTGCGATTCAGACACCCCGAACCCGCGAATCGCAGGACGGCTCAACTGCAGCACGGAACGACGTTACCAGCGATAATGCGCGAAGGCCTTATTCGCCTCTGCCATCCGATGCACATCTTCCCGCTTTTTCACGGAGGCCCCGGTATTATTCGACGCGTCCAGCAACTCGGCCGCCAACCGTTCACGCATGCTCTTACCGCCGCGCGTGCGCGAATATTCAGCCAGCCAGCGAAGCGCCAGAGAAATTCTCCGAGCAGGCCTAATCTCAACCGGAACCTGATAAGAAGCGCCGCCAACCCGGCGAGACTTCACCTCAACAACCGGCTTCACATTATCAATGGCCGCCTTGAACACTTTCAGCGGATCGTTGCCAGTCTTCTCCTGGATCGAATCGAAGGCACCATAACAAATCCGCTCAGCAGTGCTCTTCTTCCCACCACTCATAAGGGTATTCACAAACTTCCCGACAAGCTTGTCTCGATACCGCACATCGGGGAGCACTTCACGCTGATCTAAAAATCTACTTCTTGGCATGTGAGAATCTCTTTCTCGTTAGTTCCGCAAACTACTTCGGCCGCTTCGCGCCGTACTTCGAACGACTCTGCTTACGATCAGCCACACCTACCGCATCAAGCGCACCGCGCACCAAGTGATACCGAACACCCGGCAAGTCTTTCACGCGTCCGCCGCGCACCAGCACGATTGAGTGCTCCTGCAAGTTATGGCCAACACCGGGAATATAGGTCGTGACCTCCATTCCGTTCGTTAACCGCACACGAGCCACCTTACGCAAAGCTGAGTTCGGCTTCTTCGGGGTGGTCGTGTACACCCTGAGACAAACCCCGCGCTTCTGCGGGCATCCCTTCAGAGCTGGACTCTTCGTTTTGGCCTTGACGAGATTCCGGCCTTTTCTCACTAACTGATTGATAGTCGGCATTGTTTTTAAACCCTTATCAAAGTCACAAACGGCGATGCCTTCATCTGCAGAGCCGTCGGATTATAATGATGCAACCGCCGCCTGTCAAGTGACCTTCAGGCGCACAGCACTTTTAGCCTGATTATTATCTCGCCGCCTCTCCAGAACCAGCCGCCACACGCTCATGACCGGCAGAATCGGCTCCATGAGCAGCCGCCACCGCCGCCGGCTCAGACTTCTCACTGATCACAAACGTATCCCGATATTCCTCAAAGCCACTGCCAGCAGGAATCAAGCGGCCCACGATCACGTTCTCCTTCAGCCCGAGGAGATTATCCTCGCGGCCATTGATCGCCGCCTCCGTTAATACACGTGTTGTTTCCTGGAACGAGGCAGCCGAAATAAAGCTGTCCGTAGTCAACGCCGCCTTAGTAATACCCAGGAGAACGGGCTTTCCTAATGCAGGCTTTCCATCTTTCTCAAGAACCCGTTCATTTTCTTTTTCGAAAAGCGCCTTGCTCACCTGGCTACCGGGCAAGAACTCGGTATCGCCCGGATCTTCGATGCGCACTTTTCGCAGCATTTGCCGAACGATGATCTCGATATGCTTGTCATTGATCGACACGCCTTGCAAGCGATACACATCCTGCACTTCATCCACGAGATATTTCTGCAATTCGTTGGGACCCAGCACATCAAGAATGTCGTGCGGATTGGCCGAACCATCCATCAACGGCTCGCCCGCGCGTACCCAGTCGCCCTCATGGACATTAACGTGCTTTCCCTTCGGAATGAAGTATTCCTTTACATCGCCCATCTTGTTATCGACAAGCACTTTCCGCTGGCCCTTGACGAATCCGCCGTAAGAGACTTCGCCGTCGATCTCACTGATGACGGCTTGTTCTTTCGGCTTGCGCGCCTCAAACAGTTCGGCCACGCGAGGCAGACCACCGGTGATATCCTTTGTCTTGGTGGTTTCGCGCGGGATCTTTGCCAACACATCGCCGGGGTGCACTTCCTGCCCCTTTTCCACGAAAATGTGAGCGCCTACAGGCAGGAGATACCGCGCAACATTGGCGCCGGCCGCCACCTTGGCGGTCTTCCCGCCTTCATCCTTGATCGACACGCGCGGTCTCAGCGTCTGACCGGAATGCTCGATGATCACCTTACGGGATAACCCGGTGACTTCATCGAACTCATCCTTCATCGTCACGCCTTCGACAATATCTCCGTAGGCAACCTTACCACCGACTTCCGTCAGGATCGTCAGTGAGTACGGATCCCACTCCACCAGTTTCTGCCCCAATTCAACCTTGTCGCCGTCCTTGATCTTGATCTTGGCGCCATACACGACCGGATACTTTTCGCGTTCGCGGCCGCTTTCGTCCACAATCGCAATCTTGGCATTGCGATTCATGACGACCCACTCGCCTTCCTTATTGCGCACGGCGATGGCGCCGTTGTGCACATCGGCGTTTTTCTTCGCGTCGAAACTCATGAAACGGATGCGGCCTGCGTGCTTGGCCTCAAGGACCGTTTGCTCGACGACCTTGCTCGCCGTACCACCGATGTGGAACGTCCGCATGGTCAACTGCGTGCCAGGCTCACCGATTGACTGCGCCGCAATGACACCGACCGGCTCACCCTTTTCAACCAGCCGTCCGCGGGCAAGATCGCGGCCGTAGCAGGCCTGACACACGCCGCGGGGCGCCTGGCAGGTCAGCACCGACCGAATCTTTACACGATCGACGCCGGCTTCCACCACCGCCTTGGTGCGCTCTTCGTTGATTTCCTCGTTGCGCGACACAATGATTTCTCCGGTCACAGGGTCGCGGATATCCTCCGCGGCCAAGCGGCCGAGCACGCGCTCTTCGAGCGGCTGAATGACCTCGCCGCCTTCGACCAGCGCACTGACCATGATTCCGTCGTGCGTCCCGCAATCGATCTCATAAATAATCACGTCCTGCGCAATATCGACGAGGCGTCTCGTCAGATAGCCGGAATTCGCCGTTTTCAACGCCGTGTCCGCCAGACCTTTGCGGGCACCGTGCGTCGAGATGAAGTACTGCAACACGGTCAGGCCTTCACGGAAATTCGCGGTAATCGGCGTTTCAATAATTTCACCGGACGGCTTCGCCATCAGTCCGCGCATACCGCCCAACTGACGGATCTGTTGGGAGCTGCCTCGGGCGCCGGAATCCGCCATCATGAAGATAGGATTGAAGGATTCGGCCTTCCCGGGATCTCCGCCTGCGCCGAGCTCCTTCATCATTTCGTTGGCCACCTGCTCGGTCACATGCGCCCAGATGTCGATCACCTTGTTGTACCGTTCACCGTTGGTGATCAAACCTTCCGAGTACTGCTTCTCGATTTCGTTGACTTCCTTTTGCGCCTTGACGATCAAATCTTCCTTCTTCGACGGGATGTGCATGTTATCGACACAGATCGACACACCCGCCCGGGTCGCATAGAAGAATCCGATGTCCTTGATCTTATCGAGGAAGACCACCGTCTCACGATGCCCCGTCTGCCGATAGACGGAGTCGATCAACTTGGTCATTTCCTTTTTCGTCATCAGCTTGTTGGCTGTCGCAAAGGGCATCCCGGCCGGAAGAATTTCTGAAAGCAGCACACGCCCCACCGTTGTCTGCACCAGCGCGCCGCTGAGACGCACCTTGATGCGAGCATGCTCTTCGACTTCCCGCGCATCGAATGCGATACGCACTTCTTCGGGAGATCCAAAAATCTTGCCTTCTCCCTTGACGCCAAGCCGCTCCTTCGTAAGCCAATACACTCCCAACACCATGTCCTGCGAGGGCACCGCAATCGGCTTTCCATTGGCCGGTGACAAGATGTTGTTGATCGACATCATCAATACCCGGGCCTCGACCTGAGCTTCAACGGACAACGGCACGTGCACCGCCATCTGGTCTCCGTCGAAGTCGGCGTTGAACGCCGCGCAGACCAGCGGATGCAAGCGAATCGCCTTGCCTTCCACCAAGACCGGATCAAAGGCCTGAATGCCCAGCCGGTGCAGCGTCGGCGCGCGGTTCAGCAACACCGGATGTTCCCGGATCACCTCGTCGAGCACATCCCACACTTCCGGCCGTTCCTTCTCGACCAGCCGCTTGGCACTCTTGATCGTCGTCGCCGCGCCACGCTCTTCCAGCTTGTGGAAGATGAACGGCTTGAACAGCTCCAAGGCCATCTTCTTCGGCAAGCCGCACTGATGCAGACGAAGCTCCGGGCCGACCACGATGACCGTACGACCGGAATAGTCAACGCGCTTACCGAGCAGGTTCTGACGGAACCGGCCCTGCTTTCCCTTCAGCATGTCGCTCAGAGACTTGAGCGGCCGCTTGTTGGGTCCACGGATAGCCCGTCCGCGACGCCCGTTATCGAACAGCGCATCGACGGCTTCCTGGAGCATGCGCATTTCATTGCGGATGATGACTCCCGGCGCCTTCAATTCCATCAGGCGCTTCAACCGGTTGTTCCGGTTGATCACGCGGCGGTACAGATCGTTGAGATCGGAGGTGGCAAAACGGCCGCCGTCCAGCGGCACGAGCGGACGCAACTCCGGCGGCAGCACCGGAATGACATCCATAATCATCCACTCTGGCTTGTTTCCGGACTTGCGGAACGCCTCTAACACTTTCAAGCGCTTCGCGTACTTTTTCTTCAACGCTGCGGAGGCCGACGTCTTGGCCTTGATCTGAATCTCATCCCACAGCGTATTGATGTCGATCTTGCGGAGCAGTTCACGAATGGCATCGGCGCCGATCCCGACTTTGAATCCGCTGGATCCGAACTCGGATTGCAGCGTCCGCAGCTTGTCTTCCGGCACCAGCTCCTTTTCGGAGAGATCCGTCGATCCCGGATCGACGCACACATAGCTTTCGAAGTAGAGAATCTTTTCCAGCTGCTTCAGACTCATGTCGAGCAGCGTCCCAATGCGGCTGGGCACGCCCTTCAGAAACCAGATGTGCGCCACCGGCGCCGCCAGTTCGATATGGCCCATCCGCTCGCGGCGAACCTTGGACTGAATGACTTCCACGCCGCACTTGTCGCAGACGATGCCGCGATGCTTCATGCGCTTATATTTGCCGCAATTGCATTCCCAGTCCTTGATCGGACCGAAAATCTTTGCGCAAAACAATCCGTCTTTTTCCGGCTTGAACGACCGGTAGTTGATCGTTTCCGGCTTCTTCACTTCGCCGTAGGACCACGACCGGATCTTCTCGGGCGACGCGATGCGAATGCGCATCGAATCGAACGACACCGAATCACGCGGTTTCTCGAATAATGAATATACGCCTTCCAAGGTAGCAACCTCCTCTGATGCCGGCAGCCTGGCCGGCACTCAAGCAGTTAGTCTTGCGTCTTGACCAGCTCGACGTCGAGCCCCAGACTCTGCAACTCTTTGACCAAGACGTTAAACGACTCAGGCAACCCAGGTTCCAAGAATGGCTCGCCTTTGACAATGGCCTCGTACATGCGCGACCGGCCAGGCACGTCGTCAGACTTTACCGTCAGGAATTCCTGCAAGGTGGACGCGGCACCATAGGCCTGCAGCGCCCAGACTTCCATTTCTCCCAGCCGCTGACCGCCGAACTGCGCTTTACCACCCAGCGGCTGCTGGGTGACCAGCGAGTAGGGACCGATCGACCGGGCGTGAATCTTATCGTCAACCAAGTGGTGCAATTTCAGCACGTACATATACCCGACCGTGACAGGACTTCCGAAGGTCTCTCCGGTACGCCCGTCCACCAGCTGGCTCTGTCCGCTCGTCGGCAGCTTGGCCTTCTTGAGCAGTTCCTTGATTTCTTTTTCCGACGCGCCGTCGAACACCGGACTCGCCACCTTGATGCCCAGAGCCTTGGCGGCCCAGCCCAAGTGCGTCTCCAGAATCTGTCCGACGTTCATACGCGACGGCACACCCAACGGATTCAGCACGATTTCCACCGGCGTTCCATCCGGCAAATACGGCATATCTTCTTCCGGCAACACGCGGGACACCACGCCCTTATTCCCGTGACGTCCGGCCATCTTATCGCCGACCTGAATCTTGCGCTTCATGGCGATGTAGACCTTGACCAGCTTGATCACGCCGGGAGGCAACTCATCGCCGCGTTTCAGGCGGCCGACCTTTTCATCGTACAGCGTCTGCAGAATCTCGATCTGCTCCTTCGCCCGACGCTCGACATCTTCCAATTCTTTCTGCTCATCCGGATCGCTCAGGATGATATGGCGCAACGCTTCATCGGGCAGCCGCTTGAGCACGTCCGCGGTCATCTTGCCCTTTTTCTTGAGAATGACGTCGCCCGTATCCGGATCCATCAAGTCACGCCCCACCACCTTGCCCAGGAGCAGCTTGCGGATCTTCTTCGTCTTTTCTTCGTCGATGATCCGCAGCTCCTCATGGTGATCGCGCTGCAGCTTCATCTGATCGTCGCTCTCGATGCTCTTCGAGCGCTCATCCTTGTCGAGCCCCTTGCGGGAGAAGATCTTCACATCGACGACAATGCCTTCCACACCGGGAGGAACCGTCAACGAGGTATCCTTCACATCACCGGCCTTCTCACCGAAGATTGCGCGCAGCAGCTTTTCTTCCGGCGTCAGCTGCGTCTCCCCCTTCGGGGTGACCTTGCCGACCAAAATATCGCCGGGCTTCACTTCAGCGCCGATCCGGATGATGCCGCTCTCGTCGAGGCTTCGTAAGGCCTCTTCGCCCACGTTGGGAATATCGCGGGTCACTTCTTCCTTGCCCAGCTTCGTATCCCGCGCTTCCAGCTCGAACTCTTCGATGTGAATCGAGGTAAAGGCATCTTCGCGCACCAGCTTCTCACTCAGGAGAATGGCGTCTTCGAAGTTGTAGCCGCCCCAGGGCATGAAGGCCACCAGGATGTTCTTCCCGAGCGCCAGTTCGCCATGATCGATCGCAGGACCGTCTGCCAGCACTTGGCCAACCTTCACCGGCTGCCCCAGTCGCACGACGGGCGTCTGGGTAATACAGGTGCTCTGATTGGACCGCTGGAACTTGATCAAATCATAGACGTCCAGACCGGAATCTTTGCCCTTCTTGCCATCCTTCGCTTCCGCCCGCACCACGATCCTGGTGGCATCGACACTTTCGACCACGCCCGCGCGGCGGGCTTGGACGACATAACCGGAATCGCGCGCCACCACCGCTTCCATGCCGGTTCCGACCAGCGGTGAATCCGACGTCACCAGCGGCACGGCTTGCCGCTGCATGTTGGATCCCATCAAGGCGCGGTTCGCGTCGTCATGTTCAAGGAACGGCACCAAGGCCGTCGCCACACTGACCACCTGCTTGGGCGACACGTCCATGTATTCGATTTTGTCCGGCGTAGCCGTGACGAAGTCGCCGCCGTGCCGTGCCGTAATCGTTTCGGCCGTCAGCCGGCCGCTGCCATCGACTGGGGAGTTGGCTTGGGCGATGAGATACTTATCGCCCTCGATGGCCGAAAGGAATTCGATCTCATCCAGCACTCGGCCCTTCACAACCTTGCGGTACGGCGCCTCGATAAATCCGAACTGGTTGATTCTGGCATAGGTCGCCAGCGAGGTAATCAAACCGATATTCGGACCTTCCGGCGTCTCGATCGGACAAATGCGGCTGTAATGGGACGGATGGACGTCGCGAACCTCGAAGCCGGCTCGCTCACGGGTCAATCCGCCCGGGCCTAGAGCGGACAAGCGCCGCTTGTGCGTGATCTCGGCCAGGGGATTGGTTTGGTCCATAAACTGCGACAACTGGCTGCTGCTGAAAAACTCCTTGACCGCAGCCACCACGGGCTTGGCATTGATCAAGTCGTGCGGCAGCACCGTCTCCATATCAAGAAGGTTCATGCGCTCCTTGATGCTCCGCTCCATGCGGACCAGCCCGAGACGGAACTGATTCTCCAGCAACTCGCCCACCGAACGAACACGCCGGTTTCCCAAGTGGTCAATGTCGTCGATCTCGCCCTTGCCCATCTTCAAATTCACGAGATAGCGGATGACTTCGACGATATCCTGCGCCGTCAGCGTCCGCTGTTCGAGCGGAAGATCCAGCCCCAGCTTCTTATTCAGCTTGAGCCGGCCAACCGGCGATAAATCGTACCGCTTGGAATTGAGGAAGAGGTTGTCGAACAGCGTCCGCGCCGTTTCGACAGAGGGCGTTTCACCAGGCCGCAGGCGGCGATAGATTTCCACCATCGCCTCTTCCTTCGACTCGATCTTTTCCATCTCCAACGTATCGAGAATCACCGGCGTCGCCGTCGCGGTGTCGAAGTAAATGACCTTGAACTCATCGACATCGTGCTCGACGATCTTTTCCAAAATCTCGGCGGTCAGCCGCTGATTTTTCGCCACCACGACATTCTTCTTCGAGTCCAGCACTTCGGTCAAAATGGCGCGCCCGATCAGCTCGGCGGGAGTCAAAGGAATCTCTTTCACGCCGGCCGCTTTCAACTTGGCGATCAATCCCTTGGTGAGCTTGGCCCCTTCACGCACCAACGGTTCCTTGCTCCCCTTTTCCGTCACTTCGGCAGAGCACCGCAGACCGTGGTGAATTTCCGGGTCCAGCTTGCGCAACATCTGGCCCTTGGCCACCCGGATTTCTTCAACCGGGTAATACATTTTCAGCAGATCGTCGCTGGAATAATTGAAGGCCTTCAGCAGAATCGTCGTCGGCATTTTCCGGCGGCGATCGATTCGCACGTACAAAATATCGCGCGCGTCGAATTCGAAATCCAGCCAGGAGCCGCGATACGGAATGATTCGCGCGGAATACAACACCTTGCCGCTGGCATGCGTCCGTCCCTTGTCGTGGGTAAAGGAAGCGCCCGGAGACCGGTGGAGCTGACTGACGACGACTCGCTCGGTTCCATTGATGATAAACGTGCCGCGTTCGGTCATGAGCGGCAATTCGCCGACATAGACCTCCTGCTCGCGCACATCCAGCACCTTTTTGCGAGGCCCCTTGTCTTCCTTGTCGAACACCACGAGCCGGACCCGAAGCTTGAGCGGCACCGCGAAGGTCATGCCTTGCTCAATGCACTCCCGCTCATCATACTTGGGCGTACCCAAGGTATAGCTGGAGAACTCCAGGACAGCCGTATTGTTGTAATCGGGAATCGGAAACACGCTGGCTAAGGCCGCCTGCAAACCATGATCCTTCCGGCGCTCGGGCTCGACTTCCATTTGCAGGAACTCTTCGTACGAGCGCTTCTGAATTTCGATCAGATCAGGGATGGCAATGCTGGCCCGGATGCGTGAATAATCTTTCCGTTCGACGAACTCCTGAAGAGTCGTTTCGGACATGCGCACTCCTCCACACACGATGGTTGGCGACGGGTGCCGTCCCGCGACGGCACCCACAGACTGTCAGACGACGATGCTTACTTGACTTCGACCTTGGCGCCGCTCTCTTCGAGCTTCTTCTTCATCGTGTCGGCTTCTTCCTTCGTCGCGCCAGCCTTCACCGGCTTGGGCGCGCCTTCGACCAGATCCTTTGCTTCCTTCAAACCAAGGCTGGTCAACTCACGCACCACCTTGATGATCTGGATCTTCTTGTCGGCCGGGGCCGAGGCCAGAATGACATCGAACGATGTCTTCTCTTCCGCCGCCGCCGCCGCGCCGCCACCCGCTGCCGGAGCCGCCGCCACGGCAACCGGAGCCGCCGCGGTCACGCCAAAGCGAGTCTCCAAGCCCTTCACCAACTCCGCCAAATCCAGCACGCTCATGCCCTCAATGGCCTTGATCAATTCTTCCTGCGTCAATTTTGTTGTAGTTGCTGACATGTCCCCTTCTCCTTTCCGTTTATCCTCAATGGCTGCAATGACTCGCACAAACTTTGACAATACTGCGCCCAACGTATACACCACACCGCGAATCGGGCCCTGCATGGCCGACAGCAGCATGGCAATGAGCACTTCCTTCTTGGGAAGCTTGGCGACCGCCGCCAGCTCTGCCGGCTGCACCACCTTCCCTTCCAAGACTCCGACTGTAATCTTGATCTTCTCTTCGCGCTTCTCCAGGCCGATCCAGTCCCGCAACACCTTCGTCGGCAATACGGGATCGTCATAGCCGATCACCATGCCGGTCGGCCCCTTGAGATGCGCCGTCAGCCCAGCGAGACTCGTCCCCTCAGCCGCTCTGATCGCCAAGGTGTTCTTGACGATCCGATATTCGGCCTTCGCCCCGCGCAGCTGCTTCCGCAGTTCCGTGACCTGATTCACGGGAAGCCCGACAGACTCCGTGAGGATGGCGAGCCGCGCGCGACCGAACTTTTCGGTCAACTCCGCTACTGCCGTCGTTTTCTCTTCCTTCTTCATACGTGACCCTTTCTCTGCAGACGCTGTTGAACCCAGCGCTCACTTAACTCCACTGCTTGGTCAACGCCACCGTATCCAACTGCACACCAGGCCCCATCGTGCTCGAAATCGTGGCAGTCTTCAGGTAACGCCCCTTGCAGGACGCCGGCTTCGCCTTGATCACCGACTCGATGATCGCCGAGGCATTCTCATAGAGCTTATCGATATCGAACGAGACTTTCCCGACGGGCACTTGCACGATTCCCGCCTTCTCGACCTTGAACTCGACGCGGCCCTTCCGGATTTCGGCCACGGCCTTGCCCACCTCGAACGTGACCGTTCCGGTCTTCGGATTCGGCATCAAGCCGCGAGGACCCAGCTGCTTGCCGAGCTTGCCGACCGCCGCCATCAAATCCGGCGTGGCAATCGCGCAATCGAAATCCAGCCAGCCGCCCTTGATCTTCTCCATGAGATCGTCGGAGCCCACGAAATCAGCCCCCGCCTGGCGAGCCTCCTGCTCTTTTTCCCCCTTGGCAAACACCAGGACACGGACCTGCTTGCCGGTCCCGTGCGGCAACGACGTGGTCCCGCGCACCATCTGATCCGAACGCTTCGGGTCGACCCCCAAGCGCAGGGAGAGATCCACCGACTCATCGAACTTCGCATAGGCCGCCTTCTTGACGACATCGACCGCTTCACGCAGGACATACATGCGCGGCTCGACTTTCTCCAACGCGGCCTTCATTTTCTTTCCCATGCCTCGTACTCCTTCTTCCCAAACGCCGTCCGCCCTACCCCTGAACTACCACACCCATGCTGCGGGCCGTCCCCTCGATGATCTTGATCGCCCCTTCGAGATCGGCCGCATTCAAATCGGACATCTTCTTCTGCGCGATCTCATTCAGCTGCTTGCGCGTAATCTTGCCGACTTTATCCTTTTGCGGCACGCCGGATCCCTTGATGATGCCGGCCGCCTTCTTCAATAAATCTGACGCCGGAGGCGTCTTCATGATGAAGGTAAAGGTGCGATCTTTATACACGGTGATGATCACCGGAATAATGCTATCGCCTTCCTTCTGGGTCTTGGCATTGAACTGCTTGCAGAATTCCATGATATTGACCCCGTGCTGACCAAGCGACGGGCCGACAGGAGGAGCCGGATTGGCCTTCCCTGCTGGAATCTGCAACTTAATCTGAGCCGATACTTCCTTTGCCATGTGAATCTCCTCAGAACGTCTGAATCACTCCACTCACTTTCCCTCAATACCCAAACCGCCAGCCGCTAAATCCGCTCAACCTGCAAAAAGCCCAACTCCACAGGGGTGGACCGGCCGAAAATGCTGACCATCAACTTCAACCGGTTATGATCATGATCGACCTCATCGACCACCCCATTGAATCCCATGAAGGGGCCATCGATGATCCGAACATTATCCGTCTTGATAAACTTCACCTGCTCGCGCGGACCGGACTGCCCGGCATCCACCTGCTTGAGCAACGACTCCACTTCTTCGTCGGTTAACGGCAGCGGCTGCGCTCCTCCGCCGACAAACCCCGTGACCTTCGGCGTTTCCTTGATCATCTGCAGTGTTTCATCCTGGAGCGGCGTCTCCAATTCCACCAAGACATAGCCGGGGAAAAACTTCCGCCGGGAGGTGCGCCGCTTGCCATCCTTAATTTCAATCACGTCTTCGGTCGGGACCAGCACTTGGCCGAGCTTTTCGACAAGCCCCATCTGATTCGCCCGCTCCAAGAGACTAGTCTTCACGCGTCCCTCGAATCCCGCGTACGTATGAATCACGTACCAGTTTTTCGTCATGCGTCACCCTCAGGTATAGAAATCAGGACGCGCCTCCACGAGACGCTTATCCGGCGAACCACGATCAAATAATCTTGCTGACCAACCACACGAGAAACGAATCGATCACCGACAGATACAGCGACATCAGCACACAGAAGACGATCACAACCGTGGTCGAACCGATGGTTTCAGCCCTGGTCGGGAACGACACCTTCTTCAGCTCCGCCCGCACATCGGCGACAAATAACCGAATCGACTCCGTCATCCGCTTGAACATGCCGCCCTCCGCTCCCTACAATCTTTCTTTCGCCTCGACCGCCACACACTCTATCCGCCACCACTCCAGAAACGATTGCCCCACTTGCCCATTGCCATGATCGGGCGCCCGGCACAAGCAAGATTGGAGTGGCAGGGGCACTAGGATTTGAACCTAGACCATCGGTTTTGGAGACCGAGGTGCTGCCATTGACACCATGCCCCTACACAGACCGTTACACCGGCTCGAAAGCCGGCGCCAGCCTACTTCACTTCCTTGTGGGCAACGTGCTTCCGGCAGAACTTGCAGAACTTGTCTCGCTCCAGCCGGTCAGGATCGTTCTTCTTGTTCTTGGTGGTCGAATAGTTCCGCTGCTTGCAGGCCGTGCAGGCCAAATCAATAATCTCTCTCATCGCAATTCTCCCACGCTGTCAAATGACAGCTGTCTCGTTACGCCAGAATTTCAGTGACGACGCCGGAGCCGACGGTCTTGCCGCCCTCGCGGACCGCGAAGCGCAACCCCTGCTCCATCGCGATCGGGCTGATCAACTCGCCCGTGACACTCACGTTGTCGCCCGGCATGACCATCTCC
>JAVYIN010000005.1:1037500-1088447 GCA_035968315.1 Nitrospira sp.
TTACCCAACCGCCTACGCTCCCTGTACGCCCAGTGAATCCGAACAACGCTTGCCACCTTCGTATTACCGCGGCTGCTGGCACGAAGTTAGCCGTGGCTGCTTCTGGAGGTACCGTCCAAATGGGTTACCCCATTCCATCTTCCCTCCCGAAAGGGGTTTACAATCCGAAGACCTTCATCCCCCACGCGGCGTCGCTGCGTCAGACTTTCGTCCATTGCGCAATATTCCTTACTGCTGCCTCCCGTAGGAGTCTGGCCCGTGTCGCAGTGCCAGTGTGGCTGATCGTCCTCTCAGACCAGCTACCCGTCGAAGCCTTGGTGAGCCGTTACCTCACCAACAAGCTGATAGGACATGAGCCCATCCATGAGCGCAGTACCCACGGTACTGCTTTCTTTCCGGAACCGAAGTCCCGGAAACGTATGCGGTATTAGCTAACCTTTCGGCTAGTTATTCCCCACTCGAGGGTAGGTTACCCATGTATTCCTCACCCGTTCGCCGCTTTACAAGTGTATTGCTACACCTTCTCGCTCGACTTGCATGTATTAGGCGCGCCGCCAGCGTTCGTTCTGAGCCAGGATCAAACTCTCAAATAGGTATTTTTAAATTGGACCAAGGGCCACCACTTCAATACACCTTACACCTTGCTCAACTTCCTCTATTTAGTTTTCAAAGAACAATCGCACACGTTCTTGATGCGAGTCGCGCACTATACAGAGCGCAAACTCACATGTCAAGGGACCCGCTCGAATTATTTTCGGGTAGTTTCCCTCTGAGAACCGCACCGTGACTCGCCGTCAGGCGCGTTCAACAGGCAGACTCACAACAACCAGCGCACGAGTGGGAAGATACCAATATCCCTCCTGAGAGTCAAGCCCCATTTCGTTGTATAATCAATTATTATGAAAAATGATCAAAACCTCCGCCAATTGCGCCGCCGGACGATTCTACAGGCCCTAGGACTCGGCACACTGGCCGGAATGACCGGTGGCTGCGATGCCATCGGCTCTGTTTTTGGACGCATGTTCGCCATTCCGCCGCGCGACACCACCTATTTCACGCCCAATTCAAAGTTCTACGTCGTCAACTATGCCGATTCCGCCGTCTCCGTGTCGCGCGAAGTCAATATCGAACAGTGGAAACTTCAGATCAAAGGCGCCGTGAAAAATCCGCTCTCGCTGGGCTGGCGTGGCATTTTGAATCGCGACTCCTACGATCAAGTGTCCACCCTTATGTGCATCGACACACTCCCCGGCGGCGACAGCATGGGCACCGCAACCTGGCGCGGCATTTCCCTCAAAAAGCTCCTGCAAGATGCCGGCGCCGATGAAGAAACCGCGCGCGATGTGATCTTTCGCGGCATCGACGGCTATGACGACAGCATTCCCTTCGCGCGGGCCATGCAAGATGACGTAATGCTTGCCTTCCTCATGAACGGCGAAAAGCTTCCGAAGGAGCACGGCTTCCCGATTCGCCTTATCGTACCGGGGCTCTATGGCATTAAGAATGTGAAATGGATCACGGAGATCGAAGTCTATCCCGGAGATTATCAAGGGTACTGGCAGCGCAAAGGCTGGACCGACGATGCCACCATCAAAATTTTCTCGCGCATCGATTCACCCGGCCATTATCAAAGCCTGCGCGGGCCGCAGCAGAAGTTCCGCGGCATCGCCTTCGGGGGACCGAACAGTATCAGCAAGGTGGAATTGAGTTTCGATGCGGGAAATACGTGGAACGACTGCGAGATCGAACCGCCGATGTCGCCCTACTCCTGGGTCATCTGGCACTATACCTGGACGCCGCCCAGGCGCGGGAAATTCCAAACCGTCGTGCGCGCGACCGACACGAAAGGTCAGCTGCAAATCGCGGAAATCGTGAGACCGCAGCCAGCCGGAGCAAGCGGGCTGCACACGATTATCGCGGAAGTCGATCAGCTCTAGCTGCTCCGCTCCGCTCCGCCCTCAATCGCTTGCCCACATCAAGGTATTCACTACCTACCCCTCGGCAGCCAAACTCTCTGCGACAAAACCAAACTCATTTCTTCCTGGGCTTTTTGGCGAGGTTCCAGAACCCACGAGGATCGGTGATCGCCAAACCGGCAACCTGCCCTGCGACATCCAGCAAGTCCTTGTCGCCTGTGACCAGCACATCCGCTTTGGATGCCAGCGCTGAGGCGAGCACCCACTGATCGTCCTCGTCTCGGACTGGAATGGACGAGAGCGACTTCGGCTTAGGCTGAACGGTCTGATTTTCGAGGAAGGCAAGGATCTCTTGAATTTGCTCAGCAGGAAGCTGAATCTTCCGCTTCAACACCTGCTTCAACTCATGCAAGACGACTTCGCCTGTGATGAGCTGGTGTTCGGCGAGCACGAGTCGAATGACATCGGCACAGAGACCACGCGTGGTAAAGCCGCTGACCAATACGTTGGTATCGAGAAAAACTCTCACGACACGGCTTTGAACACGTCCTCGTCCGTGAGGAAGCCTCGTGCTTCCGCAAATGGCATTGCCTTATGGCGGAGCTGCTCAAAAGTCATCAGAGACAACTGTCTCCGGAGAGCATCTCGCACCACATCGCTTCGCTTCCGCTTCGAGCGACGGCAAAACTTGTCGAGCATCCGATCAAGGTCCTGATCGAGTCGTATTGTGACGGCGTTACCCATGTCTGACAATGTATTACAAATACGCTCGAGACGCAAGCCGTCAGAGCAACTGCCCCCTCAGGTACAGTCACCAAACAGTTCTAACGCGCATTGGTTGATACCCCTACAGCATCCGCTGCACATCGGCCTTCACATTGGCCAAACACGGCTCTTGGTTGGGCTCGGAGGTTCTCGTCACCACAATGGCAGCCGGAACATTTTCCCAATGCCGCAGATCCGGTCTCAGCGCGCCTTCCAGCACTTGAGGGGCCGTGCTCATCAGCGCGATCCCTCCCATCACGGACAACTGACACAACGCCCCTTTGCCATTGCCGGCCGCATCAACCGCACAGCCTCCGACCATAATCCCTGCTCCTGCCGCCAGGGGAATCAGGCTATAGGTCAGACCGAATGGCAGCCTGATCCACGTCTGCACATTCAAGAGCGGATGATAGGCCTGGCTATGGCGCATCGCGACCTTCTCGAACCAGCTTTCCGTCGACAATCGGAGTCCGGTTTCTGACGCGCAGGTTTTCAGAAACGGCTGCGTGGGGGTGATCGAAAAATACCCGCTGGTCGAATTGGCAAATTGCAGATCCCAATCGAGTTGAGGAAACGTGCCGAGTTGATAGACCCGCCACGAGGCCCCGGCCTCATCACCGCGATCGATACGGCTCACCCGTTCCCCGGCAAAACGGCGAAGGGCCTCGTCCTCTTTCTTAGTCAGGCGCGGCAAGTCACGAAGCCGCAACCAATCGACTCGCGCCTCACCGATCTCTCCGAGCTGTTCCCAAAGAATGGCGGAAAGCAGAAGATTGACGGGATCTTCGCCGTAATTGTAGATCGGAGCAAAGAGTTCATGATCCAGACGCCGCAGTTCCACCTTGGCCTCTTGATCCTTGTGCATCCGCAGATAGCTGGCCGCCAGCAGCGTATTCAGATAGCCCCGTTCGTAGCTTTCCATCACATATTCGATGAACGTGCCATCGGGGACAAAGACGTTCGCCGCTTCTCTGGTGAATGAAAAGGCTTTGTGCCGAAACTGGGATTGCGCGCCGGCTCCGTATTGCACCACCAGGCCATCGCAGTGGGAGGCGAACGCCTCCGACAACAGACTGAGGGTCTTGATTCGTTCCGAGAGATCGAAGGATTGCTCGATCACCGAACAATCCCTGGCGCTCTGCTGCCGTACGCTCCCCGAATGACAACTGCTCAGGAGAAGACCGCAAAAACAGGCCAGGCCAATAGCTGCCGCGACGTGCGTTCGTATGCTGGCCCAACTGACAACCATCCGTCCTCCCCCACCCCCGGCTTGCTTCTCGCTGCAAATCTCGCTACTGGTAGTTCATCCGCTTCCTATTTCTGGAGGGCATTATGGCACGGCGATTCCTCACATTCTCACTCCTCGTTCTCGGACTCATGGGCTGCGATCTGCGATCTCCGGCCCTGCAACAGGACAAGCTGGCATCCCCCGTATCAGCCCAGCCCCAGGCCTCGGCGCCCCACCGTAACGGGGAAATCCGGCGGCGCGCCGTGACGATCGATGGTGTCTCGCTCAGCATTTTGGAGGCCGGCGCTGGCGAGCCCATCATCTTCGTGCATGGCGTCGTTACAACCAGCAACATTTTCCCCGCCTATCTCAGCGCGTACTCACCGGACTTCCGGGGCATTGCGGTCGACCTGCGGGGCTATGGCGATTCGGAGAAACCGGCGGGCGGATTCACGATCAAGCAATTCTCCAAAGACCTCATCGCGCTGGCCGACGCGCTCGGCATCGAGAAGCCCGTGTGGGTCGGCGTGTCCATGGGAGGGATGATTCTGCAACAGCTGGCCATAGATTACCCCGATCGCGTCCGCGCGCTGGTGCTGGTCTCGACGACGGACGGCGCCATGGTGCTCGACAAGGACCTGCCGACCATCGGCAACCCCAGAGATTTCCGCGACGTTTCGAGAAACATCATCGTCGAGAGCTTCCCGCCCGGCACCGCGCCAGCCCTCTACCAGCCCTTGCTCGACCGCATTCCGACATGGAACGCCACCGTGCTGCGCGAGGCCTTGACGGACATGGCCCGCGCCAACGTCCATGGGCAGATTGCACAGATCACGGCACCGACACTCGTCGTGGTGGGCGCCAAAGACGAGGTGGCGACACCGGCGATCGCGCGCGGCATTCAATCGCAAATCGCAGGGGCCCGGCTCGTCGAGTTCAACACCGGGCACTTTATGATGGCCGAAGATCCGGAAGGATTTCGCACCGCGCTGGGACGCTTCTTGCAGAGCCTCAAGCCCGAGTGACCGGCCAGCCTGCGGCTTGAGGCATCAGGCTCCGCCGCCTAGCGGCTTTTTGACTCAGCCCTTTCCTCATAGGCCCGCAAGAGATCGGCGAGCGAGAGCACGCCGATGATGGTTCTATCGGCCGTGACTGCCAAGTGGCGAATCCCTTCCTTCTTCATGAGGGCGATAGCCTCGGCCAATGACTCGGTCTCTTCAATCGTCACTACAGGCTTGCTCATGCACATCATCACCGTGGTCGTATTGGGATCGAGCCCCTTGGCGACGGCCTTTCGGCTCAGGTCTGAATCCGTGACAATGCCGATGTAGCGGGAACCATCGTCCACGATCAATGACCCGACTTTGTATTTCAGCAGCAGGCGCCCCGCTTCCTTGATGGTGGCGGCCCGATGCACGCTGCGCACATCGTGGCTCATGTAGCCCTCGACCGTATGCCGTGTCAGCGATTGTCCCCCCAGGGCCGCCTGCCGGGAGACTTGAACCCGATACCGCATCTCCAGGTCGGACAAGCAGCTTTCGAGCACCTGCCGCCGCTGATGCAGGCTTTCCCGTTCGATGTCTTGCATCCCGCTCTCCTGGGCCTCTTCCGGAACCAGGGGTGCCTCGCCGGTCTTGGCGTAGATATAGGCTTCCAGCTCATCCGATGCCTGTCCGTACACCTGGCCGATCAATTCCTCCGCCGCATCGTCGAACACGTCGAGCGGCGTCGTCGATCGCTTGCGCGACAGAAACGGCTGAAACAGACCGAGCTGCTTGCGGAACCGCTCGATGTACCGTTTGAGAATATCGGTCCGGACCAATCCAGTGCGCACTCGTTTTGGCATAGGGCCTCCTGGTTAGACGATAGAGAATACCCCACCCTCCAACGGGGCTCAAGTCGTGCGCACTCGCCAGGCCGCCACGAAGTCAGGCCACTTGCCGCTTTGACGCCTCATAGGTTGCCTCACCGGCCTGCACGGCTTTTTTCGGTTCCCGGCCCCGGACGCGATGCATTTTGTCCCTGGTGTGATAGGGCAACAGCCCTTCCAAGACGGCCGGCAGCTTGTCACAGGGCACATCCTCCATAATCTTGATGGCCAGTTTCGGATCGGGCCCTGACCGCCCGCCGACGAAAATATCCACCGCCTCGACGACTTTTCCGTCGATCTTGGCCTTCTTCCCCAAGAATCCGACATCCGCGACCAGGTGATTGCCGCAACTGGCCGGACATCCTGACCAGTGCATGGTGATGGGCTTCAGCGCTCCGCTAAGCCGTCCCTCCAGCGCATTGGCCACCTCAACGGCCCGGCTCTTGGTTTCAATCACCGCCAGGTTGCAATAGTCGTTGCCGACACAACTCACCAGTCCCCGATAGAGCGCCGAGGGATTGTACGCGAACTGCTTCAGCAGCGGCTCTTCCGCCAGTTCGCCGATCTTCCTGTCGCTGATGTTCGTCACGATCAGCGCCTGCCCCGGAGTGATGCGCACTTCTCCGGTCCCGTACTTCTCGGCCAGGCTGAGAATCTTCACCAGATCATCCGCCTTCAGGCGCCCCACCAGCACTTTCAGCCCGACGTAGTTCATTCCCCGTTGCCGTTGACGAAAAATCCCGACGTGATCGGCCTCGCCCATCTTCCGCGCATCGGCGCCGGCCGGCGCCAGGCGCTTGCCGACCCGGGCTTCGACTTCGGCTCGGAACTTGGCCCCCCCCCAGTCCTCGATCAAAAACGCGAGCCGCGCCTGCGTGCGATTCTCCCGCGGCCCGTGATCCCGGTAGATCTCCAGCACCGCACGGCACAGGTCCAGTGCGTCGGCCGGATTGACGAAGACATCCAGCGGACTCGCAATCCGGTAGCCTCCCGATCCAAGCTTCCCGCCCACCAGCACATTGAACCCGAGGCACCGGTCATGCCCCAAATCGTAGTAGGCCGGAATCAGCGCCAGATCCTGCGTCTCCATGTGCACGCAGTTGTGCGGACAGCCCGTGACCGCCACGTTGAGCTTCCGCGGCAAATTGGAATAGGCCGGATTGCCGAGGATGTCGTCGTTGATCGCCCGTACGAGCCCGGACGTTTCAACCACCTCGTCGGGGCTCAGTCCGGCAACCGGGCATGTCATCACGTTTCGCACGTTATCCATGCCCGTTTGCAGCGACGTGAGCCCCACCGCCTCCATCTTGGCAAACACCGCCGGCACATCCTCGATCGTGATGTGCCGGAGCTGGATTTGCTGTCTCGTCGTCAGATCGAGCAGACCATTGCCATACGTGGAGGCAATCTCGGCCAGCGCCCGCAATTGATACGTGGTCGCATGCCCGCCGGGAATCCTGACCCGCACCATGAAGAACCCCGGCGTCGGATTGCGCAAGAACAGGCCATACCACTTGAGCCGCTGGACATCGCCCTCGGAAATCGACTCCCATCCCGTCGTCGCATAGCGGGCAATCATCTCCCCCACGGCCAATCCATCGCGCTCGGTCTTTATCGCCTCGATCTTGTTCATCCTGTCCTCCGTCCAGCCAGGCCTCTGTCTGTTATGAAGGGTGGGCTCCCTGCCCATCCCGCTCAGTCTGTCTCCTGCTGACGCGCTCTTCTTAGAATGTCTTGTACTCCAGCCACTTGCCATTCAGCGTGATCTTGCACCGGGCCTCGCCCTGGCTTCCGGTCACTTTTTCCATATCCAGCGTGAAATCGATCGCGCTCATGATCCCGTCGCCGAACATCTCGTTCGCCTGTTCTCGCATCGAATCGCCATAGACCCCGATAATTTCCAGCAGCCGGTATTTGAAGGGATCCGTGGCGTTCGGGAAATCCGCTCGCACCGGAAACCGGCTCAACGACGCGGTTAACTCGTCATCCAGCCCCAACAGATCGCCGACTTTTCTGGCTTCGTCGGCCGCAAGCTTGTGATTACCCTGCAGCGCGGCCGCCACAAAAGTCGGGTTCTTGCCCACCACTTTGGCCACCTCGGCAATCGTCACCTTCTTGGCCAGCCGCTTCTCCTTAATCGCCTTCCGAATGTCATCCTTCGACATGGTGCTCTCCTTGTGTGAATGTGAAGCTGTTCCCTCTCCGATCTCCGCTTACGACCGCGCCACCACCGGCGATACCGGCACCGCCACCGGGGCGGCCTCCACCTCCGCGACTCGATAGGGGCTCACCAGCCAGTAGAGCCCTCCGACAAACAATCCGCCGCCCACGACATTGCCCAGGACCACGAACAGCTGGTTGTACCAAAACCCGCCCCAGCTGATGCCCGCCCCATGCGGAAGGAACAAGGCCATCCCCAACAACGATTGATTGGCGATGCTATGCTCAAACCCCGTTCCGATGAACGCGAAGAGGCACCAGAAGATCAGCAGGATTTTTGCCGCGTCGTTGCTGGTCCGGCCGGACATCCAGACCGCGAGGCAGATCAGCCAGTTGCAAAGAATGCCTCGGATGAACAATTCCCAGGCCGGCAGCGACATTTTCGCGGCCGCCACTGACCCGAGGAATTCCGCCGCCGGCCCCTTCGCAAAGACACCGGACTCCGCGATCAGCCAGGCCAGCGCCAGCGACCCGATCACATTGCCGATCCATGACCAGACATTGAGTCCGATCACCTGCGGCCAGCTCACACTGCGGGAGAGTCCCCCGATCGCCCCCACCATGTTGTTGCCCGTAAAGAGCTCGGACCCGGCAAACATGACCAAGGTGAGCGCAATGCCGAACGAGGCCCCCATGACCAGCTTCACAACCGGCGATCCCGCCGCCACCAACGGCCCGCCGAGGCTGAATATCAACGCGATGCCGAATCCGAGATAGACGCCGGCCATCGCCGACAACAGCAGATATCCGCCCGGTGCCTGGTTCAGAAACCCGACTTTCAGTTTCGCCAGATCGGCGATTCGTTGATGATCTGCGAGATGCATTGGCTCCTCCTTGTTGAGGGTGAAGGCCCGCCGCCGGAGACCCGAATAACACAAAGGCGTCCTTATTCCCGCCAGGGAACAAGGACGCCTTTGTCCTTCCGTTGAAACACTGTTGCGCCTTAGGCGGGACGGCTCCGTCTCGCCCGGCACGCTGAAAATAAAAAGGCGCCCGCCATTCATTCCTGAATGACGGACGCCTTTGTCCGTTTCCTGTCTCGCATGGACGTTATCGAAGCGCCATTGCCTCGACCCTGTCCATTATTGGGAGATGTACCACAGCTCCCGGAAACCCGTCAACCCATACCGAAGAAAGGGCCCGAGCGCTCTAAATGTCGTAGTACAGATAGAACTCGTACGGGTGCGGCCGCAACCGCATCGTATCGACTTCCTTGGTCCGCTTATAGCTGATCCAGGCCTCGATCAGATCTTCAGAGAAGACCCCGCCCTTGAGCAGGAACTGATGGTCCTTCTCCAGGTTGTTGAGCGACTCGTCCAGGCTGCCTGGCATGGTCCTGATCTTGGCCATTTCCTTGGCCTCGAGATCGTACAGATCCTTCTCCGCCGGCTCGCCCGGGACAATCTTGTTTTCGATCCCGTCCAGACCCGCCATCAACATGGCGGCGAAGGCGAGATAGGGATTGGCGCCGGGATCCGGGAAACGGACTTCGATCCGCTTCGCCTTGGGGCTCGGCGAGTACATCGGGATGCGGATGCCGGCCGACCGGTTCCGGCTGGAGTACGCCAGCAACACCGGGGCTTCAAATCCCGGCGTCAACCGCTTGTACGAGTTGGTCGTCGGGTTGGTGAACGCAGCCAAGGCCGGCGCGTGCTTCAGAATGCCGCCGATGTAATGCAGGCACATCTGTGACACACCCGCATACTCCTTGCCCGCAAACAACGGCTTGCCATCCTTCCAGATGCTCTGGTGGGTGTGCATGCCGGACCCGTTATCGCCGAAAATCGGCTTCGGCATGAACGTCGCCGTCTTGCCGTGGCGGCGCGCGACATTCTTGACGATGTACTTGTACATCATCATCTTGTCGGCGGTCCGCACCAGCGAATCGAAGCGGATATCGATTTCCGCCTGGCCCGCCGTGGCCACTTCATGATGATGCTTCTCAATCGCGATGCCGGCCTTCTCCATTTCGAGCACCATTTCAGTCCGGATATCCTGCTGGGTATCCGTCGGCGCCACCGGGAAATAGCCTTCCTTGCTGCGGATCTTTCCGCCCAGGTTGAGGCCTTCCTGGCCCATATTCCACACGCCCTCTTCGGAATCGATGAAGTAGTAGCCGCTGTGGTTGGTCTGATCGTACCGCGCCTGATCGAAAATGAAGAACTCGGCTTCCGGCCCCCAATAGGAGGTATCGCCGATCTTCGTGCTCTGCAGATACTTCTCCGCCTTCTGCGCGATATAGCGCGGATCGCGATCGTAGGTTTCCCTGGTGATCGGATCGACCACGTTGCCGATCAGGCTCAAGGTCGGCACCGCGCAAAACGGATCCATGCAGGCGGTCGCAGGATCGGGCACCACGAGCATGTCGCTGTTGTTGATCGCCTTCCAGCCGCGGATCGAGGAGCCATCGAGGCCCGACCCGTCCTTGAACAACCCTTCCGTCAACTCGCCGATCGGAATGGTAAAATGCTGCCATGTGCCGATCAGATCCACAAACTTCAAGTCCACGGCTTGAACTTTGTTCTTCTTCGCATACTCTAACACTTCACGAACGTTCATCCCCTCCTCCTTTCAGGCTCTCCACATCGACTGCGTGAGACCTTCACCACGGTTATGCTGCCTTCACACCCAAGAACTGCTCAATCTCCTGCCACACCCCCTGCCGAATCCGCTCAACCTGCTCCGGCTGCTCAATTTTCCGCTCCCGCTCGTCCGTCACATAAAAAACGTCGGCCACTTGGTCCAGCCGCGTGGAAATCCGCGCGGCATGCACCGACAGCCCCTGCTTAAAAATCGCATTCGTGATGACGTAGAGCAACCCCTGCCGATCGTCGGCAAAGACATCGACGATGGTATACCGATCCGAGGTTTCGTTGTCGATCCGCACCTCGGTGGCCTGCCGCGCCGGCGTGATGGAACGCGGGCCCGCGAGCCGCGTGCCACGCCTGACCACCTCCTCCACCGGCTCCCGGCCCAGCAGTACGGATCGGATCATCGCCCCGATCTCCTCGCGGCGTTCATCAGGCGGCGCCCCGGTAAAGTCGGGATCGATCACCTGGAACGTGTCCACGACCACGCCATCCTGCCGGGTAAGAATCTGCGCATCGAGAATCTGCAGACCGTTTGCCGCCATCACCCCGGCGATCTTCGAAAAGATTCCAGGAATCACATCGTTAAAAGTGATCACGGCATATTCGCATGTCCCGAGCACCGTATTGAACTCGGCATCGACCAGCACATCTCCTGGATTCAAGCGCCGAATCGTGGACAAATGCGCCGCAATGCGCCCGGGCGACGTCCCATACGCATAGCGCAAGGGAAACTGCCGCAACTGCGACTCGACCCAGGGCTGGGAAATCTCCACCTGCCCGCGGAACACCGGCTGCTGCAGGACTTCCGACGCGATCCGCTTCAGCCGTTCCGGCGCATCGGCCGCCTGCCGCTCACCGGACACTTCCTGCATGGTCCGTACATAGAGTTCGACCAGCAACGACTCTTTCCATTTGGTCAAGACGCCGGGACCGACGGCGGCAATATCGGCGGCGGTCAGCGCCAACAGCTTGCGCAACACTTCGGGCGTACCCACTTCGCGGGCAAATGGCAGGACGACCTTCTCATCGTTGGGATCGCGGCGGAAGGCCGTATGGGCCATCAGCAAATGCCGGTGCACCAGAAACGCCACGGTCCGCCGCTCGCCCTCGCTGAAGCCCAATCGCGCGGTGACATCTTCGGCGATCCGGCGGCCGACCTCACTGTGATCTTCTTCCTGGCCCTTCCCCAGATCGTGCAGGAACACCGCCAGGTGCAGAAGGTCTTTCCGTTTGATCTCCCGGTAGACTTCACCCAGCATCCCCTGATCCTGCGCGAACGATTCGACCTTGGCGACGGCCAACAGACTGTGCTCGTCGACCGTATACTTATGGTACTGGTTGAACTGCATGAGTCCGCGAACCGTCGAGCAGACCGGAATCAGCTTCTCCAGCAAGTGCGCGCGATGCATGGCCTCGAGCGTCGCGGCGGTTCCGGGTCCGGCCAGGATCTGCATGAACACACGGCTGACCTCCGGTGTGCAAAACGCCTCGTCCGACAGCCCTGCCATATGCCGGTGGATGTCTTCCAGCAGCGACGATTCGATCGTGAGCCGTTTCGAACGGGCCAGGTCGAACAGCCGCATCAGCAGCGCCGGACGCTCCAAAACACGGGGACGCAAGTCGGCCGGGACCGTCAGCGTCTCCCGATTCTGCACAAAGTAGGTGTCCACCTTCGGCGCAGGCAGCCACTGCCTCATCCGCTCCCACAGCGACTGCGACTTGCACCGGCTGACAAACCGCACGGCCGCCTCATGGAGCCCCATCGTATGCCGGTAATACTGCTGCATGAACTGTTCGACCGCGAGGAGATGCGGACGGTCTTCGAAGCCGAACCGCGCCGCCAGCCAGACCTGCTCCTCGAACGAAAGAATCTCCTGCGCCATACCGGCATGCACATGGAGCAACGCCCGCACGCGCAGCAGAAACTCCCGCGCCTCGCTCACGGTGACATAGTCCTGCCGGGACAGAATCCCCCGATCGGAGAGTTCGCGGATCGTCGAGGCCTGATAGCGGGCGATCCCCGCCCATTGGAGCAGATGGAGATCCCTCAGCCCGCCCTGGCTTTTTTTGACATTCGGTTCAAGGAGGTACACCGTCTCGCCGAACTTTTCATATTCGCGGCGGCGCTCGGCCAGCTTCTGCTCGAGATACTTGTCGACGCCGACCGTCACCACCTTGCGCGTGTAGAGCGAGTGGAATTCCTGAAAGAGCTGGGCATTCCCGGCCAAAAACCGCGCCTCCATCATTGAGGTGCGAACGGTGGCGTCGCTCAATCCCAACGCGACACAGTCTTGAATCGTGCGAACACTGTGGCCCACTTGAAAGCCGATGTCCCACAGGGGATGGAGGACCTGCCGGACGAACTCCGGCACAATTTTGGCCGCCTCAGGACGGAACAGCACCATCAAGTCGATATCCGAATAGGGCGACAATTCTCGCCGGCCATAGCCGCCGAGGGCCACCAGGCAGCAATGCTGCAGCCCGGCGGCCATCATGGCTTCACCGCCCTGGCGCCCGGCATTCCGATAGCGGCCGATGATCATCGCGTCCGCCAGATCGGTCTGGGCGGCGACCACTTCGGATCCCGACGCCCCGTCCATCAAGCGCTGCGTAATCACCAGCCGCTGTTCGGCGAACATGGCCCCCGCCGCCGCCTGGTCGGCTTCGGAAAGGGCCAAGGCCCGCTGATCGGACAACACACTCACAATGCCGTGTCCCCCGTTTCTCCCGTTCTGATCCGAACAGCCATGCTGAGATCCCGCACGAAGATCTTCCCGTCGCCGATGCTGCCGGTCTTCGCCGTTCGGGTAATCGCATCAAGCACCCGCTGAACCTGGCTATCCGGCACCGCGACTTCGATTTTCACTTTCGGCACAAACTCGATTGTATACTCCTGACCGCGATAGGTTTCCTTGTGGCCTTTCTGACGGCCAAACCCCTTCACTTCGGTCACCGTCATGCCCTGCACACCGATTTCAAGCAGCGCATCCTTCACTTCATCGAGCTTAAATGGCTTGATAATCGCCTCGATCAATTTCATATCGTCTCCCTCCAGGCTAGGGGCACAGAGCGTATGGCATAGGGCCTGATCGGTCGTCCTCCATCATCGTGCGATTGCATGTGTGGAGACCTCTGACCCAGCACCTCGACCTCCGGCCCAACCACTATGAGTAGGCTCGTTCGTTGTGTTGGCTCAAATCCAATCCGGTTGACTCTTCTTCCGGCTCCACACGAAGTGGCGTGATCCACCCGACAATCTTCAACAACGCAAAAGTTCCGACCCCGGAAAATACCGCCACGACGATCACGGTCAAGAACTGCACACCCAACAGAGACGGATTGCCGAACAATAATCCGTCGGCCCCCCCCGCATTGATCGCCTTGCTGGCAAACAACCCCGTCGCGAGAATTCCGCACACCCCGCCCACGCCGTGGATTCCCACGACATCAAGGGAGTCATCATAGCCGAATTTCCCCTTCCACACAATTGCGAAATAGCACGCCAGGCCAGCGATTGCGCCGATCACCAACGCCGGAAACGGGCCAATATACCCGGACGCCGGCGTCACCGTCGCAAGGCCCGCCACGGCGCCGCTCGCCACGCCGAGCACCGTCGGTTTTCCGCGATGCACCCACTCCACCACACACCAGACAACCGCGGCCATACAGGCGGCGGCATGCGTCGCCACAATCGCCGAGGCGGCCACACCGTTGGCGCCCAGCGCGCTGCCGCCGTTAAATCCAAACCACCCGAACCAGAGCAACCCCGCGCCCAGGAGCGTCATGGGAAGATTATGGGGCCCCATATAATCGCTCCCATACCCCCGCCGCTTGCCCAGCACAATGGCGCACACCAAGGCCGCCACGCCTGAGCTGATATGAATCACCGCGCCACCGGCAAAATCCAGGGCGCCCATCTTGGCGAGCCACCCGCCCCCCCACATCCAATGCGCGAGCGGCACGTAGACCACGATGGACCACAGGGCTGAAAACAGCAGCATCGCGCTAAACCGCTTGCGTTCCGCAAAAGCGCCCGCGATCAGCGCCGGGGTAATCGCCGCAAACATCATTTGAAACAGGAAAAAGACGGTATGCGGGATCGTCGGCCCGTAGACCGGATGCGGCTCCGCCCCAACCCCGCTCAACCCGGCCCATTCCAGCCCGCCGATGATTCCTCCGCGATCAGGACCAAAGGCCAAGCTGTACCCAAAAACAATCCACAGCAGACTGACCACGCTCAGGATCACAAAGCTCTGCATGATCGTCCCCAGCACATTTTTGCTCCGGACCAGCCCGCCGTAAAAGAGGGCCAAGCCCGGCACCAGCATCAGCAATACCAGCGCCGATGACATGAGCATCCATGCCGTATCGCCGGTATCGACCTTGAGCGCCGCCGATCCGCCGGGGTCCTGCGCCATGGAGACGCCCTCAAATAGGACCGCCAGAATCCCTAAGAACAGAGCCGCCCTGCTGAGACCGCCGGCATTCCGTACCGGCTGATACCGACTGCCGCCATTGCCATCTCGTGCCTGATCAATCACTGTGTCCTCCTCCGCTACACACACCACACACGCTACGAATAGGCTCGTTCGTCGTGCTGACTCAGATCCAAGCCCATTCGCTCCTCTTCCTCGCTCACACTCAACCCCATCAGCCTATCGAGCACTTTCAAAATCACGACCGTTGCGATGAACGCAAATCCCACAGAGATCACCACAGCCAGCGCTTGAATGCCGAGTTGGCCGGGATTGCCAAAGAACAACCCATCGGCACCGGCCGCATTGATGGCCTTCGAGGCAAAGAGCCCCGTCGCCAAGGCTCCCCACACACCGCCCACGCCGTGAATCCCCACCACATCGAGGGCATCGTCGTAACCCAGCCGGGCTTTACACAGCACCGCCCCGTAGCACAGGACTCCCGCCCCGAATCCGATTACCAGCGATGCCATGGGGCCGACGAATCCTGAAGCCGGTGTGATAGCCACCAGGCCGGCCACCGCGCCGCTCGCCGCACCGAGCACCGTGGGCTTCCCGCGATAGAGCCACTCCGCGAGCATCCAAGCCAGCGCGGCGGCGGCGGAAGCCGTATTGGTCACGACAAAGGCGCTGGTCGCCAACGCCCCGGACGCCACCGCGCTTCCGGCGTTGAACCCAAACCATCCGAACCAGAGCAGCGAGGCCCCCAAGACCGTCATGGGCAGATTATGCGGGGCCATGTGCTCCTTGCCATACCCCAAACGCCGCCGCATCACCATCACACAGGCCAATGCCGATGCGCCTGAGCTGATATGCACCACCGTCCCGCCGGCGAAGTCCAAGGCGCCGAGATTTCTGACCCATCCCCCGACCGCCCACACCCAATGGGCCAGCGGATCGTAGACCAGCGTGGCCCAAAGGAGGGTAAATACCAGAAAGCTGCTGAACTTCATCCGTTCCGCAATGGCCCCGGTGATGAGCGCCGGCGTGATCACGGCAAACATCATCTGAAACATCATGAACGCCTGATGCGGAATCGTCGCCGCATAATCCGCGTTGGGCTCGAGCCCGACGCCCGTGAGACCGAGCCATTCCAGCCCGCCGATCATGTGTCCCTTATCCGGCCCGAAAGCCAGACTATAGCCCCACAACACCCACTGCACACTGATCACACAGAGGATGATAAAGCTCTGCATGATCGTGCCCAACGCATTCTTCGACCGCACCATGCCGCCATAAAAGAGCGCCAAGCCCGGCGCCGTCATCGCCAGCACCATGGCGGTTGAAACCAACACCCAGGTGGTATCACCGGTATCGATTTTCGGCGCCACGGGAGGCGCGGCTGGTGTGGCCGCCCCATCTGACACCACCGGAACCGGCACTCCGGTTTCTTCCGCCCCAACTCCTGTGACTCCTGCCGCCAAAACAAGACACGACAGGATCGACAGCATCCAACGCATGATACCGACGCGCGTGATCATCGCTTGCTCCTTTCGGCTCTTGTTTAGAACAGGTACACGACTTGGAACGACAAGGTTTCCTGGTTGTTGGTTCGCTCATTCCCATTGAGAAACACATTCTTATTCGAATGGTCATACCGGAATTCCGCCCGCGTGATCAGGGAAGGCACCGGCTTGTACTGAAGCGTATAGGTCGTCTCCCAAAGGGTTTGAGCCACGGCCGTCGCCGCCGCAGATGCGGTCGCACCAGCGCAGGTATTCCACCCACCTGGAGCACCGGTAAACGCACCGACCGACCCCGCCACAACTCCGGTACAAGCCCTGGCCCCACCCGCATCCTCAAAGATCTCGCCCCGGAGCCGCATGCTCCATTGATCATCGAAGTCATGGAGGTAATAGGCGCCTATTCCATTCCACCGGGCATTCTTTCCCGTCTGCCCCGCCACAAGGTTGGCGTTCGCTTCATTCGCATAGTACGGCTCCAGGATGATCGTGTCTTGACTGGTGGCTTTAAACGTAATGATGGATCCCACGACTGTGCGTTGAGCGCTGGCATTTGTGCCCGCTCCCGAAACGACCCCACCGACGGTATTGGATTGCTCCGGTCCGACGGACCCATAGAAATTCACCCCAAATCGTTCATGCGGGGTGATCGCCACGAGCCATTCGACTGTCTTGCCTTTATTGTTATCGTCGACATTGTCCCATCCGTTCACTACCCCCACGGAGGCCGTGACGACTGGATTGAAGGTATAAGTGAATCGAATGCCGGTCGTTGTGAAGGCTTGTCCGAGACCGAACATGAAGGTTCTGGAAAAGTTCGGATTTTCCCAGCTATTGATCACCTCATAGCCGATCAGCGTGTTGATCTTCCCCGCTTGCACTTTCAGGCCGTTGCCGACCGGAAGAATGTACTCGGCATAGAGTTCTTGAAAATCCATTTCGGCGCCGGCCACACCTGGTTGGTAGTTGGTTCTGGCGCGCGTGACGCGCGCATCCGGCCCGAAATTCAACCGCGCACGGAACCCCGCGCGATCAAGGGCGCTTCCCCCTGCGTCGGCAGGCCGCTCCAGCATGAGCTGCGCCATATGCGGCATGAACGAACTCGCGTTCGTATCAAAGATGTGCAGTTGATTGAGGTTGGTACTCGGATTATTGAAGTTATGGGTATAGGCGACATCCACAAATCCTGACACCTTGAATCCCAGTGTCTTCCACAGCGATGGCGCCTCCGCTTTTTTCTCAAGCGCCTCCAGACGCTCCTGAACGGTGGGCCCCGCCGCTGGCGCAGATGCGGGCGGCACCTGCGCCAACACAGAGTGGCTGCCGACTAGCGACACCCACGCACACATTCCAATTCCGATCACACTGCGTACTGACATGGTGACGTCCTCCTTCGTCCGAGTTGGTGATCCCGTTGCTTCGATGCCTTGCCTCTCTCACCTCGACGACGTCGTCGCCACGCACGCCATTGTGCGCATCCTCGCCACTCTTCCCCGTCCATCTGACGGTTCGTCTCATATCGATTCCCAACTGCCCCCAACGCTCCCCTTTTCCTACTTCAACAGGTCTCGATGCCCCAGGGCTAACAGTTCAGCCTCCGCAGCGGCTCGTGTATACATGCCCACGAGGCTCTCGCAGTGTTGAAGGAAATCGATTTTGGGAGAAACGACACCCCTGGTGGTGGGGCCAGGATTCCTTCGATACTCTTCCGCCATAGCCGCCATCTCTTTCGCATGGAGACGAAGATGCGCCGCTTCTTTCTCATACCAAGTTGCCAGTGCCATGTGGTCATTTTTAGCAATCAGACCTTCGGGAGGATTCGCAATCACCGCGCAGGCGACAAACCCTATCAGTACCACCCCCCACAACATGCCACGCGTCATCCACTTGCCCTGAATTGTCATGATGCCCTCCGGTTAGAGTGACCGCTCCCCTTCATGACTCCATCTCCCAGTGGTGGTGATCCCATTCGCATCAAATGCACCATCCCAATTCACCCACCACATCGCTGGACAAAAAAAAACGCCCTCTCGCCCCGATAAGGAGCAGGAGGACGTCATTGTCCGGTTCCTGAAATCTGAAACCCCGCAGGAAACGTCGTTGTTTCCCGCGCGAATATTTGCTCTTCTAACACGCTTCAAGAAATTCTGTCAATATTGATCTCCGTGCCACTCTGGTGGCCATATGACACCGCCCAACGAGCCCACGGCACACAGACCTAGTGGCGCCCCCCAACTTATGCTAAGCTCCCCCCTATCAATGACTTCCCCGCGACACACGGTACCACCGCGTTTTTACACGATCTTTCTGGTGTGGCTCTGCCTCATCAGCACCGCCTGTGGAACGTCACCGCCGGCTCGAACCATTCTCGTTGACGAGGCGCGCGGGACCGTATCCCTTCAGAGACTTCCCGGTCAGTCAATCCAATCCAGCCACCCGATAACTCTGGACACCTCCGTGATCGCCCGCGTCTTGCGAGGACTGCACGTCCAAGAACGGCAGCGAGTTCTGCAAGAAATGTTGGGAGGATCCTCTGCGGCGGCCCCGGTCTTTTCAGAAGAACACATTCAGTTTCTCGCGCCACAGATTGCCCGTGCCCTGGCCACTGCCACCGAGCGAGATTCCGTGGCGTTTCTCGTGCGCACTGCTCGCCCCCGGTCGGGGCAAGCGGACCGCCCGGTCATGGAAACGACCACCGGATCCCTCTATGCATACGGCTTGTCGCTCTATGTCACGCTCTCGCAGTATCGCTACTCGGCGGACCAGCCTCAGACAGATAGCATGGCCCACCGACACCTCCCCGACACATCAGGCCTCTCTAACCGCACCTTGCAGTTTATTCCGCGTATAGCCCAACGCCCGGATAACTTTTACCAGCCACTCGCAGGGGCGCCGACAGACAGAATGGTTGCGATCGATTACCAACAGCTGCAACATGAGCCCCCATCAGAACCCGTGGTTGAGCGAGCGCTCCCTCGAACAAAGCCGGACGCCCCTCCGGCTCCCCAGCCGAAAGGGTCGCCTGGCGAATCGGACGTGTCTGCTCACATGAACGCCGTCCTGGCGGCGCGCGAGAACGAGATCCGCACACTCAAGGATCTCGTCATTCAAAAAGATTTGGAATTGGACTCACTCAGGAAGGCACTGCAAGCCCTTCAGCAACAACTCGACCAGCAACGTCTCAAGCAGGAACGCCCCAAACGCAAATCAACTCCGCCCTCGCCGGCTCCCTAACCATCACGCAGACTAGCAATTGCGATAGCCGTTCGTGATCGGCATCCGCCGATCCTTCCCGAACGCGCGATGGGTGATCTTGATTCCAATCGGCGCCTGGCGGCGTTTGTATTCACTGCGATCGACCAGCGCAATCACCCTCGCCGCCACCGCCCGCTCAAAGCCCATCGCCACAATCTCTTCCAGAGACCGATCCTCTTCCACATAGGCCTTCAAAATGGGATCCAGGATCGGATACGGCGGCAGGCTGTCTTCGTCTTTCTGGTTTGGCCGCAATTCCGCGGTGGGAGCCCGATCCAGCACGCGTTTGGGAATCACGGCCGAAGCCCCACGGGCATTGCGCAGCCGTGACAGGTCATAGACCATCGTCTTCGGCACATCCTTGATCACCGCAAAGCCGCCGGCCATGTCGCCATAGAGCGTGGCATAGCCGACACTCATCTCGCTTTTGTTCCCAGTCGTTAGCACGAGATGGCCGAACTTATTTGAAAAGGCCATCAGAAAGTTCCCCCGAATGCGGGCCTGGAGATTTTCCTCCGTCGTATCGACAGGCCGGCCGGCAAAGGACGCCGCGAGCGACTGCCGACAGGCGTCGAAGACCGAAGTGATCGCGATCGTGTCGTACGCCATGTGGAGGCGGCGAGCCAACTCTGCCACATCCTCACCGCTCTCCTGAGAGGTGTAGGGTGAGGGCATGAACAGCCCCACGACGTTTTCGGCGCCGAGCGCATCAATCGCGATCACCGCCGTGAGCGCTGAGTCGATGCCCCCGCTCAAGCCGATGACGGCTTTTTTGAATCCATTCTTGCGGACATAGTCCTGCACGCCGAGCACGAGGGCGTCATAGACCTCTTCCAACTCTTCCCGTGGAGCCTGAAGAGACGGCACCACCCTGGCCCGCTTCGAGGGGGCCGGTAATTTCACCATCACCCGCTCAACCACACTGGCCAACTTGCCCCCCAGCGCCTTGGCCCGCCGTTGCGCCATCCGCTGGCGAACCACCGCATCCACGTTCACATCGGCAACCAGAAAATCTTCTTGAAAGGCCTTTCCCCGTGCAATCACCGTCCCCGTCTGATCGAGCACAAGACTGTTCCCGTCGAACACCAATTCATCCTGCCCGCCGACCGTATTGGTGTAGGTCACAATCACCCCGTTCTCCCGCGCCCGCGTCGCCAGCATCTGCTCGCGAGTCCGGCTTTTTCCGATCTGAAACGGGGAGGCATTGATGTTGACGATCACTTCCGCCCCGGCGGCGGCCAACAAGCGAGTCGGCCCGTCAGGGAACCAAATGTCTTCACAGATATTGATGCCGATCGTCGCCCCGCGAAGGGTCAGCAACGGCAGCGTCCGCCCAGGGTGAAAATACCGGCTCTCATCGAAAACGCCATAATTCGGGAGGATCCACTTGCTATAACTGGCAACCAGACCTCGTTCGTTCAACACAGCCGCAGCATTCGACAATTCATGCTGGCCCTCGGCGACCACAGGGCGACGGGTCGCCCTGTCGCTGGCCCGTCCTTGCCCGACATAGCCGACCACGGCGAGCAGCCCCCGACAGTCCTTGGCAATCTCATCGAGCGCGCGCAGATTGTCCGCAATGAACCGCGGCTTCAGCAGCAAATCCTCCGGGGGATATCCCGTCACCGCCAATTCCGGAAACGCCACGACATCGGCCTTGGCTTTGCGCGCCTCTTTGATCCAGGATTTGATCGCACGAGTATTCCCGGCGATATCACCGACGGTGGGATTCATCTGGGCCATGGCCAGCCGAAGGATTTGCATCCGGTCCCGTTACCAGTTCGTCACGGCCTACACACTACGCTTTTCGGCCCGCTCTTCGATATCGCCGGCAAGCAAAATCGCTTCGGCGATTTCACGCATGGACTTCCGCAAATCCATGCTCTGCCGCTGAATGAGTTTGAAGGCCTCTTCTTCTGTGAGCCGCTTGGATCGCATGAGGTACCCCTTGGCGCGATCTAAAAGTTTTCGCACGGCGAGGGCTTCCTGCATTTCAAAAGACTTTTCCAGCAAGGTGGTATGTTCAATGGAAATCGCCGCCTGATTGGCAATGGCTTGCATCAAGCGCACCTCTTCGGACGTAAAGCTGTGCGGAACCGACGTATAACTGTTGATCACGCCGATGGCCTTGTCCCGCATCATCATCGGGACAGAGAGCAACGAACACAGGCCTTCCTTCGCGGCCAAATCAGGATACATATAATCCTGCTCTTTGGTCACGTCAGGCACAATGATCGGCCGCCGCTCCTGAACCACGCGTCCGCTGATACTCTGTCCGGTTTTGAGATGGGGCTTGCGCCGGTACTGCTCACTCAAACTCTGAGTCGCCGCAATCTTGAGTTCTCCGGATACTTCGTCCAGCAGCATAATCGAGCAAATTTTCGACCCCAACATTTGAGCGGTCATTGTCACGATCAATTGCAGCACGTCATCGATAATCCGGTTGGAGACAACCGTTTCAGACACCTGCGACAACGTCTCCAACTGCACGGCCTTTCTGCGCATTTGATCGTACAGCCTGGCATTCTCAATCGCACCGCCCACCTGATTGGCAATAGTGGTCAGCAGCGCCAACTCGTCCTCACGATACCGGCGCGCCCGCTTATGCTGCACATTGATGACGCCGGTGACTTCCTTCTTGACGAGGATCGGCACCGACACGAATGCCTGATAGCGATCTTCCGGGAGGTTATTGAAAAACTTGAATCGCGAATCTTCGCTGGCGTTACTGGGGATCACGACACGGGTGCGCTCACGCGCCACCCACCCGGTAATACCTTCGCCTAAGCCGATGGTGATGCGGCCAATGAGACGAGGATGGGGGTTTTTCGATGCCCGCAAGACCAACTCATCACGCCCCTCGGACAACAGATAGAGCAGGCACGCATCGGCTTTGGTCACTTCCACGACGACATCGACGATATGCCGCAACACCGCCTCAAGATCCAGAGTATTGCTGATCGATTCACTGATGCGATGCAAGACATCCACTTCACGTGTTTTTTCTCGCAAGGCCTGCTCAAGTTGTGCGGAAGAGAGCTTTTTGCTTTCCATATCTCCGAATCGCTACTGTGATGCCATACGGCGAGAAGAAACCTGCTTCCGACGCCCTGCTGAATCTCCCTGCGAAGCCCGAAACCAGTCCAGAAACACCTGGCGTTCAAGCGGTGCCATACGCACCCGGCCGATCGCCTCAGGCCACACACCGATGACTTTCCCTTGAGAAACCTTTTTATCGTGCTGCATCGCCGACCACACCTTCGCCGCTGAACGAGTGGTCGCACAATCGGATAGCCCTGCGGCCAGGACCACCTTTCGAATGCGTGTCACCGTCTTGTCGTCACAATATCCCTGGCTTCGCGCCAATTCCGCCTCTAGTACCAACCCGATGCCTACAGCTTCCCCATGAACTAACGCCCGATACCCGCCCATGGCTTCAAGCGCATGACCAATCGTATGGCCATAGTTCAAAATTCTCCGACGGTCCGATTCACGCTCATCTTCCGCTACCACCTGCGCCTTGATCTCGCATGAGCGTTTGACGACCTGCATAACCACCTTCTGCTCAAGCCGCAATAACGCAGGCATCGTCCGTTCAAGATACGCAAAGAAGGCGCGGTCGGCAATAATGCCGTACTTGATCACTTCCGCAAGTCCTGCAACCCATTCCCGTTTCGGAAGCGTTCGCAATAATTGCGGATCAATCCACACAGCGCGGGGCTGATGAAAAGCGCCGATGAGGTTCTTGCCCAACCGGTGATCCACGCCGGTCTTTCCGCCGACACTGGAATCAACCTGGGCCACTAAGGAGGTCGGGATTTGCACAAACGGCATGCCGCGTTGATAAATCGCCGCCGCAAATCCTGTGAGATCGCCGATCACCCCGCCCCCGAGTGCCACGAGAACCGATTGCCGCTCGAACCGGTGCTTGGCGAGCACATCCAGTATTTTCCCAATGGTTGCGAAAGTTTTGGTTTCTTCCCCCGGCGGGAGAATGATCGGCACCGGAGTAAAACCCGCTCGTTTCAGCTGGATCAGTGCCGGCTTGAGATAATGGCGCGCCACATGACGATCCGTCACCACGCCGACTAATCCGGAAGCCGTGAGCGCTCGCAGCCGTACGCCAAGCTCTCGGAGAAGTCCCGGACCGATTGTAATCGTATAGCTCCGATCTCCCAGAGAAACCGGCACCTGAGTCGTTCGAATGACCATGATTCGTATCCATCAAGAGGCCCTGCCCAAAAGACACCGTGTCCCTTGAGGCCTTCTCTCCGCTCTGCTCCCTATAATTCCGATACACACAGAATTCCAACCGGGCTGGCTAAGGCGGAATGGTAACACAGTACTGGCGATACTAAAAGGTGACGGGGACGAACGAAGAGAGGCCAAGGAAATGCGGGCCGTCAAAACAACATGGCCCGTCCCCACTGCCATCGGCAACGGGAACGGGCCACGCACCTGCTATTTCCTCAACAACACCTAAACCGACACCCTCAATCGTGCAGGCTAAATCGCCCGCATGATCGTCGGCGTGAGGAAAATCAACAATTCCTGCTTCGACACCGTTTCAGACTTATTTTTGAACAACCAACCGAGCACCGGAATTCGTGACAGATACGGCACACCCTGCACGTTGTTCCCCTGCGTATCGACAAACACACCACCAATCACCATGGTCTCCCCATCGCGCACCACCACTTGCGTGGTGGCCTCGCGACGATCGATACTGGGCCCAGCAGGATTGCTTCGCGCACCCACAGAGTTTCTCGTAGCGCGCACTTTCAACATAATCTGCTTGCCGATTTCCCGCGGGTCTCTCGATGTAATCTGCGGCGTCACATTCAACTCAAGATTCGCATCCACAAATGTGGTCTGTGTACCCTGAAGCGAGGTGGTCTGGAAGGGAATCGACTCACCCTGCGAGATTTTAGCTTCCCGCTTATCCAATGTCGTCACCTTGGGAGACGCGATCACCTTCGTCAATCCCAACAGTTCCCCAGCGGATAACCGCATGTCGAGGGCAAATCCCGGAGCCAACTTGCCGAATTGATAGCCAATGGCCGGGACAGCGGGAAGACCGCCCACCTGCGCAGGAAGATTTACGATGAAATCGCGGGGAATTGTTCCTGTTCCGCTTTGACCTGCAGCAGTACCACCTAATGGTGCAAATGCGCCCGTGGCATTCCCAAAGAAATTAAACTTATTGCTGCTAAAATCCGCATTCTGAACACCCCACTGAATTCCCAAGCCTCTCGCATAGGCCGTATCAGCTTGCACAATGCGTGCTTCGATCTGCACCTGCGGGACCTGCAAGTCCAGCCCATCCACCAACTGTTTCAGAACCGCAAGCTTGGTCTCAGTCTCGCGTACGATCAACGCGTTGCTGCCTTGGCTAATCGTCATCACTCCTCGGGGGCTCAAATACTGCTTGAGCGATGTCATGAGTTCTTGCGCGGGAAGATTCCGGATATAGAAAACACGATCCACCAATTCTTCCGCCTTGACCTTCGCCTCTTTCGCTTTCGCTTCCTCATCCTGCTGTTTGGCAATGTTGGTCAACGTGTCCACCCACACAATGGTGCCCTGCCGGATCATGCCCAAGCCATTCATCTTCAGGAGCATGTCCAAGGCTTGATCCCACGGCACACTCACCAGCTTCATGGTCACCTTGGCTTTCACGCCTTCACCGACCACAATATTGAATCCACTCACCTCAGCAATCAGGCGAAGAATATTCGTGATATCGGCCTGCTGAAAATCAAGCGAGACCCTGCGACCAACATACCGAGTCTGTCCCGCCACAACATCTTGTGTCTGGACGTCATCCGACGGATTGGGTTCTCCCGCCATTTGAACAGTGCGCACCTTGAACTTTTCCTGGGCCACACCAATAAACCGGGAGCCTCGAACGGGCGGCCGCGCGGATGTTTTCGAGCCTACTCCCTCGATATCCAAGTCGCTCTGAGAAATGGCCGCCGATGAAAGCATTGGGCTACCGGCTGCAGGCTTAAGCGTCACCAAAACCTCCCTGCCGGAAGATCTCACCGTAAAGGCAGGCTGCTCAAGGAGATCAAAAACCAGGCGAACTTTTTCGGCATGATCCCCCACCCTTACTCGCTTCAGCAACGGATGCTGCCCAAGAATCACCGACGATTTGAGGGCCGATGACACCGCCACAAGATCGACCACCAACCGATTGTCGTCCAATCGTTTAACATCGTGAAATAACTTTCCATCACCTGTGACGACCACGGTAACCTGATCTCCATCTGGCCGAATTGACACATTCGTCACAGCCTGTGCAGGCAACGTCGCCACATCGTCTCTCTCGACGAGGTTTTCTTGAGTCCTCGCCTCCGCCCTGGAGTCAACCGCCCAATCCCCGGCCTGCGCGATTGACGCACCAAGGATCAAGCTTGCCGTTCCAATGAGCCATGCCCGACCAAAATACTTGCCTGGAACTGCCAATGATGTGTTCATTCTAAGCCCTCTTTCGGATGGAGAAGCTTGACGTATTCCCGCTCCTGTTTTTTGCCATAGACATCAGTAAACCGCTCTTGCACAATAATGCCCCGCTCTGTGATCGCGCTGACCACGCCGTTATTCTGCCCCATTCGAGTCCCACGCCTCACCGTATATCCATACCCCTCAGGTGTTTGAACCATCGCGGTATATCCATAGGCGCCCCACACAATAGCAATCAGATTCAGTTCCGTTAAATTGACTCGCTGTAAAGGAGGCAAATTAACGTCCACCTTCCCAAGCTGAAGCTGCTGTACAACCGGGGCAAACGGATCACGACGCCCAGCAGGATCGTATCCAAACCCAGCTCCCGTTTCAGTCACCGATAAATCCACAGGAAGAGCACTGACAATTTCTCCCTGAGCCTGACTCGATGTCGGAATGATCGGCTGGCGTTGAAGGTCTTGGACAGGAGCCACCTTGATAGACTCTTGTCTCATCGGATTGATTTGGCTAGGAGGCGAAACCGGACCACCAGCCAAAACCTGTGCGACTCCGGCCAACACACAGAATATCCCGCCCCCCAGTAATACCGTCCGCCGATACTGGCAGCGGGATATTTCATCATACGAGCTGAACCTTCGCATAACTCCTCGATTTCTATTTGCCAGGCTGAACTGGCTTTGCGAGATTGGCCGTCGGCACAGCAGCAACTTGCTTCTCAGGTGGAGCGGCATAGGCCACGAGATCGAACTGCGTTTGCGAAACCACCCGCCCTTGATCCATCTTTGGAGACCCAATTTTCAGCCCGGAGACCGTGATAATCTGGGGCAAGTGATTGATGCGATCAAAAAAGAGCGCGGCCGTATGGTACGCCCCCGAGACTTCCACATTAACAGGCATCTTCACGAAAAGTTTGGACGCATCCTCCGCTTGGGATCCAGGTTTCCATAACTTAATATTGAGCCCTAACCGCACCCCCAAATCTGACACTTGCTTCAGCAACATGACGGCTTCTTCCTCCGGAGGCAGGCGCTCCTTCTTTTTTGCCAATTCGATCTCAAGTTGCTTATTCGCCGCCACCAGCTCATCCAAATGCTTCACCTTGATCGTCAAGGTCTGCACCTCGCCATCCAGCCGCGCATTCTCGGCATGGAGCGCCTCAATCGCCGCCGACTTTGGCTCAGCGATATAAAAATAAAATCCGGCCACCATGACGCCAACACATAGGCTCAACAGGGCCACCTTCTGCATGGCGGGAATATTCCGCAACACATCGAGATTGATCGTAGGCGCAGCCATACCTCAACCTTTCAGGCGAAATGCCAACTTGAATTGATAGATATTGATCGCGCTTTCAACGGCTGCCCGGCTTTCCTGAAGATTGATATTCGAGAAGAAATCGGTCCGACGAAGATTATTGACAAACTCTACGACGTCATCATTGGTGAGGGCCCGGCCTTCCAATTCGACAGAGTCTGTGGAAATCTTCAAGCTGGTCAGCCACACCTTGAGAGGCTCCAGACTCTGGCTCACATAGTCGAGCACCTTGACAGGGCCTACCCGCGACTTTTCCAGCTGATCGATCACACGATTCTTATCTTCGAGCAGTTTCTTTTTCTGTTCAAAATCCTGAACCTGCTTTACTTGCTCTTTTAATTGGGCGACCTGCTTCTCCTTATCCCGCTTTTCCTCTTGCCGCGCTTCAATTTCGCTGTCCAAAGCAGCCGTATACCACCAACACCCTGCCACGGTAATCAGAAGCACTCCGATCCCCAATAGCGCCTGAGCCCGAACATCATATTGAGGCTTTGCTGTTCGGCCCTTGGGTCCTGGAAGAAGATTAATGCGAATCATCGGTCCCCCACGAATCTCATGGCCAATCCCACTGCAACAGAAGCAAGCGGCGCCATGGCAGCCAATTCGTCCTGATCAACACCGCTTCTAGTCGTATCGATTTCCTCGAAGGGGTTCGCCACTTCGACTGGTGTGTGCATATGCTCGCCTAATTGCTGTACTAAGCCTTTCATGCGCGCAACACCGCCACAGACCAGCACACGATCCAGGCCGACATCGGGAGCCGATGTCTTGAAGTAATCGACCGTGCGCGCGATTTCAGACGCCACCTCTCCATTCACGCCATCCAGCACCTGTTTGATCGATCCATTTCCAGCATGGCCGCCCCCTTCGCCCTTCTTCGCCTCTTCGGCCTCTTCGTACGACAAGCCCATTTCACGTTGAATCGCCTCGGTATAACGATTCCCTCCAAGGGGAATATCACGGGTAAAGAGCGACACCCCGCCGCGGATAATGTTCACATTCATCACACTGGCGCCAACGTTGACCAGCGCCGTCGTTTCCTCTTGCCCCGTGGGATAATTGATGGCATGCATATTCTCAATGGCAAAGGCGTCCACATCCATGATCAACGGCACCAATCCCGCGCCCTTTACAAGCTCGGTCAACTCATTGATCTTTGCCTTCTTTGCCGCCACCAGAATGACGGATATCTCGCCACCTCCCCCCTCTACATCGGCAGGATCAGGAGGCAGCACGTGAAAATCGATATTCACTTCATTGATATCGAACGGAATGTATTGTTCAGCCGCAAGCTTGACCTGGCCCTCCAATTCCTCATCCGGCATAGGAGGGAGACTGATTTTTTTCACGATGACGGCATGCCCCGAGATAGACACCGCCACCTGATTATTCTTCACTTTCAATTCATCGAACAATTCACGAATGGCCGAGATAACACGCCCCTCGTCCATGACCTCCCCATCGACAATCACTTCAGGCTCAAGCGGCTTGACCCCAAACTTCTGCAAACTATACCGCCCCTTGGACTCTTTCAGCTGCACCAGCTTGATGGCGCTGGATCCAATATCCAAACCTACAAGCTGACGCTTTGGCGTCAGGAGTGAAACGATATCGGTCTCAAACACATTTTTAAATGAACTCAGCATAGGCCTCACCAACCAACTCTACAGGACAAACTGTTAGGCGTGAATACATTCCTCAATTTCACCAAACCCTATCGGTCATCGCCCTTCTCTTTCACGAATCTCTTGGGGAAAGCCCATTGGTTGCGTGTTGCAGCGGCTCGCGGGTAAGTCATTTTCTCTAGGCACAAGAGAAGTATAATCCATATGCTATACCTGTCAAGAAATGCCGCAAGTCAGACAAAGCCGCGCTACGGGCAGAAGCGCTGGCACATTTCCTCCACCCCTGCCTTCCTCCCTAAGCCACCCACATCGCAATATACCCACCTTCATGCATGATATATCGCTGCCCGCCATCTTCCCTCGCCACTAATTCGCCTTCTCCTGCATCGCCAATCTCTATCCCTACTACCATGTCGGCATAGCCATTTATGAACTTGAGCCTCTTCTCTCAACACTGATTCGACCACACCATTGGAGGCGCCGCCATCACCATCAAATACCGCCCTCTATTCCTGGACAGTGGAGCAGACCAGCCCCGTATTCTTGCAAATCTTGATGACCGGCTCCTCTCTTGCGAGCAATTGATACCCTCTAGATGCGTTAGATATTCCGCAATGCCTGAGGATGTGTGTGACCAGCTGGCCACACCCATCGAGAAGAAAACCCAGGAGCTTAAAAAGTTTTGAGACTGACTCGCCGGTGAGAAGAGGGCGGGCAAATCGAGCCCGGCTGTACGGCCTATGATTTATGAAGATCTCGATGCTTGAGCATCACATCTAAATTCAGCGCTGAGAGGCTTTCCCGCAGACGGCCGGCAATGGCTACGGACCGATGCCGCCCGCCAGTGCACCCAATGGCAATTGTCAGATAACTGCGCTGCTCTCGCTGGTAGAGGGGAATCAGGAACTTCAGCAGGCCTTCAAGCTGACTTATCAGCGCGATCGCATCGGAATCGGTAAGCACATAGGTGCGAACACGCGGATCATCCCCGGAAAGAGGCTTGAGATCGGGGACGAAAAATGGATTCCGGAGAAACCGGACATCGAAGAGCAAATCAATATCGTATGGCACACCAAACTTATATCCGAAGGTCAACAACGTCACCGCAAGTTTCCGAGCTGCCGATCCCCGAGCACACTCCTTCGCCAATACCTCGCGAAGTTCATGGACTGTCAGATCCGACGTGTCGATAATCCGATCGGCCTGTCGGCGCAACTCCGCCACGCGCTCTTTCTCGTAACGAACCCCTTCGATGACCGGCACCTGAGGGAGCACGGGATGTGGACGGCGAGACTCGGAAAACCGCCTAACCAGCACCTCCTCTCTGGCTTCCAGAAAAAGCAGGCGAATCGAATACCCCAGCGTCTTGATCCGCTCAAGCGTCCCAACCAAATCGGGGAAAAATACCCGCTCACGGATATCAACCCCCAACGCCACATTCGAAATCTCCCCCCCTTGCTGATTGCAGAGATCGACGAAGGTTGGGATCAGGGTCGGCGGAAGGTTATCGATACAGAAATATCCCGCATCCTCAAACGCCTTCAGCGCATGAGATTTCCCGGACCCGGATAGTCCGCTGACGATGACGAGATTGAGCTGTGCCATAGGAGTGTTTAACCGGCCGACTGGCTACCAACATCGACACACGCGTGAAACAGCCGCTTCCCTGCGCGACACTCTGGGGCAACACTCCAGTGTCCGCAGAGGGCATTCTCGGCTACAGCCGAACAACCGGAACGCCCAGGGATTATGCCTTCGTACTGGTTCGTGATCGGGGCCGTGCACTCTCTGAATAGGGCTCTAGCAGCACCACTTGTCCACCAGCCAACCGCTGAGCGACACAGATCTTTCCCGATTCCGCATTCGTGAACAACATGAACGGCTCAAGATGGTCGCTGAAGTGGTCATGCACCGCGGAGAGCGACAGCGTCGGAACGGCACATCGCTCCACCTCAACCGGCGGCGCCGATGGCAACTCAGCGGCCAATGCCCGTACCGACCGCGGCCTTGTCGCCTTCTCCGGTTTATGACTGGCCAACCGTTCTTTCAGCTTCCGCAACTGAACATCGACCCGATCCGACAGGGCATCGATCGTCGCATACATCTCCCGCGTTGCCGTCTTCGCCTGAACCCGTTTCCCACTGACGGTGCAGACGGCTTCCGCTTTATGCTGCAGCTTTTCAACACTCAGCACCACTTGGACCGTCCCGACCTTCAATCCGTATCGATCCAGCCGATCAAACCGCGTTTCGAGATAACGGCGCAATGCCGGCGTGACATCCATATGCCGACCGGTAATTCTCAGTTTCATGTCGTCCTTCCCCCTACGCTACAGGAATAAGCGCCCCACCGGGCGTACTAGTTAAAAGAATCGCTTCCGCTGGCTTGCCGACGGAATATTCTCCTCGGCGCGATACTTGGCCACCGTCCGCCGCGCAATCAAGACCTGCTGGGTCTTAAGGCGCGCGGCAATTTCCTCGTCCTTCAAAGGACGCTGTGAATCTTCCTCCGCAATCATCTTGCGAATCATCTCTCGCACCGTAACGGAAGAAAGCATGTCGGACGGCTGATCCACTCGTTGCAGCCCGGCATTGAAGAAAAACTTGAGCTCCAACATGCCCTGAGGACAATACATATACTTATTTGCCGTGACTCGGCTGATCGTCGATTCATGCATCCCGATATCTTCCGCAACCTGCTTCAGCACCAACGGCTTGAGATACTGCACCCCTTTTTCGAAAAACTGCTCCTGGAACTTCACGATGCTGGTCACGACTTTCACAATGGTCTTGTTGCGCTGTTCAATGCTTCGGATCACCCACTGCGCCGCCCGCAACTTCTCATCGAGATAGGACTTGGTTTCCTCCGCCCCTCCCTGCCCGGATGCCATCAATTGCTTGTAGTAGGGGCTAATGCGCATGCGCGGCAAACCATCGTCGTTCAACAGCACCACCCACTCGCCTTCGTTTTTCACGACAAACACATCCGGCACAATCACATAATTTTGCGTATTGCTGAAGGGGCGCCCAGGCTTTGGCTCCAAATCCCCGATAAGTTTGGTCGCCTCAAACACTTCTTCGACCGTCACATCCAGCGCCTTCGCAATCTTGCTATATTGTTTCTTCTCCAAATCTTTCAAATGATGCAGCACAATCCCTTCGACCACCGCCCCCTTGAGGGCTCCCGGTCTCGCCCCAAGCGACCCCATGGGGTTCTTCCCCAGATGGCCTAACTGAAGCAGGAGACATTCCGGCAAATCACGAGCCCCCACACCCGTCGGATCGAACGTCTGAATGTCCCTTAAAACCGACTCGGCTTCGGCAACCGAAAACTCCGTGCCATTCACCACCTCGGCCAGCGTAATGCGCAGATAGCCGTCATCATCGAGATTTCCAATGATGAGCCGGCCGATCGCTTTCTCCCGCTCGGATAAACCGGATAACGAAAGCTGCCACAAGAGATGCTCTTCCAGCGACGTCGCCTTGGCCACCGTCTGTTCATAGGAGGGAAACTCATCTTGGGAAGAGGATGAGGGATATTCGGATCCTCCCGATCGGCGATCACTGCCAAAGTACTCTTCCCAGCCGGAGGCGGAAAACTCTTCCGGCGATCCCCGCTCTTCAAGAGTCCCTGATTCTTCCGGAGAGTCCTGGGCGGTCTCAGCAGGCGCACTCTCGGTCTTCTCTTCCGCCGTACTCGCTTCGGCTTCTTCAGCCTCTGCCGCCACTTCGTCCAACAAGGGATTCTCAAGGAGATGTTGCGACAGACTTTGCTGCAACTCCAACCGAGAGAGCTGCAACAGCTTGATCGCCTGCTGCAACTGCGGCGTCATGATCAATTTTTGACTGAGCTTGAGGTCAAGACGAAGCTTCATAACAACCCGACTACACCCCTAGAGTTTGAACCGGTCTCCGAGATAGACCGCCCGAGCTGTTTCACTCTTCACAATCGCGTCCGGAGACCCGGCCTCTAAAATCTGCCCTTCATTGATAATATACGCTCGATCCACGATCGAGAGTGTCTCCTGAACATTATGATCCGTGATCAGAATGCCAATCCCCTTCTCTTTCAGCCGGAGAATGATCTGCTGAATATCGGCCACAGCGATTGGATCAATCCCGGCAAACGGCTCATCCAGCAGCATAAATGACGGATTGGTCGCCAGCGCGCGGGTAATTTCCAAGCGCCGCCGTTCTCCTCCGGATAAGGCATAGGCCATACTTTTGCGGATGTGCACCAGATCGAGATCCTTGAGCAGCGCATCGACTCGCTCAGCCCGCTCACCCCGAGGATACCCTAGGACTTCCAAAATCGCCAAGACATTATTCTCCACCGAAAGCCGGCGAAACACCGACGATTCTTGCGGCAGATAGCCAATGCCTCTTCTGGCCCGTTGATACATGGGCAGCTTCGTGATGGATTCTCCGCTAAACGTAATCTCCCCCTCATCAGGCTGACAGAGGCCGACCATCATATCAAAGATGGTTGTTTTTCCGGCTCCATTTGGCCCGAGAAGACCGACGACTTCGCCAGCGAACACCTCGATGGCAACGCCTTTGACCACCTTGCGTCCACGAAAGCTTTTGACCAATCCTCCGGCCTGCAGGCATTCGAGGGGGGGCTCCGCCTGGGATATGGGCAACGCGCCAGCCTCTATTGATGCGCCTTGGGTCATTGACTCCCGCCTCCCTCGCCATCAATGCGTAGATGGGTTCCGCCCTCGACAACACTTCGGTCCTCATCGAGGTAGATAATGATCTTTTCTCCGGTGACACGGGTGCCTTTTTCCCAAGCCACCGGATCACCCGTCAAGGTCACAATTCGCCGGCTGTTATCAAACACCGCCTTGTTTGAGGTCGCCTTGCCGCCCTCACGCTCGATTCGTACATGGCCCGTCGCCTCAATCTGCTTGACCGATTGACCGGATGAGCCAGGCATGACGTCAGATCTTTTGGAAAGCTCTGGCGAAGAAGCCCCTCCGGTGGATTTGGAATCCGCAGGACGATCGCTTTGCTCTCCAGCACCACGAGGGTGAAATAAAACGACCATCTTATCCGAATACACCATTAACGTTCCCTGAGTGAGGACCACCGTCCCCTCAAAGACCGCCTGACTCTCCTGATTCCGAACGGTCATTTTCTTTGCCGTAATATTTGTGGGAGGAGCGGCGGGCTCCTGAACCTTTGATGCGCCACCATCCGGAGACAGCACCGCCAAGGCAATACCCGGCGAGAGAAGACTAAGAAGCAGGAGACAGATCCACATGTACATTATCCAACACCTCAAACTCTTCGGACTCCATATGGCCCAACAGGCCGCGCCCGGTAATTTCGAGCCCATTGCCGACAATCCGGACGGCATCGTCCGTGCGGAGAAGCTTTGTCGCGTCAGTCCAGGCCAAATGATTCGTATAGATGATGTACCCGCTTCCCGTTTCGATTACCAGCGGATCCGTCCGATTCGACAACACAAAATCTTTTGTTGCCGTATCAAGCGCCCCTTCCTCGCCTGAAACTGTAAGCTCTTTTCCCGCCTGGCCATACAGCGTAACCTGGACATCATTTAACACTGCCCGCTTCTCCTGCTCAAACAAACGCGCCTGTTTGGCCTCCACCTTCCACTGCACCACATCGCCCTTGGTCTGAGTAAAGGCAAACTCCGAAATCTTGGCATCAGCTTGCTCAATGGCGCCAGGCGCTGCCGAACGGCTTACAGGAACTGAATCTGCATTAGTAAAGAGAAGGTACCCGAGAAATACCGCCAGGACTCCGCTTAGGGCAAGAAGACTTCGCCTCGCTAGCACCTCCCACATATCGATACAAAATTCCTTATAAAGACAAGACCATCCACAGTACGATGGATAGTAGCACTCAGGATGCGGCAAGTAAACGTCTGTTGGGGAGGGCATAAAAAGGGCTTCTCACGGCTACACCGTGAGAAGCCCTTTGAGAATGCTCTACGAAATACAACTATGCGGTTGGCTCTGAAGGAGCGGCAGGAGCCGGCGCAGCCGGCACACTGGCCTTCTTGCTAAGCGGCTTTGCCACCATCGTAACCAGCTCAAGCGCGACCATTTCGGCACCATCACCGATACGGCGGCGTGTCTTGATCATTCGCGTATACCCGCCGGACCGATCCGTAAACCGCCCCGCCACATCGCTAAACAATTTCGAGACGACATCCTTGCTCCGCAAAAACGCAAGCGCCCGGCGGCGAGCGGCCAAGGTGCCTTCCTTGCCCAGCGTAATCATCCGGTCCGTAAATCCCCGTACTTCTTTGGCCTTGGCTTCAGTCGTTTCAATCCGCTCATGGTCAATCAACGACGTGACCATGTTCCGAAACAATGCCGACCGATGCTTCGTCTGCCGACCGAGTTGCCGACCTTTTTTTCTGTGTCGCACGGCGTTCCCCTTCGCTGAGAATTACTCTGACTGCTGGCTGCCATTGCCGGAGGCATCGGTATCAACCTTGCCGCCCAGCGTCAAACCCATTTCAGACAAGATCTCCTTGATTTCATTCAGGGACTTCTTGCCGAAATTTTTCGTTTTCAGCATTTCATTTTCCGTCTTTTGCACAAGATCTCGAATCGTCTTGATGTTCGCATTCTTCAAACAATTGGCGGCGCGCACAGACAGCTCCAGCTCATTCACGCTGCGCGAAAGGTTTTTATTCTCCTCGTGCAGCGACTCTTCATAACCCGCCTCCCGCTTTCCTTCGCCGCGTTCTTCTGGATTAATGAAGATATCCAGATGGTCGCGAAGAATTCCGGCGGCCGTGGACAAGGCGTCCCTCGGGCTGATCGTGGCATCCGTCCAAATCTCCATCGTCAGCTTATCGTAATCCGTCATCCGCCCGACACGCGCATTCTCGACATGGAAATTAACGCGCTTGATGGGTGAGAAGACGGAGTCGATGGCGATGACCCCGATCGGCAGCCCTTCTTCCTTATTCCGCTCGGCCGGCATATAGCCGCGTCCGTGCTTGATGGTCATTTCAATATCGAGTGTCGCGTCCTTATCAAGCGTCGCAATATGCAGATCTGGCGTAAGAATCGTGACGTCCGCATCATGGATAATGTCAGACCCCTTCGCCTCTCCTGGCCCCTTCTTCCGCAAACGGATCGTCCGCGGCTTGTCGGTATGCAGCGCCAGACGCAGGCTCTTGATATTGAGAATGATGGACGTGACATCTTCCGTGACGCCAGGAATCGTGGAAAACTCGTGCAACACACCTTCGATCTTTACCGTGGTCACTGCGGCCCCAGTGAGCGAAGACAGCAGAACACGCCGCAATGCGTTTCCAATCGTTGTGCCGAAACCCCGTTCAAATGCCTCGGTGGTGAATCGGCCAAAGGTTGGGGAATGCGCATCACTGTCGACTTCCACCCGCATCGGGACCTGAAAGTCTTTCATCGCTTTAATCATGACTCCCCCTTGACTACCATCGAGTGACAAGCCGACCGATTAGAAGTGCGCCACTGAGCGGCACCCACTCCTTTTCGGGAAAACTCTATCGCGAATACAATTCGACGACCATCTGTTCGTTGACAGGCAGCGTGATTTGATCCTTCGTCGGCAACGCGCGAACCGTGCCCTTGAGCGCGCCCTTATCGAGCTCCAGCCAATCGGGAATCCCTCGCCCATCAACCCCTTCCAAGGCCGCCTGAATAGACGGGACATTCCGGCTCCGCTCGCGAACCTGAATAACATCGCCAGCCTTCACAATGGCACCGGCAACCGTGATCCGCTTGCCATTCATCGTGAGATGTCCATGGCTCACAATTTGGCGGGCCTGTTTTCTGGAAGCGCCAAATCCGAGCCGGTACGCCACATTGTCCAGCCGGCATTCCAATAACCGCAAGAGGGCGTCACCCGTGACGCCTGACTGCCGCTCAGCCCGCTCAAACACGCCACGGAACTGGCACTCTTGGAGTCCATAGATACGCCGCAACTTCTGCTTTTCCCTCAACTGCTGGCTATAGTCTGAGATCCGAGGACGTGCCTGACCGTGCTGGCCAGGTGCATAGCTCCGTCGCTCGATGGCGCACTTCTCGGTCATGCACCGAGTGCCCTTTAAGAACAGCTTTTCACCTTCGCGCCGGCAAAGCCGACAGACTGGACCCCGATACTTAGCCACTACTCTACCTCCGGTTACAGGACGCCTGCTGTCAGACGCCCATATTACGACTGTCGTGAATCATTCACCGTACGGATATTACACACGCCGACGCTTGGGAGGCCGGCATCCATTGTGCGGAATCGGCGTCACATCGCGGATCAAATTGATGCGCAACCCTGCGGCCTGGAGCGAGCGAATGGCCGACTCGCGGCCGGATCCTGGCCCGTTCACATACACATCGATCTGCCGCATCCCGCTTTCCATCGCCTTGCGCGCAGCCGTTTCTCCCGCACGCTGCGCGGCAAACGGAGTGCTCTTGCGGGATCCCTTGAACCCTTGATTGCCGGCGCTCGCCCAGACCACGGTATTCCCGCTCATGTCCGTGATCGTGACGATCGTATTATTGAAAGAGGCCTGAACATGCGCCACGCCGTTTTGGACAATCCGGCGCTCTTTCTTCTTACCCTTCTTCACACTCATACAGACTCCTTCACTCGTTCACAAGAGCTAGATGCTCGGTTAGGCTTTCGCGGTTGGTCTCGGCTTGCTTCCCACCCCTGACCGGCGTCCCTTCCGAGTCCTGGCGTTGGTCTTGGTGCGCTGGCCGCGAACCGGCAAGCCTTTGCGATGGCGCAATCCACGATAGGATCCCGTGTCGATTAAACGCTTGATGTTCAGGGACATCTCTTTTCTGAGATCACCCTCAACGCGATGATCGCGATCAATGATTTCCCTGAGCTTGACAATCTTATCTTCGCTCAAATCCTTGATGCGGATCGATCCATCCACACCGGCTTCTTTCAAAATTTTGCGGGCAACGGCTCTCCCGATTCCGAAGATATAGGTGAGTCCGATATCCGTCCGCTTCTCTCTCGGCAAATCAATGCCTGCGATACGTGCCATGATCTCTTCCCTTCCTACCTAAGTCCGTAGACGAGCATGGGCGCTTGCTGCCCAGCCTTACCCTTGTCGCTGCTTATGCCTGGGGTTCTCGCACAAGATCCGAACCACGCCCTGGCGACGGACCACTTTGCATTTCGCACAAATCGGCTTCACTGAAGACTTTACTTTCATGACTCGTCCGCGCTCCTACTACTTGAATCGGTATGTGATCCGCCCTCTTGTCAAATCGTATGGAGACATCTCCACCGTGACTTTGTCGCCCGGAAGAATCCGGATAAAATGCATCCGCATTTTCCCTGAAATATGCGCCAAGAGGATATGCCCATTATCGAGTTTGACCCGAAACATTGCATTGGGTAACGTTTCGGTCACTGATCCCTGCACTTCGATAATATCTTCTTTTGCCACGTACTCCTAGTCCCCTACTCACGCATGCCGTTCGGCAGCTTCTCCGACACGTTGACTCAGCACACGGGCAGCCCCGTCCGCCTGGATTGCGACGGTATGTTCAAAGTGAGCGGAGAGACTGCCATCAGCCGTCACAGCCGTCCATCGATCCTCGAGAACCCGAACGGCGCTCCCACCCATATTGACCATCGGCTCGATCGCTAACACCATCCCAGGCTGTAACCGCGGCCCCTGCCCAGGCTTTCCATAGTTGGGCACTTGCGGCTCTTCATGGAGTTGCCGCCCGATTCCATGCCCGACAAACTCTGTAACTACGGAATAGCCGGCTGCTTCAACATGCCGCTGCACGGCATGGGAGATATCTGTCAGCCTCTTTCCAACAACCGCTTGAGCAATACCGAGATCCAAGGCTTCCTTTGTCACCTGAATCAGCCTGGCCACTTTCTCATCCACTCGCCCCACTGCCACCGTCACGGCAGAATCACCGTAAAATCCGCCAACGATGGCGCCGAGATCGAGTCCGATGATATCGCCGTCCTTCAACTTTCGCTTGGACGGAATACCGTGGACAACCTGTTCATTCACGGACGCGCACAGCGTTTTCGGATAACTGCGATACCCCTTAAACGCCGGAACCGCGCCTCTCGACCGGATCGCTTCTTCAGCAATGCGGTCGAGGTCATCTGTAGTCACACCCGCTCTGACTTCACGCCTGACAATCTCAAGGGCTTCGGCAACCACCCGCGACGCCTCAGCCATCACGGCAACTTCTTCAGGCGTCTTGAGAATGATCATGCCGTCTTACACGCCGCCAACACCTTCGTCAGATTCTGTGAGACCGATTCAACGGAGCCGCCACCATCAAGATTCGATAGCAGCCCCTTCTTTTCATAGAAGCTGATTAACGGTGCCGTCTGCTCATCGTACACTTTCAAGCGAGTCTCAATAGCCTCTCGCTGGTCGTCGCTCCTCTGCACAAGGCCGCCGCCGCAACGATCACAAATCCCGTCCACTTTCGATGGCGCAAAGTCGAGATGAAACGTCGCCTGGCATTTAGAACAACTGCGTCTTCCCGTGAGACGCTTGACCACATCTTCACGAGAGACTTGAAAGTTAATGACGCGGTCCAAACCGATATTACGAGAAATAAGAGCCTTCGCTAACTCCTCAGCTTGAGGAACCGTCCGCGGAAATCCATCAAGGACAAATCCTTTTCCACAACTGGGATCGCTCAACTTTTCCCGTACAAGCCCAATCACAACAGAATCGGGGACCAGCTTTCCTTGGTCCATAAAGCCCTTGGCTTCTAATCCTAGCGCCGTCTTATTTCTGACTGCCTCGCGCAGCAAATCGCCGGTAGAAATCTTGAGCACACCATACAAAGCGGCTACTTTGTCGGCCTGCGTCCCTTTTCCTACCCCAGGCGCTCCAAGAAACACAAGACGCATACGACTTTACCCACTCCGGCCGCGTAAGGGGCCCATCCCCTTGCCCAGAAACCCCTCATAATTACGCATGAGCATATGGGATTCAATCTGTTGGGCCGTGTCCAGCCCCACACCAATCACAATTAACAGCGACGTACCCCCGAAGTAAAACGGGACATTCAGCTTATAAATTAAGAACTCAGGAATAACACAAACGATGGCCAGATATATAGCCCCGGCAAATGTTATTTTCGTTAGAACGCTGTAGATATAGTCCGACGTACGCTGGCCAGGCCTGATTCCAGGAATAAAGCCGCCGTACTTTTTCATGTTATCGGCCATATCGACAGGGTTTAAGACCACGGCCGTATAAAAGAAGCAAAAGAAGACGATAAGCCCCACATACATCAAGGTATACAGCAAGGACCCCGGAGCCAACTGAGCTCCGATGGCCTTCACCCATGGTGTTTCAAAGAACCCGGCGATCGTTGCAGGGAAGGCAATAATCGATGACGCGAAAATAGGCGGAATGACGCCGGCTGTATTGATCTTCAATGGGATATGCGTGTTCTGTCCACCATACACCCGCCGGCCAACGACCCGTTTGGCATATTGGACGGGAATTTTCCTCCGCCCACTTTCCAGGAACACAATGGCGGCGACGACACCGACCATCAGAAGCGCCAACCCAACCAACAAAATAATATTGAGCTGACCAATCCGATATAAATCAAACGTCTGAGCTACCGCCGCAGGAAGGCGCGCAACGATACCAGCAAAAATGATGAGCGAGATACCGTTGCCGATGCCACGTTCGGTAATCTGCTCACCGAGCCACATCAAAAATCCAGTGCCTGCCGTCAGGGTAATCACCGTCATCAGACGGAAGGCCCACCCAGCATGGAGCACAAACGCGCCCTGATTCATTTGCTCAAGACCGATCGCAATGCCGAATCCCTGAATCAAGGCAATAACAATGGTCCCAAACCTAGTGTACTGAATAATCTTTTTACGGCCACGCTCTCCCTCCTTGGCAAGCTTGGAGAGATGCGGAATGACGACCGTCAACAACTGAAGAATGATCGACGCGCTGATATAGGGCATGATGCCAAGCGCGAAGATCGTCAGGCGAGAGAGCGAACCTCCAGAGAATATGTCCAGAAAACCAAGCAACGCACCGCCTTGCTTCTGGAGAAAATCTGAAAGCGCATCGCCATTGATTCCAGGTGTCGGGATATGGGCGCCAACCCGATACACCACGAGCATGACAAGGGTAAAGAGCACCCGTGTCCGCAGCTCAGGAATCTTGAAGATATTCTGAAAGCTGGTAAGGAGCCGCTCAAACACCGCCGATAACCTCGACTCGGCCACCAGCGGCCTGGATCTTTTCCGCGGCAGTCTTGCTGAACTTGTGCGCCTGGATAACAAGTGCTCGCTTCAATTCGCCGTTGCCCAAAATCTTGATCGGGAGACTCTTGCGCTTGACCATGCCCGCATCAACCAACGCTTGCGGGGTCACCGTGTCAGGACCAGCCCACGACTCAAAGTTCTTGACATTGATGATCGTAAATTCCGTTTTGAATGGATTGGTAAAGCCAAACTTGGGCAGCCGCCGCACGAGCGGCATCTGACCACCTTCAAACCCAGGGCGCTTCGCGCCGCCAGATCTGGCCTTTAAACCCTTGTGTCCCTTCGTCGCCGTCTTTCCATGGCCTGAACCAGGACCACGTCCAATGCGCTTCCGACGCTTTTTCGCTCCCCGTGCAGGGGTTAAATCATGCAGATTCATGGTTTCCCAACCTCAAGAAGATAGCCTACCTTGTGAATCATCCCACGAACCTGTGGCGTATCAGGATGAACTGCGGTCTGCCGAATATGCCTGAGCCCAAGCCCTCGCAGAACGAGGCGATGCTTCTCAGGTGTGCCAATAGGACTCCTCATGAGCGTCACGCGCACCCCGGGAGCAGTGGATTTCGAAGCGGTAGATTGCTTTGCTGAGCTCATCCGACAATAGCCCTTTCACGCTGTCCGCTTCCGGCTTCACGCCGAAGGCGAAGCACTTCTTCTGGATTACGTAATTGGCAGAGGCCTTCGAGCGTGGCCCTGACCGTATTAAACGGATTCCCGCGTCCGAGCGTTTTCGAAATGATATTATGCGCGCCGACCAGTTCGACGACCGCTCGCACCGCACCGCCGGCAATGATGCCTGTTCCGTCGACCGCCGGCTTGAGCAACACATGTTCGGCGCCGAAGAGACCATGAACTTCATGCGGAATCGTCCCGCCCTTGAGCGAAACGTGCACAAGATGCTTCTTGGCCTGCTCGACCGCCTTGGCTATAGCGACTGGCACTTCCGCGGCTTTTCCCTTGCCGATCCCCACCCAGCCATTGCCATCGCCAACGACGACCAGAGCGCAGAAATTGAACCGCTTGCCGCCCTTCACCACTTTAGCGACGCGATTAATGAAGACGACCTTGTCTTTCAGATTTAGCTCATCTGGATTTACTCGCACGCGAATCCTCTCTTCTTCCTTCCCACCGCCGTTAGGGTGAGAGTCACTAGAGTAAGCGATCTAAAACTGAAGCCCACCCTCGCGAGAAGCCTCCGCGAGAGCCTTGACCCGCCCATGATACATTCGACCGCCGCGGTCAAACACGACCGAGGAGACTTTCGCCGTTTTAGCCCGATCGGCCAAGAGTTTTCCAACAGCCTTGGCCGCCTCAATGCTTCCGGTCGACTTCAAGGAAGCCTTCAAGGATTTATCGAGCGAGGATGCAGCAGCCAGCGTCGCGCCCTTCAGGTCGTCAATGATTTGCGCATAGATATGGGATCTGCTGCGAAATACATTCAGACGGGGGCGCTCGGTGGTGCCAAATACCCGCTTACGGACTCGCTGCCTTCGCTGTTCAAGTTGTCGTGCTTTTTCTGCTGTATTCATGGTGCGCCTATTTCCCCGTCTTGCCTTCCTTCTTTCGCAACGTTTCGCCCATATACCGCACGCCCTTCTGCTTGTACACATCGGGAGGCTTAATGGCGCGCAGATTCGCGGCAACTTGCCCAACGAGCCGCTTGTCGATCCCCTTCACATTGATGAGCGTCTGCTTGTCGACCTTGACGTCAATCCCGGTTGGAACCTGATAGACCACGGGATTGATGTACCCGACGTTGAAACTCATCGTCTTGCCCTGCAATGCCGCCTTATAACCGACTCCGGTGATTTCCAATGAACGCTCATACCCCTTGGTCACACCATGGATCATGTTATTCAGCTCAGCCCGGACCAACCCATGAAGCGCGCGCACCTTTTGATCATCACTGGACCGGCTGACGACGACGTTCCCGCTTTCGACTGCAACCGCAACCCCCTCAACCAGCGACCAGTCTAACTTGCCAAGCGGGCCCTTGACCGAGACCGTCGGGCCAGCGACTTTCACTTCCACTCCGGCTGGAATGGCAATCGGCTTTTTCCCAATCCGTGACATGATGGTCTTTCCTTAATTCTTAGCCTTGATGCGAATCACTTACCATACAGAACAGAGTACTTCACCGCCCAATCCGTTCTTGCGGGACTCTGCATCCGTCATAATGCCTTTTGAGGTCGACAGGATCGCCACACCAATCCCGTTTCTCACCTTGGCAATTTCCTTGCTGCCAACATAGACGCGCCGGCCAGGCTTGCTGATGCGCTGCATGCCCGTAATCATAGGCTGGCCTTCGCCCACATAGCGTAGCTGAACGGACAACACAGGATGCCCATCTTCCGTCGCCGACTCCACACCATCCACATAGCCTTCCTTTTTCAGGATGTCCAGGACGGCCCGCTTCAATTTTGACGCAGGCACCGAAATGGTGTCGTGACGGCGCTGAGAGCCATTTTTCAATCGAGTGAGAAGATCGCTAATTGGATCAGTAACCATGCTGTTCCCTTTTCTTTCCCTTCTATCTCAAATGCCAGCGGCCACTACCAGCTCGACTTGCGAATTCCAGGGATATCTCCCTTGAGACTCAATAGCCGGAAGCAAATCCTGCACATGCGGAACCGATTTAAAAATCCACGCACACGCCCGCACAACGGGCATCGGTTATAGCACCGGCATCCAAACTTTGGCTTACTGACCGCCTTATTCCGTAGCGCTAAACGTGACACATGAACTCCTTCTGCTCAATGGCCCAGTCTTGGCCTAATTTGCCTCAGACTCTGAAAGGCATGCCGAGATGCTTCAGCAGCGCTTTCCCCTCATCATTCGTATTGGCGGTCGTCACGATCGTAATGTCCATGCCGTGAATCGACGCCACTTCATCATACTTAATTTCTGGAAAAATCAACTGCTCTTTCAGGCCCAGCGTATAATTTCCGCGGCCGTCAAAGGCCTTGGGGGAAACTCCACGGAAGTCCCGAATACGAGGCAACGCAAGCGTCACCAGGCGGTCGAAGAATTCATACATGCGGCGGCTACGGAGCGTGACTTTGGCGCCGATGGGAAGGCCCTGCCGCAACTTGAATCCTGCAATAGCCTTCTTCGCTCTGGTGATGACCGGCTTTTGGCCCGTGATCGTGCCGAGCTCCGTTACCGCGCCCTCGAGCAACTTGGCATTCTGAATCGCCTCTCCCATCCCGACATTGAGCACGATCCGCTCAAGCTTAGGCACCTGCATCACATTCTTATAGCCAAACTCTTTCATGAGAGCAGGCACGACTTTCTGCTGGTACGCATCCCGGAGCCGCGGCTTAAAGCTCGACTCATGACTACCCTCGTCCAATGCCTGAGGCGATGCAACGCCGTCCTTCTTGGAAGTCTTTCGTTCTGACGGTTTCGCTGTGCGCCCTTTTTCAACCTTCGCCATGCGTTACTCCTCAACCTACTCGACAGTCTCGTTCGATTTTTTGCTGTACCGGACCCGCCGGCCATCTTCCAGCTTGCGCATTCCCAGACGCGTTGGCTTCTGAGTGACCGGACAGAAGAACATCACATTGGAGATGGCGATCGGAGCCTCGCGCTCAAGAATACCGCCCTGCTTCGCCTTTTGACTGGGCTTGGTGTGGCGCTTGATCATGTTGAGCTTCTCAACGATCAGCTTCCCCTTGCCCAAATCGACGGACAAAACCTTTCCTGACTTTCCGGACTCGCGACCGGAAATCACCACCACCGTGTCACCTTTTCTAATTCTGCTTTTCCGAAGTGCTTGCACAGCGTCCCCCGCGAAATCGTCCCTATAACACTTCAGGTGCCAGGGAGATGATTTTCATGAATTTCTTCCAGCGCAACTCGCGCGCAACCGGGCCGAAAATACGAGTCCCGATCGGCTCTCCATCCTTATTGATCAACACGCAGGCATTCCGGTCAAACTTGATGTAAGAGCCATCTTCTCGGCGGACTTCTTTCGTCGTCCGAACGATCACCGCACGGCTCACATCACCCTTCTTCACACTAGCCTGCGGAATAGCTTCCTTCACCGCCACCACAACGATATCTCCGAGCGACGCATAGCGGCGGCGAGTTCCGCCGAACACATGGAAACACATCGCCTGCTTGGCCCCGGAGTTGTCAGCGACATCCATATAGCTATAGTTCTGAATCATGCTCGCGATCTTCCTTACCAGCTAGAGAACCGAATCAGTGAACGGCTTACTTCCCAATCACTTCCACGACGCGCCAATGCTTATCTTTGCTGATCGGGCGGGTCTCAACCATTCTCACCCGATCGCCGATCTTGCATACGTTCTGTTCATCGTGCGCCTTGAACTTTGTGATCCGGCGAAGGACCTTGCGATAGATGGGATGAATCACCGACCGCTCGACGGCCACCACCACCGTCTTGTCCATCTTGTTGCTCAACACGCGGCCAACCCACTCGCGCTTACTGCCTGCATCTGACATAGTCTCTATCCTTTACCCTAAAGTTCAAACCTTTGAGACTTCCCGCAAGACGGTCTTGATCCTCGCCAGATCGCGCTTGGCCTTCCGAATCTGCATCGGATTTTCAAGCCGACCCGTGCCGAGCTGGAACCGAAAGTTAAACAGCTCCTGAACAAGCTGTTTTTCCTTTTCGAGCAGCTCTGGGGCCGTCAATTGTCGCAATTCTTTCACATCCAACGCCATATACGTCACTCCTCGCCGAACAGATCCCGCTTCGGTTAGAACTCTCCGCGCGCGACACACTTCGTCGCGACCGGCAACTTGTGCGATGCCAAGCGAAACGCTTCCTTCGCCACATCTAAAGGCACGCCGTCCATCTCATAGAGAATACGCCCTGGCTTGACGACGGCAACCCAGTACTCGGGATTGCCCTTTCCTTTACCCATTCGAGTTTCCGCCGGCTTTTTCGTAATGGGCTTATCCGGGAAAATCCTGGTCCAAACCTGGCCGCCTCGCTTCACAAAGCGGGTAATCGCGATTCTGGCGGCTTCGATTTGGCGGCTGGTCACCCACCCTGGCTCCAACGCCTTCAAACCGAATTCGCCGAGCGTGATTTGTCCGCCGCGATACGCCTTGCCGGTCATCCGGCCCTTCTGCATTTTTCTAAACTTAACTTTCTTTGGCGCTAACACAGTGCGTTCTCCTTACCCTTATCGCCGTTCCAGCATGGCTTCTGATTTCATCGGTTGCGCAGGAAGCAATTCGCCCTTGAAGAGCCACGTCTTCACCCCGATTTGGCCCATTGTGGTATGCGCTTCGGCAAAACCATAATCGACTTCCGCTCGGAGCGTATGGAGAGGAACCCGTCCCTCGCGATACCATTCCGTTCTGGCGATTTCAGCTCCACCCAATCGGCCAGCTACCATGATCTTGATGCCCTGAGCGCCAAGCCTGAGCGCGGACTGCACGCTGCGCTTCATCGCCCGGCGGAAGGCCACACGCTTCTCAAGCTGCGTGGCCACATTTTCGCTGACCAATTGCGCATCAAGCTCCGGCTTCTTGATTTCCTTCACGGTAATATAAACTTGCCCGCCGTACTGCTTCTCCAATTCGGCCTTCAACTTATCGACTTCAGCGCCTTTTCGGCCAATGATGATGCCGGGCCTGGCCGTATGAATGATCACACGAGTCTGGTCGCCGGATCGTTCAATTTCCACCTTGGAGACTCCGGCGTGGTACAGCTTGGCCTTGACCATTTTCCGGATCTTGATATCCTGATGGAGCAACTTGGCGTAGTCTTTTCCGGCATACCACCGTGAATTCCACGTGTAGTTGTAGCCGAGCCGGTAACCGATTGGATGTGTTTTCTGACCCATACGACGTTTGCCTCAATATGCGGTGACGGTTTTTCTACAGGAGCCCACTTGCCGATCGTTTACTTGGTTCCATCTCCAACCGCCGGTGCCGAGACCACGACGGTGATATGGCTGGTCCGCTTCTGAATCGAATTGGCGCGCCCCATCGAGCGGGCACGAAACCGCTTGTAAATCGGCCCATGATCCACAAAGGCCTTTGACACCACCATCGACTCACTGTCGCCCATCTCCTTCTGCTCGGCATTGGCCACCGCAGACCGAAGAACTTTCTCGATCACTCGAGCAGCCTGCCGAGGAGTATGCTTCAGCATCGACAAGGCCATGGGAACCTGCTGGCCGCGAATCATGTCAACGACTGGTCGTGCCTTCCGAGGCGCAACACGGACGAATCTGAGAATTGCATGTGCTTCAGTCATGTCCTATCCTTTACCAGATCACCAGCCGGAGAATCCGGCCCACTGATTACTTAAGAGCAACCGCCTTTTCAGTCTTCGCCTGACCATGCCCCTTGAAAAAGCGGGTGGGCGCAAACTCTCCCAATTTGTGGCCGACCATATTTTCCGTCACAAAAACAGGAATGAATTTTTTCCCGTTATGGACGGCGAAGGTATGGCCGATCATATCCGGAATCACCGTCGATCGACGCGACCAGGTCTTGATGATCTTCCGGTCCTTATTTTGATTCATTTGCTCAACCTTCTTAAGCAAATGATCGTCGATAAACGCGCCTTTACTGATTGATCTAGGCATTGCGCACTCCTGACTTGCGTCGAGCGATAATGAACTTATCGGTCTTCTTATTCTGTCTAGTCTTATAACCCTTTGTCGGCAGGCCCCACGGCGACACCGGATGCGGGTTACCCTGGCCCGACTTACCTTCACCACCACCGTGCGGGTGATCGACAGGATTCATCACGACACCGCGAACGTGAGGGCGCTTGCCCTTCCAGCGAGTCCGACCGGCCTTCCCCACACTCACATTCTCGTGATCCACATTGCCAACCTGGCCGACGGTGGCCATACAGGATGAGAGCACTTTGCGCATTTCACCAGACTTCAAGCGAATCTGGACATACTCACCGTCACGCCCCATCACCTGCGCGGATCCTCCGGCGCTTCGGATCAATTGGCCGCCCTTGCCGGGCTTCAATTCGATATTGTGAATCGTCGTACCCAACGGCATGCTGGCCAAAGGAAGGGCATTCCCAGGACGCACCTCTGACGTAGGGCCGGACTGAATCTGGTCATTCACACTCAATCCAACAGGCGCCAGAATGTAGCGCTTCTCTCCATCGGCATAATTCAAGAGCGCAATACGGGCCGAGCGATTCGGATCGTACTCAATTGAGGCTACTCGGGCAAGAATGCCGATCTTGTCACGGCGGAAGTCGATCTTCCGATACAGCCGCTTGTGTCCGCCCCCACGAAAGCGAATCGTGGTCCGTCCGTCGGTATTTCTTCCGCCGGTCCGCAGATGAAACGCGGTTAACGACTTTTCAGGCTTCTTTTTGGTCAGATCTTCCGTCGTGACGGCTGTCATGCCGCGGCGGCCAGCCGACGTCGGTTTATACGATTTCAATCCCATGCTCGATCCTACCTTCCCTCGACGCTACGCGCTTTCGTACATCTCAAGCTTTTCACCCTTCTTCAGAGTGACGAAAGCCTTCTTCCAATCTGACCGCTTCCCGGAAAATCGTCCAAGGCGTTTCGTTTTCCCCTGAACATTCAAGACATTGACCTTCTCAACCTTGACCTTCAGAAGAGTTTCGACGGCCTGCTTGATTTGGAGGCGATTTGCATCGGGATGCACCACAAATCCGACCGTATTAGTCTTCTCCCGAAGACCGGTAATTTTTTCCGTCAAGAGCGGCTGAACCAACACCGCATGCATGCTCACCTTCATGACCACACCTCATTCACGCGGGCCAGCTCTCGCTCAGGGATCAATACGATCTCGGCACGCACCACATCATAGACGTTCAAGCGGTCTGGATGCAGCACGGTCAGAGTCGAAAGATTCCGGGCCGCCTGCAAGACGTTAGGCTGCGCATCACCGGCCACCAAGAGCGCATGCTGATTGGCCCCGAACTGCATCAATGCCTTCGCCAGCAACTTCGTCTTCGGCTGCTCGATAGACAGATCAGACAGCACGATCACTTTTCCGTCTGCGAACTTGGCCGATAAGGCGCTCTGCAAAGCGGCGCGATACTTTTTCTTCGGCATCGTATAGGAATAACTTCTCGGCTTTGGCCCAAAAACGGTACCGCCATGACGCCACACAGGAGACCGAAGAGAGCCCGCTCTGGCCCGGCCGGTGTGCTTCTGCTTCCACGGCTTCTTCCCAGAACCACTGACCTCTCCACGACGCAACGTGGAGGCCGTACCTTGACGCTCGCAGGCCCGCTGCATAACCACCGCCTCATGAACCAAGGCAGCTCTGGCCTCACAACCGAACACGGCTTGCGACAAGTCCACCGTGCCAACCTTCTTCTTCTTCAAATCGATAACATCGACCGTGGGCATGACCTAACCCTTCTTCGACTTTCTCACGACAATAAGGCCATTCGTTGCGCCAGGGATCGCTCCGCGCACAAACAGCAAATTCTCTTCTGGCCGAGACTCGATAACCTTCAAACGCTGGGCCGTCACACGCTCCGCACCCATATGCCCAGGCAGCGTCTTTCCCTTCCAGACCCTTGAAGGGAATGAGCTGGCACCGATCGACCCCGGTGCGCGATGGAACATCGAACCATGAGACTCAGGACCACCGGCATAGTGATGGCGCTTCACGACACCCTGAAACCCCTTGCCCTTCGACACACCGATCACATCAACCCAGTCGCCCTTCTTGAAAATTCCAACGGTGACAGACTGGCCGACCGTGACCTCGCCATCCGCCTTGAATTCCCGCAACGTCTTCGTTGCAGGCGCATCATTCTTCTTCAAATGGCCCAATTGCGCCTTTGAAAGCTTGCGCTCCTTCACTTCGCCGAAAGCCAGCTGAACCGCCTCGTAGCCGTCACGCTCTTTCGTCTTAACCGTCACCACGCGGCAGGGCCCAGCCTCAATCACAGTGACAGGCGTCAACCGACTCTCGTCGAACACCTGGGTCATACCTAATTTTTTACCGAGCAACCCGTTTGTCATTGCATTCAGTCCTTCAACAGCGCCCAGATCACAACTTGATTTCGACGTCAACGCCGGCAGCCAAATTCAACTTCATCAAAGAATCCATCGTCTCCGGAGTCGGCTCCATGATGTCAAGCAACCGCTTATGCGTCCGCATCTCGAATTGCTCACGAGACTTTTTATCGACGTGAGTCGATCGCTGGACGGTAAACTTTTCAATCTTCGTCGGAAGCGGAATTGGCCCGACGACCTTCGCCCCGCTGCGCCGAACCGTCTCAACGATTTCAGCGACGGATTGATCGAGGACGCGATAATCGAATCCTCTGAGCCGAATTCTAATTCTTTGATCGACCTTCACGCTCTACTCCCCATCATATCGGCTAATGAATATTGCCCTACGCCAGAATTTCAGTGACGACGCCGGAGCCGACGGTCTTGCCGCCCTCGCGGACCGCGAAGCGCAACCCCTGCTCCATCGCGATCGGGCTGATCAACTCGCCCGTGACACTCACGTTGTCGCCCGGCATGACCATCTCC
>JAVYIN010000006.1 GCA_035968315.1 Nitrospira sp.
TACGGCACATACTTCGCCATGCCGCGATCGGCGCAAATCTTCGTCAACGACGCCGTCAGCGTCGTCTTGCCATGGTCCACGTGCCCGATCGTCCCAATGTTTACGTGCGGCTTCTTCCGCTCAAATTTCGCCTTCGCCATAACCTCGTCTCCTTACGTCAAATAACAACGCCGACACCTGCCACCCCCGTGGCCGAGAACCGCCGAAAGGGCTCCGGATCGGGACCAGCGTAACATGGAGCCCACGACGCGGATCGAACGCGTGACCTCGTCCTTACCAAGGACGTGCTCTGCCAACTGAGCTACGTGGGCCTTCCCCTTCATCTCACGACACCCGACGCACACATCTCGATGGAGCGGGCGATGGGATTTGAACCCACGACAGCCAGCTTGGAAGGCTGGAACTCTACCACTGAGCTACGCCCGCCCTAGTTCCCCTGAAAGTTCACCGCCATCCGATTATCACAACCCGCGCACATCTCGCGTTACACCCAACACCATATTCAATTCAAAATGGTGGGCAGGCAAGGATTCGAACCTTGGAAGACATAAGCCAGCAGATTTACAGTCTGCCCCCTTTGGCCGCTTGGGTACCTGCCCATCCTCCGCCCCTGCTGATCCACTCACTCCAAACCCATCACAAAACCAGCAGACTTTTCCACAATAACCAGGCACGAAAAACTAGAGTAAGCCTGTCCGCACACAGCTCTCTCCCCTCTTCTTCAAAAGAGGAACGGCTGATCTGGCGAACCAGGCTAGTTTAGGAAACGCTCGATTCTATTGACGAAGTCATGCGAAGTCAAGAGGAGAATGGGGCTCACGCTTACTTTTTTCCCTCAACCAGCATGCCAGATGCGCATTGGTGTCGAGCCTGAAAATTATCGACCTGCCGCACACGCGCCACCGCCTTACCAACAAATTTATCAGGCAAACCAATGACTTGATTCATCAGCCTCATCGCCTCACCGGCCGAAATGCGATCACTCGCGGCTAAAAACCGCTTCTGAGTGACTCGCCGTTCATCAGGATCTTGCGGAACATAATAGCCGCGCAGTTCTCCCGATTGCATGGCTTGCTGCAACCGCGCCATCCACTGTTCGGCCAGCTTGGGGGATCCCGCCAACAACCCGCTCCCCTTTTTTTCAATCTCAAGCTGATTCCAAATAGCCCATCCGACAAAGACCGCCCAGGTTTCATTCAGCGCTTCCCAGGCCTCAGGATCGGACAGGTATCGCACCTCCGTTTCCCGGCTCCGCTGAACCACCGGGGTAATGGCAACTTCCCGATAGCGACAGATCTGGAGGGCCCGAGCGAAGGCCAAGAGATCCTCGGCTGAAGCCCCTGCCACAGATGACACCGTCTCTTCACGCGACTCCAGAAAGTCCATATAGGCGTGGAACAGCTCGTGGTAGAGCACCTCCAGCTCTTTGGAGGTCATGTTCTTGAGCGACCGCAGATCCCGGCCAGCCGCATGGAAAGACAAACTTCGGTTCAGCACCATGCGGTGCTCGCCCGGATGGTACTCCGCGGCATACGCGCGGAGATCGTCGAATTCAAAATGGACAAAGTCCGGGGGCATCGCCTTCAGAAAGCCAACCGGCAAATGCAGGCCTTCCGCGCCACTGATCAACTGCCCCCACATACGGCCCGCGGCCGCATCCCCGCTTCGCTCCTCTGCCAGAGCCGCCCAAGCAGAGCACAGGGCCAACGTGACCAGCAGCGCGGCAACCGCAATCTTCGAGGCTATAGAAGTCCCGTGCCCGCGCATCGTCATGATGAAAAAAAGAGAAGATACTTCGAGGAACGCCCACCACTTAATAATCAGAGTCCCGATAGCTGCCCCAATCGCCCCGTCCGCCCTCCTCGACCAGCGCAAGCGTGTCGAAAAGATCCGATGGAACGTGATCGAGAAAACGGGACGGCTTCGACAGCAACATCCCGCTGGTCTTGTCGTACACGTTGATCGGGTACGTGAGGAAGAGGTGGCGTTTCGCCCTCGTCACCGACACATAAAATAACCGCCGCTCTTCCTCCAGATCCTCATCCGCCACGAAGGAATACACCGACGGAAACTTCCCGTCCACCACCCAGATCACAAACACTGCTTGCCACTCCAGCCCCTTGGCGGAGTGAATCGTGGAGAGCACCAGCCGCTCATCGTCACGGTCCGGGGCTTCGACATCCGCCGCGCTGCCGTCCGGCGGCTCCAATGCGAGGTCCGCCAGAAACGCATCCACCGCCGGGTACCCTTCCGCGATGGTGTGAAGATGATCGAGATCCCGCGTGCGCTTGGGGTAATCGTCGTACTGCTCCTTCAGAAGGGGCAGATAATATTCATAGATATGATTCACCTGTTCGGCGGGCGAGCGATCGTCGGCCCCCGAGAGACTCTCCAGCGTATTCGCCAGATTCTTGAGCCCAGGCCCAGACCGGCCGCTCACCCCGCGTAACACATCGAACGGCTGACCGGTTTTCACAATCGCCGCCAGCAGGTCATGCGCCTTCTTCGGCCCCACGCCCTCGACCAGCATCAAGACCCGATTCCAGCTCACCGTATCCAGCGGATTGGCGATCACCCGCACATGCGCGAGCAGATCCTTCACATGCGCCGTCTCGATAAATTTGACGCCCCCGCGCTTGATGAAGGGCAGGCCCTTGCGCGACAACTCGATTTCCAGATCGAACGAATGGAAGCTGGAGCGGAACAGCACCGCCACTTCACTGAGCGGCACGCCCTCTTCGCGCAACTCCAGAATCTTCTGGGCGATAAACCGCGACTGCGCATTCTCCCCCGCCGCCTCGACCAGCGAGGGCAACGGCCCGTCGATCTTCCGCGTGAAGAGCCGCTTGGTGTATTTCTCCGCCGCTTCCTCAATGATGCAGTTCGCCAAATTGAGAATCGGCTGTGTGCTGCGGTAGTTCTCTTCCAGCTTATACATCTGCGTGCCGGGGAAGAGCTGCGGGAACTCCATAATATTTTTGAACGTCGCCCCGCGAAACGCATAGATCGACTGCGAATCGTCGCCGACCACCATCACATTATTATGCGACGCCGCCAGCTTCCGAACGACCTCGGCCTGCAACCGGTTCGTATCCTGGTACTCATCGACAAGAATATAGCGGTACTGCCGCGAGATCGTCGCCCGCGCCGACTCATCCATCAGCAAGAGCTGGCGCAGCATCACCAGCAGATCATCATAATCCAGAAGCTGCTTCTGCCGCTTCGCCGCCTGATAGGCATGCTTCAGACGGCTCAGGTCATCCATATGGTCGCCGAAGTGGCTGAACTCTTCGAGGATGATCTCTTCCAGCGAGCGGAGCGTGTTCTCGCTCTTGCTGATCATCTCCATGATCGTGCCCTTGCGGGGGAAGCGCTTATCTTTCTCATTCAATCCAAGCTGCGAGCGAACCAGCGCGATCAAATCCTCCGCATCGCCGCGATCCAGAATCGTGAACCCCGGCTCCACGCCGATCGACCGGCCATAACGGCGCAGCAAGAGATTGGCGACAGAGTGGAAGGTCCCCCCGCACACCCGCTCGCTGCGCGCGCCGATCAGTTCGCCGGCCCGCTGCAACATTTCCTGCGCCGATTTGCGGGTGAACGTGAGGAGGAGAATATTCGACGGATCGACACCCGAGTCGATCAAATAAGCCACGCGATACACCAGCGTGCGCGTCTTACCGCTCCCTGCCCCGGCGATCACCAGCGACGGACCTTCACCTGCCGTGACCGCGGCCAACTGCTGCTGGTTCAACGCCGCGGCATAGTCGATCGACAGCTTGCGCGGCGCAGCTTCATCATCGGAGCGCTTCAGGACATAGGTTTTAATTTCTCGTTCCATGGACCTGAGGGGGAGAGAGGTTGAAGAGCCGCCGATCAGACGGTCCGGCTGTATAACATACCACTAAACCCCTTCTCAACGAGCCCGCCTCACAGGGACGTCCATGAAACCACCCCTTTCATCCCCAAACATCCCTCCGCTATAATCGCGCTCCTTGAACAGGAGCACCTATGGGAACCGCCAATAAAGAATACCAAGCACAACTTCGCCAGCTCGCCGAACTCATGCTCGCCGTCTCGGGGGAGTCCGTCTCCATGATGAAACGCAGCGCCCCCGCGGAGGCGATGAAGCTGAAGCGGCAGGATGAATGGGGCATCTACCTCGAGTTTCTGAAAATCATGTTCAACGTGACGGACCGGCTCTCGGCCCTGCACATCCCGATCAAGGACCAGCTGGACTTCATGAACGGGCTCGAGGATGCGGTGACCACCCAGCTCAAGACCGTGCTCGAACCGGCGTTCGGCAACAACGCGGACCAGATGGAAATCATGCTGACCATCGGCAACGCCGTGGCGGAAAGCCGTGACACCTACGAGAAGTACAAATTCCTGATCACCGAAGACTCCAAGACCAAGCACGAGATGTTCCAGACGTTTTCCGAACGGGTGGCGGAGCTCCTCGGCACCCCGCAAAACGGCCAGGTCATCGCGGCGGCGACCCTCTGCGCGAGCGCCATCATCCCGGCCATCAGTGCCGTGCTCCAGGGCCAGGCGCCTCCAGCCGCCGCACCCTCCACTCCGATCCAGCAGCCTGTTGCCGCCACCGCACAGAGGGAGCCGGCCAAGAAGGGTCCGACGGGCCAGGACATCAAGCTTGTGAGCCTCATGTCCACCGTCACCGGCGAGGAAGTGGAAACCCGCTGGGGCCTCCACCCGCGCTTTCGCCAGGATCTGTCACCCAGCGAACTGCAGCAACTCACGAAACTGCTGAACCGAGTGGCGAAAATCCTTGGCGAACGCTACGCCGCCGTGGCATTCTCCGAAGAGTGGAGTTCATGGCATAAGGCCGGACACGCCTGACCGCGTTTCGCCAGCATCGGCACACTCCATTCCACTATTCGTAACGCTTGCACCCTGCTGCTCGAAAAGGAGCCCGTGTGGATACTGCTGAGTCCTCCAATCCTGCGCCGAAACACCTGCCGCTCAGCCTGATCCGCCTGGCCGAGCTGTCGCAAAATCTCTGGTGGAGCTGGAAACTGGAGGCCCGGCAGCTCTTCGAGCTGATCGATCCCACGCTCTGGTACTTCACCCATCACAACCCTGTCCGCCTGCTCGCGGAAGTGACGCCGGAACGGCTTCAGGCACTGGCCCAAGATCCGACCTTCCTCCGGCAATACTCGGCCGTGATGAAAACCTTCGACGAATACCGCCAGGGACAGGGAACCTGGTTCGGCAAGGCCTATGGCCAGCCCCAAACTCCTTCCATCGCGTACTTTTCAGCCGAGTTCGGCTTGCACATCTCTATCCCGATTTATAGCGGTGGCCTCGGCATTCTCGCGGGCGACCACTGCAAGGAAGCCAGCGACCTCGGTGTGCCGCTCGTCGGCATCGGGTTCATGTACCCGCAGGGCTATTTCCGCCAGCGGATCACGCCCGAAGGATGGCAGGAAGCCGCCTACGCGCCGTTTAACCGGGAAGAATCGCCCATTCGCCCGGCGCTCACTCCCTCCGGCGCCCCCTGCAAAATCTCCGTGGTCATGGGCCATCGGACCGTCGCCGCACAGGTGTGGAAAGTCGATGTCGGCCGCGTCGCATTGTATCTCCTCGATACCGATGTGCCGGAAAACAGCCCGGAGAACCGGGCCCTCTCGGCGCGTCTCTACGGCGGCGATCAGGAAATCCGCCTGTGCCAGGAAATCCTGCTCGGCATCGGCGGAGTCCGCATGCTCAGAGAGTTGGGCATGGCCCCCACCGTGTTCCATGCAAACGAGGGGCATTCGGCCTTTCTGACGCTCGAACGCATTCGCGAATTCGTCCAGAAGGGCTCGACCCACGCCGAGGCCAGCGAACTCGTGCGCCAAAGCACCGTCTTCACCACGCACACCCCCGTTCCGGCCGGCCACGATGTCTTCCCGCATCATCTGATGGATCGCTACTTCGCCGGCTATTGGGAGCAGCTCGGACTCAGCCGCGATGAATTTCTTCGTTTGGGGGACACCCCGGATTCGGGCGGGCAGGGATTCAACATGACCGCCCTCGCCATTCGCCAGGCCGCCCATATCAATGGCGTCAGCCGAGAACATGGCCAGGTCTCCCGCCACATGTGGCAGCATATGTGGCCGGGACTGGCGGCCGATCTCGTCCCGATTCGGAGCGTGACCAACGGCATCCATGCGCCGACCTGGATCGGACCGGAGATGAGCCAGCTCTACAGCAAGTTTCTCGGACCGGACTGGGCCGAGCGCTGCGACGACCAGGCCCTGTGGCAACGCGTGCGCGATATTCCTGATCACGAACTCTGGGCGGTGCGGAAACTCATGACCCGCAAGCTGATGCGCTTCATCCGGGAGCGCGCCAGGACGGGCTGGATTCACGGCCAGCTCCAGCCCTCGCAGGTCATTGCCCGAGGGACGTTGCTCGATCCGGAAGCGCTCACCCTGGGCTTTGCCCGCCGCTTTGCCACCTATAAACGGGCCACGCTCCTCTTCCGTGACCTGGAGCGGCTCAAGCGGCTCTTGCAGAATCACTGGCGGCCGGTGCAGCTGGTGTTCGCCGGCAAGGCGCATCCCGCCGACGAGCCGGGACGCTACTTCATTCATGAAGTCGTGAACTTCTGCCACGATCACAAGCTCGGCGGCCACATCGCCTTCCTCGAAGACTACGACATGCACATGGCCAAGTTCCTCGTGCAGGGAGTCGATGTGTGGCTCAATACTCCCCGCTTCCCGCTGGAAGCCAGCGGCACCAGCGGCATGAAGGCGGCGCTGAACGGCGTCATCAATTGCAGCGTGCTCGATGGCTGGTGGAAAGAAGGGTACAACGGGGCGAACGGCTGGGGCATTGACCCGCTGCCGCCATCGGACGACCACCAGCAGCAGGACGAACATGACGCCGAAGAACTCTACCGGCTACTCGAAGAAGAAGTGGTGCCGCTCTACTACCAGCGCGATCTCGATGGCACCCCGCGCGGGTGGCTGCAGATGGTGAAAGAATGCATCCGAACCGTGGCCCCGCAATTCTGCACCAAGCGCATGGTCAAGGACTACGTCGGCACCATGTACAGTGGGGCCTCGGCACGCACCCCCCGCTCGTGGTAAGGTCCGGTATGCGGGACGGTTCACCACACACGACCAGAACCTCTCTTGTGGCAGGCCTGGCCGTCGCCCTGGTCCTGACATTCGGGACAGGCCTGGCGGCCGCCGCCTCAGCGTCAGAAAAGGAAGCGGCCGCCCACTTCAAGTCCGGAGACTATCCCGCCGTCGTCAAACTCTTTCAGGACCTTCCGGCGGACGCCATCCCCTCGAAAGAACTCCTCCGGCTCTCACTGCAGAGCTACGTGAAGCTTGGACGCGGCGAAGACGCCCTCAAGCTCTATGCACGCATGAAAACCGCTGGGCAACCCGATGACGTGAGCCTCCTCCGTCCGCTGGCCCTCAGTCTCATTACCAGCCGTGTGCGCGACTCCAAAGAGCATGTGCGCATTGCCGCCTACACGGTGCTTGCGGAGCTCGGCTTGCCGGAGACCGCATCGGTGCTGGAAGACGGCCTGCTGGACTCCTCCATCCTCGTGCGCGCCCGCGCAGCGGAAGCCATCGGGAAAGCGGGGCTGGCCGCGAAATCGGGCGCGCTGAAGCGCGCCCTCACCGACGAAGCCCCCAGTGTCCGCATCGCGGCCATGAATGCGCTGGGCGATGCCCGCGTCGCGGACATCAAACCGCATCTGATCCATATCGGCCGCACCGAAGAAGGCGCTGAGGCCATCTTCGCCTATGCCGCGCTCTATAAACTGGGACAAACCGATACCCTGATCGACATCACGAATGCAGCCACCCTCCCGGATGCGGAAGTGCGCATGGCGGCACTCGGCGTCCTTGGCCGGCTGAAACGGCCCGCGAGCCTGGCCGTCTTGAGCCAGGCCGTCTATGATCCCAACCCGTCCGTCCGCGCCTTCGCCGCAGGAGCGCTCGGAGAGTTCGGATCGCCCGGCGGTGTGGCGCCGCTGACGCATGCGTTGGGCGATGACATGGCCATGGTCCGGGGGGTCGCGGCAGGGAGCCTGGGCCGGCTGGGCCTTAAAGAAAACCGACCCTTGCTGCAAGCCCTCACGACCGATCCCAGCATCCAGGTCCGGGCCAGCGCAGCGGAAAGCCTCTTGCGCCTGGGCGACACGTCGGTGCTGCTCTTGGCGGCGGATCTCGCCCGCAATCCCGATCCATCGATCCGTGGCGCGGCCGCGCAAGCCCTCAGCGCGACCTCGGACAAACAGGCACTCTCCGTCCTGCAAGCGCTGCTGCAAGACCAGCAACCCCTGCCGCGCCTGATGGCCGCCAAGGCGCTCGGAAAAGTCTCCGGGCCGGTCATTCCGATTTTGTTGAAAGGCCTGCAAGACTCTGACGAGGCCGTGCGGATAGCCGCCGCCGGCAGCCTCTTGCGGCAGACGACCCGCGCCACGCAATCGGCGCGCCATCCGTAAGAACCGGAGAACGTATGTTCAAATTTCTGATGATGCTGATCCTGCTCGCGGCGTCGTTTGGCGCGGGGTATTATTTCGGGCAACGGCCTGTCGGCACCCTTCAACAAACCGTTTCCCATCTTTCCGAACGGTGGACGGTCTCCCAGAAAACCATTGCCGAACTCCAGCAATCAATCAAAAATCTCTCGCACAATGTCGTGGATACGACGATCGGAATCGAACGGGACCTTCGACGCCGGCAAGGCCTCGTCGAAGCCAAGTCCCACCTCGTACAGGCGAAAATTCAAGTCCTCGACCGGAACTTTGGGGCTGCGGCCAAGGAACTGGCCCAGGCTGGAGACGCGCTCGAACAAGCGGTGAAAGAGGAGCAAGCGGATAGCGAGATGCGCGGCCTTGCCGCCAAAATGAAAGCGCTACGTGGAGACGTCACGAAGGGGCAACTGATCCCGATGAAGAAACTGGATGAGCTGCAGCAGGCGCTCGACCGGCAGCTTAATAAATAGCAGACTAGGCGTTCGCCGGCTGGGACACCGGGGCCTTCTTCCACTTCGCCAGAATCCGCTCGATACGCATCTTCACGACCATATCCGGATCCTTGAGCATCGGCTTGATCGCCTCGCGCCCCCGCTCGTCGCCGATCGATTCGAGCGCCGCCGCTGCCGTCAGGCGCGTGAACCAATCTTTATCTTGCAACATGGCGATCAACGGATCGATGGCCTCAGCGCTCTTGATCCGGCCAAGGCCCAAGACGGCCTGCTGGCGGACCATTTCGTCCTTATCCTTCAGCGCCGCGACCAGCTTGGGCACCGACGGCGCGCCGAGCTCGACCAAGGCATTGATGGCATCGTCTTTAAACTCGTCGTTCTTGAGCTGCTGCATGAGCGGGTCCAGGACGCGTTCGTCGCGGATTTTGCCCAACGCCCCGATCGCATACTTGCGCACATCCCAGTCACGCAACAACTTGAGCAAGGTGTCGACGGCCGGAGAACCGACCTGCCCGAGCGCCTCAATGGCGACTTCGCGGACCTGCCAGTCTCCGTCACGCAGCGCGCGAGCCAACGGCTCCACGCAGCGCTCATCGCCCATTTCCCCCAGTGTAATGACCGCTTCCCGGCGCACGACCCAGTCCGGATCGCTGAGCAGATCGATTTGGATTTCGATCTCATCCTTGACCCGCTCTTCTTCGAGCGCCACCGTGTCGGTTGCCGTGGCTGCCGCCTCCGCGCCCACAGGGGCCTCGCCGAGCGCCAGCGCGTCGGCCACCTGATCGGTCAATTCATCACTCGCAGGAGTGGCTGAAGAAGGATTGGCTGTATGGGAATCGTCGCCTTGGTGTTCCATCGTACGTCCTGCTCAAGAATGACTATGCTGAGGCCTTCGCGTCGCCCTTGCTTCCGGCTGCGTGCTTTTTCCGCAATGCGAGCGCGCGCCGACGGCGCTGTTCCCGCTTCAGACGCTTGCGCAACGCCCGCACGGCGGCATCGCCGCTGGCCTTGTCCTTGCCGGTCGTGCTGAGCTTCTTTTTCAATCTGGTTTCATCGGACTCTGCTGCGGTTTTCTTCGCCATACCGTCTGACTCCTTGTAATCGAATCGATACTGGTTGAGGGCTCCACCATCTGAACGTGGGCGACCCAGTGTAGAGGAGTGGTTCCGGTACTGTCAACCGCGGCTAGCCAAGAATCAATGTGACGTTTTCCGTGTGGGCGGTATGGTCGGCAGCCAGCATCGATCCCACCCGCCGGAGACGACGCTGCAAGAGGATATCCGTGGGGGGCAGCCGATGGACCGGCGTCATGGTGGGGTCCGCATGGGCCAGCACCGAGACCGGCAGAACCCGCAACTCCGGCTGATTGAGACGATGCACACTCAACAGGGGAGAGGTGGACTGCGCCGACTCTTCCGCTGCCAGCATGAAGTCCGGCCGGCGATCCCCGATCACCTCAAGCTGAATCACAGACAGGCCCCCAGCAACCATGCCCAAACGATCCGCCGCCGCCAGAGACAGATCGAGAATGCGCCCGTTCACATAGGGGCCCCGATCGTTGATGCGGACCCGCACATGCTTGCCGTTGGTCAAATTGGTGACCCGAATCATGCTCCCGAGAGGCAGGGTCCGGTGAGCCGCCGTCAGGGCGCCCATGTCGAAAATCTCCCCGTTCGCAGCCTGTTTCCCATGAAACTGCTCCCCGTACCAGGACGCAATGCCCCGCTCCTTGATCCCGACGTCCAGCTGCGACTCCCCTTTGGGAACCCACGAACAGGCTCCCAGGGAAAGACAGCAGAGTGCGGCAATCAGGTGATACATCCGTCTGCGTGTTTGTAGGACTCGATTCATCATCACGTTCATCCTCCGCTGCAGGCTGAACCAACCATTCACGATCACAGCCTACGGGAGGCCGGGAGGTCCCAACAATACCGACTGCGTAGCCTCTTCCCCTACCTTCGTATGAAGATAAAACACCTCAGCCGAAGTACAATAATGAACAAGTTAGGCGCACGACAGGGGTAAAGAGTCTTGCCTATATAATGGAGAAGACGCGGAGAGTCAACCGACAAGAACGAGCACTATGGTGCTGAAAATGGATTGCGGCGGCCGAAGGAGGCGGGATGCGCGATTCCCGCCTCCCTGGCAATCGCTACCGGAAGCGCAGTCCAGCCCCATCGAATTTGGTCTGCCCCACGAACTTTTCAAAGTTCCGTTCCAGCACTTCGCTGAGGATCTCTTCGCCATCTTCAGGGCCGTACCAAAATACCGTATAGGTGCCGGTATGGCTGGTCGTGCTGGTCAAAGAGCTTCGGTCCGCTTGATTGACGGCATGGATCGTCACTTTGTTTTTTGCGGCGATGTCCGTGGATCCCAACGCCCCATGGGCATCAGCCGAGAGGTCCTGAATCTTGCCCGAGATCACCACATCGGCCCCGCTGACCTCACCGGGAGAAGCGGCATAATACGCCCGCCACCCTTTGCGGGTCAGATACTCGGCCAAGGCTTTGGCCGTGGCCTCCCCCACCGTCCCGTTCTTGACTGAATAGGGCTCGTCCGTGCCCCAGAATGAGTGCCGGTTCCCGAGCTTGGTCCGATCAGACCGGTCATCCTGAAAGGGGGTCACGGCCACCTTGCCCCCACTGGCGGGAACCGACCCGACCGGTGTAGCCGGAGGCTTGATGCCCACATTGATCGGCACCGCATCGCCCTTGCTTGCACATCCGTTTAACCAGACCGCCGTACCCAGCAGAACCGTTCCCCACATGGCGTGTTTCACAGGCGCCTCCTCCTCACAAAATAAATCAGATCACAGTATGGTAAAAGGCCCGTTCGAGCTCTCCGTAAGATCAAGCGCGAAAAACTGTAGCAGGACACCCCGTCCCTGTAAAGTTCGCCACGATCAATCCGACCTCACCAGGCAAGGCCAACTCCAGGCCGTATTGACTGAATCCCCCGGACTCAGTAAGATCCAACACGGGAACGTTCACTAACTGCCAAACCCCGCAGCGTTGATCGCACAACCATCACATCCATGATCGAAGTTCACAACATTACCAAGCGGTATGGGAATATCACGGCCATCGACCGGGTCACGTTTTCCGTGGCCAAGGGCGAAGTGTTGGCCTTTCTCGGCCCCAATGGCGCCGGTAAAACGACCACCATGCGCATCCTCACCTGCTTTATGCCGGCCACGGAAGGCACGGCGCGGGTGGCGGGATTCGATTGCGCCGATCAGCCAATGGACGTCAAACGGAGTATCGGCTACGTGCCGGAGACCCCGCCGGTCTACCAGGAATTCACCGTTTCCGAATACCTCACCTTTGTGGGCAATCTGCGCGGCATGACGGGGAAGGCCCTGACCGCCGGCATTGACCGGTCCATCGAAAAACTGGCCCTGGGAAATGTCCGCCACCGCCTGATCGGCAACCTGTCCCGCGGCTACCGGCAGCGTGTCGGCCTCGCGCAGGCCGTCTTGCACGATCCGCCCGTGCTGATCCTCGACGAGCCGACGGTCGGACTCGACCCGAAACAAATCATCGAAATCCGTGAATTGATCAAGAGCCTCGCCGGCTCCCATTCGGTGATTCTCAGCACGCACATCCTGCCCGAGGCGACCGCCGTCTGCCAGCGCGTCGTCATCATCAGCGGCGGCCGAATCGTCGCCGAAGATACGCCCGACCAGCTCTCGGCCCGGCTGCGGCATTCGGAAAAGATTTCCGTCACCATTAAAAATCCTCCGGACGATTGCCTGGCCGCGCTGCAGACGATCCCGGGCATTCTCCATGTCTTCCCCGCGCAGCCGGCCGGCACCTTTCTCTTAGAATGTGCGCTGGGCGAGGACAAGCGCGACGAGATCGCCCGCTTTATCATTGCGCATCAGTGGGGGCTCCTCGAATTGCGAACCATTTCCATGACACTCGAGGACGTCTTCCTCCAACTCACCAGGCATGAAGAAGGCCTCTCAGATCCGGCCCAGCTCGTGACCGAGCAGCCCGGCGCCGTGCAGGAGGCCGCCTCATGACCCCCGTCCAAGCGGTGATCGCCAAGGAGCTGCGCGGCTACTTCGTCTCCCCGATCGTCTACGTGGTGGGCGCCATCTTTCTGTTGATCTTCGGGCTCTTGTCGTACCTCTACGTCGTCTTTGCCGGCTATCAGGCCATCCAGCTCATGCAGATGCAGGGCGGGCAGGCGCAGCTGAACTTGAACGATCTCGTGTTCCGCAACCTCTTCGCCAGCATGCGCTTCGTTCTGCTGATCATATTGCCGATCCTGACCATGCGCCTGTTTGCCGAAGAACGGAAATTGCGCACGTTTGAATTTCTCATGACCTCCCCCATCGGCATCAATGAGATCGTGGCCGGCAAGTTTGTCAGTGTCTTCCTGGTCTTCCTGGGCCTCCTCGGCTTGACCGGACTGGTCCCAACGACCCTGATGCTCTTCAGCGATTTCGACTGGAACCCCATCTGGACCGGCTATCTCGGCATGGCCTTGCTCGGCGCCCTGTTTCTCTCCGTCGGCCTCCTGGCCTCCGCGATGACGGAAAATCAGATCGTGGCGGCCTTCCTGAGTTTCGGCATGCTCCTGATCATCTGGCTGATTTCCGGCCTGGGCACGCTCATGGGCGACACCACGCTCGGACAAGTGATCTCCTACGTGTCGTTCATGGAGCATTACGACCGCCTCGTGCGCGGCCTGATCGACACCAAGGATCTGGTCTATTTCTTCAGTAGCCTCGTGCTCATGCTCTTTCTGACCCACCGGGTGGTGGAATCGTCGCGGTGGAAATGAGACTCAAAACCCTGCCGCTCGGCATCATCGGAATCCTGCTCTCAGTCGCCGGCCTCGTGGGCTACAGCCTCAGGCCCGACTGGCTCTGGCCTGTCACCATCGCTGAAGGACTGGGGCTGCTCTGCCTGATGCTGTTCTTCATCTTCCACTTCGAAGCCGTGAAAGCCTTTTCCGCGCGCCGCTCCACCCACATGGGCGCCAATAGCATCCTGATGATCCTGCTCGTCGTGGCCATTCTGGTGATCGTGAACTTCCTGGCCTCGCGGCACTCGATGCGCTGGGACCTGTCGGAGAACCAGAACTTCACCCTGGCGCCCCAAACCCACCGCGTGCTGCGCAACCTGCCGCACGACGTCAAAGTGACGGTCTTCACGCGGGAAAAAGACCCGGGCTATCAAGGCTACAAAGAACGGCTGGAAAGTTATCGCCAGGCCGCGACGAAACTGACCGTCGAATTCGTCGATCCCGAGCGGCAGCCGAAGATCGCGCAGAACTACGGCATCTTCCGGACCGATACCGCCGTGTTCGAGAGCAACGGCCAGACCATCCGCGTCACCTCTCCCTCGGAAGTCGAACTCACCGGCGCGCTGCTACGCATTTCCAAAGACGCCAAGAAGCGCATCGTCTTCCTTGAAGGCCATAGCGAGCGCAGCTTGGAAGACAAAGAACGGAACGGGCTCTCGTCGGCGAAAGAGGCGCTGATCAAGCAGGGCTATGAAATCGCCACAGTCTCGCTTCTCAAGGAAACGGCCGTGCCGGAGAACACGTCAGTACTCGTGATTGCGGGGCCTCAGCGCCAAGTGACCAAGGACGAGCAGGACCGGATTCAAGCTTATGTCGACAAGGGCGGCCATCTGCTCTTGATGGTGGATCCCGATACCCAGACGGAGTTGGGACCGCTGCTCGCGCATTACGGCCTGGGGCTCGGCCCCGGCGTGCTCGTAGACCTGCAAGACCGGCTGGCGCAGGGCGACCTGACCGCGTTATTGGTCCGCACGTTTACAGAACATGACATCACCCAGGACCTAACCTCTGCGGTGCTCTTTCCCCTGTCCCGCCACCTGACCTTCGACGAGCAGGCCGGCAAGGATTGGGATTACGTGCCGCTGGCCAGAACCTCGCCGAACAGCTGGGCTGAAACGAATCTGCAGGGCCGTGTCGTCAGCCTCAACGAGGGGGAAGATATTAAAGGACCGTTGCCCATGGCGGCGGCGCTCGCGCCGAAGAAGGAACCGGAAGAGGGGAAGCCCAGACCGACGCTCGTCGTCGTCGGCAATTCCGCGTTCGCCACGAACGCGTTCTTCAACTTCCCCGGCAACAGCGACTTTTTCCTGCGCACCGCCGGCTGGCTGGCCGAAGAACGGGATCTCATTTCCATTGCGCCCAAGGAACCGGCGCTCCGGCCCTTCATCCCCAATCCCACGCAAGAACGGACACTGCTGTACATTCAGGTCCTCTTCCTTCCGATCATGACCTTCGTGACCGGCATCATGGTCTGGAGAAAACGCCGCCGTTTGTAACACGTTATGCGCTACTGGCCGACGATACTACTGCTGGGCATTCTCGCAGGCTTGGGAGGCTACCTCTATTGGGTCGAACTCCCGGCCAAGCAGACTGAGGAGAAACACGCCGTCGAGCAGCAGGCCCTGCTGTCCCTCCCCGAATCCGATATCACCGGACTCAGCGTCACCACCCCCCAAGGCACCGTGGAGATGAAGCGGAGCGACGCGGGGGTCTGGATGATTGTGGCCCCGCTCCAGACGGAAGCCGACGCGCGCGAGGTGCAGGCCATGGTCCGCGCCCTGGTGACGGGGAAAATCCTCCGCACGATCGAAGAGAAGCCCGGCGCGCTTGCGCCGTTCGGCCTGGAACAGCCAGTGACGACCATCACCGTCACCGCCGGCGCCCAGCAGGACACCCTGGCCATCGGGGACAACGGCCCCCTCTCCTCCACGCTCTACGTGCTGCGCCAATCCACCCACAGCGTGGTCCTCACCGACCTCACCACGAAGAGCTTTGTGAACAAAACCTTGCTCACCTTCCGCCGGAAAGACCTCTTGCACTTTGTGCAGGCCGACCTCGAACGCGTACGCCTCACGTACCCGACGACCGAGATCGTCCTCTACAACATGTCGAAGGACAAACCGAAACCCAACTGGAAAATCCGCTACCCCATCGAAGCCGAAGCGGATCAAATCGAAGTCCGGTCGCTCCTGTTTAAACTGGAAGACCTCAAGGCCCTCGGCATGATCGATCCCGGCCCCGAACGGGACGCCATCACCAAGACCTTGACCAATCCGCAATTAAAGATCGCGCTGCACACCGCCGAGGGCGATCAAACCGTGAAGCTCTACCAGCCGGACCCGGACAGCGGCGAAGCCTTTGCCGAAACCAGCCCAAGCGCCCCGCTCTATCGCATCAATCCCTTGGTCATCAAAGATCTCGCGCGCGACCTGTTCGCGCTCCAGGACAAACGGCTCCTGGGCGTCGCGCCCGACGACATCGCCATGCTCTCCGTGAAGACGCGCGACAAGCACTATGTGCTGATCAACGAAAACGGCGAATGGGTGCTGGAAGACCGGCCCACGGACAAACTCAGCCAGGAAGCGGCCAACCTCTTCGTCAGCCGCGTCGCCAATCTGCCCGCCGAAGAACGGGTCATCAAACAAGCCGGCCCGCTGGCGCCCTACGGGCTGGTCGCCCCCACCGCGGAATTTGTGGCGACAGGACGAGACGGAAAAATCGCCGGACGGCTGACGCTGGGCAGCCAGGTCAACAACCTCGTCTATGCCACAGGGGAACGCCTCCAGGGCGTCTTCCAAGTCCGCCCCGATCTGCTCAGCCAGATCCCCTCCAAGAACGAACTCTTGGCCGCTCAAAAAGAACCGGGCGCCGGCACACCATAACCGCGCCAACGGCCCAATCCTCACTCCCTGACACTCGCCTCACTAGGGACAATCCTCCCTACCGGCCCAGGCAAAAGGCTGTATGGACACGTCCATGTTTTTCCTAAAGTTTCGAACACTTACGCCGAAATAGACTTGCGCGAGATGACTACCACTCCCAAGAAATAGACCACCACGATTCCAGCACCATTTCCACCACACAACCGACTGGACACCAGCGACATGAACCACAAAAGCAAGATTGTTCCCATCAATGCCCCCAGAGACTTTGCGATCAACGAACTCTTCTTTTCCACGACCGACCGCAAGGGCATCATCGCCTCCGGCAATGCGGTCTTCTCCCGCGTCAGCCACTATCCAATCAAGGAGATGCTCGGCAAGCCGCATAACCTCATCCGGCACCCGGATATGCCGCGGGCCGTCTTCAAGCTGCTCTGGGACTACCTCCTCGCAGGCAAGCCGATCGCCGCTTATGTCAAGAACATGGCCTCAGACGGACGCTACTATTGGGTGCTTGCGCTTGCCGCGCCGGTTGAAGACGGCGGCTTCCTCTCCGTGCGGTTCAAGCCGTCGAGCGAGCTGTTTACCATCGTTTCGGAAGTCTATGCCGAATTGCGCGCCATCGAACAGGCCCACGAAGACCGGGGCGATGGCCCCAAGGCCGGCATGCAGGCAGCCGAAGCCCGGCTGGGCGAAATCCTCCAAGCCAAGGGATTCGCCGACTACGATGCCTTCATGCAAGCGATGCTCCTGCAGGAACTGAAGAGCCGCGACGGCATCCTCGCGCATGAGCACCTTGCCATGTTTCCCACGCTGCCGCCGCACCGCGCCGACGAAGGGGACCTCGGCGCCGTGCTGCGCGAGCTATATCGCGAGTCGCAACAGGTGTACGGACAGATCAACGGCCTGTATACCCAGCTCGATCAATATGCCCGGCTCAACGAGCAGCTCAGTGCCCGCTCACAAGCCATTCTCAAACTGACCGGTGAGTTCCGGCTCATCTGCCTCAATCTGACCGTCACATCAAGCCGATTGGGCGACACCGGCCATACCCTGAGCGTCATCTCCACGCACCTGGGCGAAGCCTCCTCGCGGGTCGCCGACATCGTCGCCCAACTCACCACACAGGTGGGCAAGATGTCGCGCTGGCTGGGAGCAACTATCTTCTGCCTCGGATGGGCCCGCCTGCAGTTCGAAATGGTGATCGTCTACTATCACGAAATCCTGGGCCTGCTCGCCGAGCGCGGCGGCCAGATGGCGGCCGCCTCGGAACTGGGCAGGCTGGCCGATCTGCGCTATGCCTTTTGCCAGACGATCGAGCGGACGGACGAATCGCTCCAGGGGCTGGCAAAAGAACTGAACGGCCTCTCCGTCGAGATCGAGGAGCTGCGCAAAGCCATGTTGTCGCTCCAGGTCACCTACGTCGGAGGCCGGGTCGAAGCCTCGCGCCTGACCGAAAACGGCATCTTCGCCTCGATCTTCGAAGACGTCCGAAAACACATCGAAGAGACCAAAGGGGAACTCGCGGGCTTCAGCCACGTCATCGAGGTGCTGGACACCCTAGCGCAGCAGACCCCGCAGATCATGCGCACCGTGTCCAACGCGGCAGACCACATGAAACGCGACCAGGAAAAGCTGGCCGGCTGCGTCCCCCACGATGCAGCCGCACCAGGCACCTCAGTCCCTTCGGCAAACGCCGAACAGCCACAAGCCGCATAAACCGTCGAGGCGGCGCGGATTACCTCCGCGCCGCCAACTCGCCTAGCCGTCATTTCAGTAGAACCGCGCTACAGCCCTAGGGGTTCAGCATTTTTCGCACTTCTTGATCGAGTGCTGGCACTTTATTTTGGATGATATCCCAGACGATCTCCGCATCGAGACCGAAATATTCATGAATCAGAATATCTCGAAGGCCGGCTATTTTCTTCCAGTCCGGCACAGGGTGTTTTGCGCGAAGTTCCGGAGGGAGTTTTTTGACAGCTTCCCCAATCACTTCAAGATTCCGAACGACCGCATCAAGAGTTTTCTCATCCTCAAGAAACGCCGATTTGGAAAGGCCGGCGGTATATGCCGTGATCTTTCGCGTGGAATCGAGAATGTCTTCCAGGTAGACCCTAGAATCCCGGGGCATACACGGTTTCTCGCTGGATGATCGGCAGGAGTCGCGGCTTGATGGAGCGGAGGGTCACCAGATCCACGCGGGACTGGAAGAGTTCTTCGAGAAAACTCTTGAGATCCATATAGAGGTCGAAAGATGTGTCTGAAAACTCGACAACAAAATCGAGATCGCTCTCCTCGGTGGCTTCGCCCCGCGCACAGGATCCGAACAGACCGAGCCGGCGCACGCCGAGCTTTCTCAGGGCCGCCTGATTCTGCTCAATGAGGCTGAGAACATCTTCTCGATTCTTCATCATTGCCTGCTTTCCCGACGATTCTAGCATAGGTCTGCCCGGCAGACGCTAGCAGACTGTTGAAAAATCCGCCAGCGGCGCTCTCGCCGCTGCTCGCCTAGACATTTGTCCGCCCTTTCAGTATCGTAGGTCCCACGCCCCCGTAGCTCAGTTGGATAGAGCAGCGGTTTCCTAAACCGTAGGTCGTACGTTCAATTCGTATCGGGGGCACCAAACCGCACTTCGTGCGTTCCGCTGGCCTCTTTTTCTGTTTATCGTCATCATAGCCAGCGGATAGACACCTCCACCATCCTCTCCGTAGACACTTTGCTCTCGCAGATCACTCCGTCAAAATCACTCGTTTCCTTGCCAGGTTGCACCCCCTGGGCTAGACTTTTTTCATTCACCTATGGCACGTCCACGAGCCGCAGACAGCCCCCGCGCCAAATCGAAATCCGCGCTGATCGATGAGATCTCCCGTGGCATTGCGAAGTTTTCTGACATCCTCGCGACGATCGACGACTGCAACAAGGACGGGTTTCCCTACCGGGATGGCACCAGAGCCAAGGCCGAGCTACAACTGAGGGAAACGATTCGGCGGATCTTTGGGGAGCGGTCACCGGAATTTCAGGCGCACCGGAATCACAAGCTCCATATCTCAAACCCGGCGGAAACCAAGCACAGCATCGAGTTGATCAAATCGCTCATCGAGTCATTGGAGCAGAAAAAACTGGAGCTGCAAGGAGCCGCCCCGCCTCCGGCGCCAGAGCCAGCAGCCGCCCCCGCTCAGACCAAACCGCAGATGACGTTAGTGCCTCCCGCGCCAGCCCCCTTGGCCCCGGTCACGGACAGCGAGCCGGCCGCTGCGGAGACCGTGCCACCTATTCCATCGGCCGCCACGCCGATACAGACGCATTCCGCCCCAACGCCGGCACCTGCTCCGGCGCAAATAGATCCATCGCCGTTATGGAAAGACCCTCCACCACTTCCGGCTCCGATGCCGGCCGCCCCGGCTTCTATCTCTGCGGCCCATCTGAGCACAGCACCAATTCACGAGGTCTCGCCGGCGACACAGCCCCTTGCGCCCTTGCCCGAGGCACAACCAGCTCCGGCCGCCACGCCGCCCCCCGTACCAGCGGCCACTCATCCATCGGAGCCGATAGCGGCATTCACCCCCATCTGGGAAACCATGCCTCCCAAGAAGGCCGGCCCGGACACAGCCCCGGTCAATCCTGAGCCACCGGCTCAACCGGCATCCCCTCAGAAGACGCCTGCCAATCCGGCCTGGGCCAGCGAGACTGCTACCATTGCGCGTCCCTTGACTCAGACCGAACCACCGCCCGCGCCGCCGAGTCTGCCTGAGCGGGCCCCAGCGCCCGCTCCCATCGCCATGCCATCTGCCACCAGCAGCCTCCAGCCGGACGCCGATCCGCTCGACGCGCTCCGCAAAGTCTGCATGCGCTTTCACGCCGTCGCCCGGCAACTGCGGCTGCGAAAAGATTATCGAACGACACTGGAGGTGGAAGACGACTACGATTTGCAAGACCTGCTCTGCGCCCTGCTCAGATTGGAATTTGACGAGGTCGGATCTGACGAATGGACGCCGCCCTATGCCGCAGGGTCTCCTCGCACCGCCTTCCTGATCGACAAGGACCGGGTGGCCGTCATCGCGAAAAAAACGCGGTCCGGCCTGACGCCCAAAGAGCTGGCGGAGCAAGTCGCCGCCGACACGGAGCGGTATGCCGCGCGAACCCACTGCGCCACCCTGTTCTGCTTTATTTACGATCCGGAGGGACGCATCGGAAGTCCGAAGCGGCTTGAAACGGACCTAACCAGCGTGAGCGACGCCTTCACGGTAGAAGTCCTCATCGCGCCAAAGTGAGACCATGACCAAAAAACCAAAATCCCGCACAACGGCCTCAGCCAGCGCCGCTCCCGTGTTGACAGGCCCGCCGCAAGTTCGCTACGTTGCCCCGCAAGCCGCTACACCGGCGGTGCCGTTCACGATTCATGCGCCTGCTTCCGGAGAGAAACTGATGTCCGATCGTGCCTATATCATGATCAATGTGATGCCTGGCCTCACCTCCAGCGTCGTGAAGGCCCTGCGGTTGATCCAGGAGATTAAGACCATCGATCCCTGCTGGGGGAAACCCGACATCATCGCCGTCGCGGATGTGCCCGATCAGGATGCGCTGACGCAATTGGTCTTGAGCCGGATTCACGCCATCGAAGGCGTGACGCAAACCGACACGCATCTCGTCTACCGCCCGACAGGAAGCCCGAACACATGAGTGCACGGATAGGATTTGTTCTCGCCGCATCCCTGCTCACGCTGAGCTGCAGTGCCGCGCTGCACCCCCTGCAGGATGATCGTATTGAAACGCGGTTGGCCGCGCCACTCGACCAGGTCAAAGCCGCGCTCACTCAGGTGCTCACTGAAGACGGATATGATGTGGACTGGAGTGACGAACAGACCCTGACTACCGGCTACCGCAAAGAAATACACGGCCCCTGGAACTGGCTCTATCGCTGGCGGTTGGGCACCATCAAGAGCCGGGTGCAGGCCACCATCGCCGCGGAGACCGACCACGGCACGAGATTGAATCTGGAAGTGCTCTCCGAAGGAAAAGACGGAATCTTGACCAGCTGGGAAGACGTCCCGAGCGCCCTTCCGCAAAGCGCGGACAATCAAGTGCGGCGGCTCAAGAACGCCCTGAAGCTATTATAACCCTTACGCCGTGTCTTTCTCCGCGCCGTCCGGCTCATCGCCCAGATCAAGCCCGAACCGCTCCGCCATTCGATACAGCGTCCGCCGGTCAATCCCGAGGATTTTCGCTGCCTTCACCTTGTTTCCCTTGGTTTCTTTCAGCACCCGCACCAAATGGCGTTTCTCCACTTCTTCCAGCGTCAGACAGACGTCCTCTCCCTCATGGCCGGCCGCCGGCTTGCTCTCCGCCGGCTGTCCCGCACTCTGCCGGATCGATTCCGGCAAATCATCCGGCGTCAGCAGCGGGCCATGGCTGAGCGACACCGCGCGCTCGATCGCGTTCTCCAATTCCCGCACATTCCCGGGCCACCGGTACTGCTTCAGCAGCGCGATCGTCTCCGGGAGAAATCCGCGCACCGCCAAAGGCCCACCGGCCGCGCACTTCTGGAGAAAGTGGTGGGCCAGCATCGGGATATCCTCTTTTCGATCGATCAGCGACGGCAGCGTAATTTTCACCACGGCCAGCCGGTAGTACAGATCGTCCCGGAACTTGCCATCCTTGACGAATTGCTCCAAGTCCCGATTGGTGGCGGCAATGATCCGCACATCGACTTTGGCCGAGGCCGTGCTCCCGACCCGCCGCACCTCGTGGTCCTGCATCACGCGCAACAGCTTCACCTGCAAGGCCATGCCGAGTTCGCCGATCTCGTCGAGAAAAAGCGTGCCGCCGTTCGCCGCTTCGAACAAGCCGGCCTTCATCCCGACGGCGCCGGTAAACGCGCCCTTCTCATGCCCGAACATTTCCGACTCCAGCAGCGCATCCGGCAAGGCCCCGCAATTGACCGGGATGAACGGTTTGTCGCGGCGCGGGCTGTTCGCGTGAATCGCCCGGGCAATCAGCTCCTTGCCCGTCCCGCTTTCTCCTTGCAGCAGCACCGTGCTCTTGCTTTCGGACACCCGCGCGACCAGCTTATAGACATCGAGCATCGCCGGGCTGCTGCCCACGAGCGGAGACCATTCGTCTTTCCCCTTCAGCTCCTCGCGAAACCGCGCGTTCTCCCGCACCAGGCGGCAGTGATCCAGCGCGCGCTGCACGACGAGCTTGATTTCTTCCTTGCGAAACGGTTTGGCCAGATAATCGAACGCCCCCTGCTTGATGCCCTCGATCGCCCCTTCCAACGATCCGAACGCGGTAAGCAGCACGATGGACGTATCCGGGCTGAACTGCTTGAACTCCCGCAACACGGTCAATCCATCGACCGCGCCCATGCGAATATCCGTGAGGACGAGGTCGATCTTCCCTTGTTTCCCGCGGCTGATCACATCGGCGCCATTCGCAAAGGCCTCGACGTCGTACCCTTCTTTCTTCAGCGCGTCGGCCAGCAGTTCGCGCGCCACCGCGTCATCGTCTACCACCAGAATCTTCGCTGCGACTGCCGCCATCATGCACTCCTATGCCGTTGAGACCGCCACGGAACTCGACCCCGGCAACGATATCATAACCGTCGTGCCTTTCCCCACTGCGCTCTCCAAGGTCAGCGTCCCGCCATGCGCCTCCACCGTCTCCCGGCTGAGAAACAATCCGAGGCCCGTGCCCGTGCCGATGGCTTTCGTGGTGAAAAATGGGGTAAAGGCCTTTTCGAGATCGGCCTCCGGCATGCCGCAACCAGTATCGCGCACGGCAACCGTCACCATCGTCGTGACCGGCGCCTGTGCCACACGCTGCCCCACATCCGCCTCATCCGGCAATGCGGGCCTGGCCGATGCCGCCACCGTCACCGTGCCGCCTTCCCCCGTCGCCGCCAGCGCATTGGCCAGCACATTGACCAGCACCTGATGCAGCTTCTCCGCATCGGCCCAGACCATCGGCATCGCCTGCGCCACATCGACGCGCAGGGTCACACCCTTGGCCTGGAAGGCCGGCTCCATGAGCGCCGCCACAGGACTCACGACGCGATCGACCGGCTGCCAGATCGGATCAGGTTTCCGCTGGCGCGTCGAGGACAGCAGATCCTGAATAATCCGCACCACCCGAGCCAGCTGCCCGTCGATCACCTCGATCCGCTTCTTCATGTCCGGCGTCACACTGGGCTCCTCAGCCAGCGCCTGCACATGCCAGGCGATGGAATGCAGCGGCGTGCCCACCTCATGCGCGACCGAGGCAACCATCTGCCCCACCGCCGCCAATCGCTCGGACCGGTTGAGTTGATCTTTGACTTCGGCCAATTGCGCATTCGCCCGCAGCAGGCTTTCGGTCTCACGCGCCAACGCCGCGCGCGCCGCCTCTTCCCGTGCTTTCCGTTCCTCCCAGCTCATCCCGAAATAGGCCACGATCAGCAAAACCCCCGCCACCACCGACCGGTTGATGACCGCCGCCTGGAACCGGCCCGGTTTCGTGGGCTGCAACAAGCCGGCATAGGTGGCCACGATGCAGGCCAGCACGGTCACCAGCATCAAGCGGCGGTTCCGGAGAATGGCCACCAGGAGAATCGGCAGCACATAGCCATAGGCGCCGACCACGTTGGCCGGCGCAAACTCCTCGACAATGAGAATGATGAGAAAGCAGGCGGCCGCAATGCTCAGCACCAATCGGTTGCGGATATTCATCGTAACCCACTCACTCCGGTGCGGCACACGAGGATGGACGAACCACGGAAAACGGCACTTGCAGTACCGCGACCGTTGTACAGAGATAGCAGGTTATAGAAAAACTGAGCGGCACACAAGAATTCAATATGCGGCCCCAACAAGGCCATAGCCTCGAACGCCGCTGGCGGGCTTTTTCAGCCTCCGACTAGTACTTACACAAGTGGACGGACAGCGCGCAACTGGGCGGCAAGCGATGTGAAGCGGGAATCCCGCAGGAGATCCTCGACTGAACAATCCAACTTCCGGGACCAATTGGGATGCTGATCAACGGTCCCCGGCACATTCGTTTGCTCGCGCGCGCCGATCACATCCTCCAGATTGGCCAGCACCAACCAGGCCGGTGTGCGCGCCAGATACAGGTGAATGGCCTCCGCCAGCTCCGGCGTCATGATGGGACTATGGATGGGATCATCGGACAGTCCGTCCGGCAACAGCCCCTCGGCCTTCAAGGCCGCCAGCAGCCGGACCTTGTCGACTTGCCGCTCCGCCAGCACCGCGCGCCTGGCCTCGTCATTGGGAAACAGCCCCAGCTTCGCGCGCGTGTCAATATCGGCCCCTTCCCAATAGCCGCTCAGGGTCGGCAGGTCGTGCGTCGTCACCACCGCGAGCGCTTGGGCCGGATACGAATCCGGCGGCTTGAAGCTGCCATCCCCATTCCGTTCGAAGTACAACACGCGGTACGAGAGCACCCCGGCCGCCGTCAAACGCGCCCGCACCCAATCGGGCACGGTGCCCAAATCCTCGCCGACCACCACCGCCTTGGCCCTGACGCTTTCCAGCGCCAGAATGGCCAGCACATCGTCTGCCGGATAATGGACATAGGTCCCCTTGGACGCGGGCATGCCCCGAGGAATCCAGAAGAGGCGGAACAACGCCATGACATGATCGATGCGAACGGCGCCGCCGTAGCGGAGATTATGGCGCAGCAGCTCGATGAGATACTGGTACCCGCTCGCCCGAAGCCGCAGAGGGTCAGCGGGGGCCAGGCCCCAATTCTGCCCCTCCGGCGCGAAGGCGTCGGGGGGCGCCCCGCAATCCGCCTTGAGGGCCAGCACCGCCTGAAACCGCCAGCCGTCCGCCCCATACCGGTCGCTGCCCAAGGCGAGATCATGATAGAACCCGATCGGCATGCCCGCGTCGCCGGTCTGCCGGCGCAAACCCGACAACTGCTCGGCCACCAACCACTGCACATATTGAAAGTACCGCACTCTTTTCATATGGCGGCGCTTGAACTCGGCAACGGCGCTGGACGCCGGCGTCCGGTATTGCTCCGGCCAATCGGCCCACACGGCCGAGCGCGATTGCACAAACTGGCGCTCGTCCTCCAGCGCCTGGAACAAGGCATACTGCAACAGCGGCTCGCCTTCGCGCTGGACAAACGAATGAAAAAACCACCCGCGCGCCGTCTTCGGCTGCAGATCCGGCTCCGCGCCATCGAAATTGTCACGGAGAAAGGCCCGGTAGCAGAGATCCAGCACACTGCGTTTGGCAGCCGCCACCGCCTCATACGCGACGAACTCACTCTTCCGGGTGGCCTCCACCTGCGCGCGGAACGACGGATCGGCCAGCCGCTTCTGCACCTCCGGAGCCGTTGCGCACTCCGCGACCTGTTCAAGATCGAGATAGAGCTCGTTCAGGTACAGACGGCTATTCGGGGAATAGGGGCTGATATGGTAGGGAGTCGTATTCTTCAAGGCGTGGAGGGGATTGAGCCCCAGCAGGCCGCACCCGAGGGTCTTGCCAGCCCACTCCACCACGGCGGACAAATCGCGGAAATCTCCGATACCCCAATTGCGTTCACTCCTGAGCGAATACAGTTGCAGCGCGAGCCCCCAGAGACGCGCCCCCGACTGCACCGTCTCCGGCACATAACACCGGTCTGGCGCGACAATGATCCGGAATTGCGCTTCCGCGACCGACGCCCCGCCTTGCACCCAGACCTTCGTCTCGTAATAGCCGATCGGCAAATCGTCCGGCAGCGGAAATGTCAGCCGGACATACCGGGCATTCGCGACAATCCGGGTCTCTTCAATCGGCAGGCCGGGCCCCTCCTGCCGCTCATGCCGTTTTTCTCCATTTTCCGCATACAACACCCAGTGCACTTGGAGGCGCGCATCATCCTGAGACTCGCACCGGACATGGAGCGGCCACAGGCCGGGCGGCTGGCCGACACGCAGCACGCGCACCGGATCGCACCCCTGCACCCAGGGACGATTGTCCCACGCATCCAGTTCTTCAACCAGCGCCCCGCGATCGGCAACACGAAACCCCATGGCCGACAGAATGGCCCGCCGGGTTTCATCGGTCGTGACGTGGCGCGTGCCGGCGATGTCGTGGTATTCGGCGGCGATGCCCGCCCGTTCAGCTAGCAGGGAAAGCAGTTCGGCTTCCGGCTGGTTGTACATGGAGGCCTAGTCTGAGTGAAGATCCCCATCGAGTCAAGCTATCCTGTTGTTTCCGTATGGTATTTCAGACGGCCGGCATCCGGCCTGCCGCCCCCCTCTGCGTCTGAACAATGAGAGGAGCGCGGCAGGTGGAGCGCGTGACGACGCGCCGGGAAAGGGCCCCGTTACCGGACCACGAGCACGGAACAGGAGCTGTGCTGCACCACCCGAGTGGACACGCTCCCCAGCAACACCCGCCCGATGGCGCCAAGCCCCTTCGCACCGGTCACGATCAGATCAGCCTTATGTTGTTTGGCCACCTTCAGAATTTCATCGGCCGGCTTGCCGAGCTTCGGCGCTTCCAGCACTTGGAACCCGGCCTTCGCCAGCTTGTCGGCATAGCGCTGCACAATCGCCTTCCCCGCATCGCGCACTTCCGGATACTTAAGAAAGGGCATGGCATGCACCACCACGACCTGCACCGGCTCCTCTTCCGGCCCGTTCATTTGCGGCGCCACATTCCGGATGAGGAACCGCACCGCCTTGTCTGACGCGGGCGACCCGTCGATTGCCAGCACGATTTGCTTGAGCGGGCGAGCCGCCTCTTTCACCACGAGCACGGAACAGGCCGCATGATGAATCGCATGGGTCGAGATACTACCCAACATGAACCGGTCCAGCGCATCCAACCCACGCGAGCCGACCGCCAGCATCCCCACGCCCCTGGCCGCATGCTTCACAAGAGTCGGCGCGACCGCTCCGCGCTCGACCGTGACCGTGCCGCTCAACCCCAGCGACGACAGCAGCGCGCTCGATTCCTTCTTGGCGGATTTCGCGCCGTCTTCCATGCGTTTGATTTCCTGCTGAATATAACGCTCGGTCCCGGCCACCACCGGCTGAATCATAAACGGCGCCCGGAGCGCGGCGACATCGACCACATGCAGCACACGCACCACCGGCTTCACGGTCAGAGGAAACTGCCCCACCCATTCGATCGCCCATCGCCCGTACTTCGATCCATCGGTGGCCACAAGCACTTTCATAAAGCCTCCATCACCAACCAGGTTAACACGACATGACTGTGATCTTTGAGAGGAGCCGGCGGACATCCTTGACGCGGCAGAGCTGGTTGCCCGGCGCCAGCGTCGCCGCGGTGCCCGCCGCCGTCGCCAAGCGCACACAATCCTTCAGCCCCTTGCCCGCCGCATGGGCCATGACAAAGCCCGCCACGGTCGAATCGCCCGCGCCGACGGTGCTGCGAACCGTCACGACCGGAGGGACCGCGCGATACCGCTCCTGCGGGCCGACGAGCACCACGCCTTTCGCGCCGCGAGACACCAGCACCACCTCGACTCCGCTGCGCTGCACCCGCCCGGCCACGCGGAGCAAATCGGATTCCGACCGGAGCGGCTTGCCGGTCAACCGCTGCAGTTCTTTCACATTGGGCTTGATCGCAAACGGTTTGGCCCGCAATCCGGCTTTGAGGCACGGCCCATCCGCATCCAGCACCGCGCGCGCGCCATGCGACTGCACCACCTCGATAATCCGCCGGTAGGCATCGGAGGGCACCCCGACCGGAAGACTCCCGCTTACTACCACATAGGCATCCCGAAGATCGAGCAGCGTCAGATGGGTCAGGAAGGCGTCCCATTCAACCCGCGTCACCACCGGCCCTCGTGAGTTCAGCATGGTCTGGGTCCGAGCACGCTGCGTCGACACGATAATATTGCGCCGCGTCTCCTGGGCGATCGGGGTGAAATAACAGGTCACCCCTTCGGCCTTGAGCAGATCCACCATCACCTGGCCGGTATGCCCGCCGATGAAACCCAGCGCCATGCTGTCGCCGCCCAAGTGCCGGATGGCGCGGGACACATCGATGCCCTTTCCGCCCGCATAGAGGCATTCGCGCGTCACGCGATTCGCGTCATCGACACGCAATTCCTCGACATCGAGAAAATGATCCAGAGCCGGATTCAGTGTAATGGTATAAATCATCGGCGATCATGCGACCGGAACAGACAGACGAGTTCGTGGCGCCACGCGTTGTGCTAGCCTCTCGCCTCAGGCCCCTTGCCTTCCCCCCGAAGATACACGAACCAATAGACCAGCGCTACGAGCCCGGTCCCGCCGATCAGATTCCCGGCCGTCACAAGGCCCAGATTCACCAGCGCACCGGACCAGGAGATGGCCTCGGCGCCGGACGCCGTCAAGGCGATCCCCAGCGGAAGAAAAAACATGTTGGCCACGGAATGTTCGAACCCGCAGGCGACGAAGGCGCTGATCGGAAACACGATCGCCAGAATTTTGTCCGTGACGCTCCGCGCCGCCATGCAGAGCCACACGGCCAGACAGACCAGCACATTGCAGAGCACGCCCCGCGCGAGGACCGAGACCGGATCGAGCGAGACCTTCGCCCGCGCAATCCGGATCATGGTCTCTCCGACCGTGCCCTCACCGAATGTGTGCACCCCGGCCAACAGCACCAGCAGCACCGTGCCCAGCGCGCCGGCCACATTCCCCAGATACACCAAGCCCCAGTTGCGCAGCACCTGCCGCGTCGTCACCCGGCCGGCCGCCCAGGCCATCGCCATCAAATTATTCCCCGTGAACAGTTCGGCTCCCCCGACCACCACCAGGATCAGCCCGAGGCTGAACGTGATGCCGCCGGCAAGACGAACCAATCCGAAATGTCCGGCCTGGTTCGGCCCGGCCGTGATCGTGACGGTGTAGAACAGGCCTCCCAGCGCGATAAACGCGCCGGCCAGCACCGCCAGCGCCACGAGTGTGGCCGCAGAAGCCGTGGCCTTCGCGACACCCACGTCACGCACCCGTGCCGCCACCTGCGCGGGGGCGTAGGCATCGGTCAGCGGCGTGGCGTTCGGTGGAATATCTATCATCGACGATTATGAAATCAGGCGTATATGAACCGCGGCCAGTTCGGACTCGTCCTCGGCATCGAGTTCTTCCCGATCGAAGGGGGCAACGCGCACGACCGATACTTTATATTCCGGACATTGCGACCGCTCATCGGCGCTCGACGAAAGGAGCACATTCACCTCGCTGGCCGGGAAATGAAAGCTGGTGAAGAGCTGTCCGGCCTGCACCCGCTCGCTGACCACCAGCGGCAAGACCGCGCTGCCTCTCGGACTGACCAGCCTGACGAGATCCCCGTCCGCCATCCCAAGCCTGGCCGCATCATCCGGGTGCATTTCCAAGGCATCACCATCCACCACCTTGAGAATGTCTGTCCGTCTCGTCTGCGCGCCGCAATTGTAATGTTGCAGAATCCGCCCGGTGACCAGGGTAAAGGGATACTCCTCCGTCGGCGATTCTCCCGGCGGCAAGTAGTCCACCCCCACGAATTGCGCCCTGCCTTTGGGAAAGGTCTCGCGATGCATGAGCGCCGTCCCGGCATGCCCCGAAGCCGGCACCGGCCATTGCACGCCTGACGGCGACTCCAGCCGGTCATAGGACACGCCCGCAAACATCGGCGTGAGCCTGGCAATCTCCTCCATAATCTCGGAGGGATGGCGATAGGCCATCGGATAGCCCATGCGAGTCGCCACCTCGCAGACCACTTGCCAATCCGGGAGAATGCCGTTCGGCGGATCGACCGCTTTCCTGATCCGCTGGATGCGCCGTTCGAGATTCGTGAAGGTGCCGTCTTTTTCCAAAAACGAGGCGCCGGGCAGCACGAGGTGGGCAAACTTCGCCGTTTCACTCAAGAAGAGATCCTGCACGACGAGAAACCCCACGCGCCTCAATGCCTCGTGCACCTTCTTCAAATTGGGATCAGTCTGGGCCACGTCATAGCCAATGATCCACAAGCCCTGTAACCGGCCGGCCAGCGCCGCGTCCCACATATCAGGCGTCTTCATCCCCCGCTTCGTCGGCAAGGGACGGCCGGTGACCTGCTGATGCAGCGCCCCCAGCGTCGGATCGTCCAGCGGCTGATAGCCGGCAAAATACGTCGGCAGACAGCCCACGTCCGACGCGCCCTGCACATTGTTCTGGCCGCGCAGCGGATTGATGCCGGTCCCGGGCCGGCCGATATTCCCCGTCGCCAGCGCCAGGTCCACCAGGGCGATGACGCCGTGAGTCCCCCAGCGATGCTCCGTCATGCCCAGGCCGTGCACACAGAGCGAGGCGCCGCTCGCCGCATAGCGCCGGGCGGCCTCGCGAATGAGGTCCGCGGAGACGCCGGTGATCTGCTCCGCCCATTCCGGCGTGCAGGGCTCGACCGTCTTCAGCCACTCGTCGATCCCTTCGGTCCGAGACTCGATAAACTGCCGGTCAAGCAACCCCTCTTTCGCCATGACATGGGCCATCCCGTTCAACAGGGCCACGTTCGTGCCGGGCCTCAGGGCCAGATGCAGCGTCGCCAGCCGCGCCAGTTCCGTCCGCCGGGGATCAATGACGATCAGCGGCACGCCGCGCCGGTGCGCCCGTTTGATGCGCGCGCCGACGACGGGGTGCGACTCGGTCGGATTCGCGCCCACCACCATGATCAACTGGGCCTGATCGAGATCCTCGATCGAGTTCGTCGCGGCCGACGCGCCCAGCGTTTCCATCATGCCGGTGACCGTCGCACTGTGGCAGACCCGCGCGCAATTATCGATGTGGTTGGTCCCCATCACACAGCGGATAAATTTGCCAAAGAGATAATTTTCTTCATTCGTCCCGCGGCTGGAGGACACCACCGCCAGCGCATCGGGCCCCTGCTCCGTCTTGATCCGCGTGAACTCCTGGGCGATCCGGTCCAGGGCCGCCTCCCAGGAAATCTTCTGCCACTCGTGCCCGTTGCGCAGCAGCGGCATCGTCAGCCGATCCGGCGCATCGATATAGGTCCAGCCAAACCGCCCCTTCATGCAGGCATGCCCTTCATTGGCAGGGCCATCATCGGCCGGCACCATTGTGACCACTTCCCCGTCGCGCACCCCGGCATCGAAGGCGCAGCCGACGCCACAGTAGGCACAGGTCGTACGGACAACCTGTGTCGGACTGCCCAATTGCACCCGCCGCTTCTCGACCAGCGCACCGGTCGGACATTCCTTCACACAGGCGCCGCACGACACGCAGTTCGACTCGGCAAACCCCTCGGCTGACGGCTCATGGCCGATGGCTGAGAGCCCAGCTCCTCCGGCAGCCGGTCTGGACTCAAATCCACGGCCGAGCATCGTCAGCGCATTGGTGCCCTGGATTTCGTCACAGGCGCGCACACAGCGCGCGCAGGAAATGCAGATGGTGTTATCGAACACGAAAAAGGGATTGGAGCGGTCCTGCACATCGGCCCGGACGGCCGGCTGGCGATACCGGACCCGCTCAAGCCCCACCGATTGAGCCAATGCTTGCACAGCGGGAGACAAGGTCCCATCGGCCGGCTGCTCAGACAGCAGGAGTTCCACCACATTCCGGCGCAGCTGAGTCAGCCGATCCGTCTGCGTCCGCACCACCATGCCGTCCTGCACCGGTGTCGTGCAGGACGCCGGCGTCCCCTTCTGCCCCTCCACCTCGCAGACGCAGAGGCGGCAGGACCCGAATGGCTTGAGATGGTCGGAAGCACAGAGGCCCGGCATGGCCACACCCGCCCGTTTGGCCGCCGTGAAGACCGTGTCGCCTTCCATGGCGGTCACACGCCGGCCATCAATGGTCAGCGCCACCTCTGACAGGCGCGCGGCGCGAGGCACGAGGCCTGAGGAAGGACTCCGGAGTTCTGATTCGTTCTTCATCGTCGCCACTCGCCCCTAGCCTCTGGCCCCTCGCCTGAATTCTTCCGGGAATTGCGCCATCGCCGACAAGACCGGATAGGGCGCCCGTGCGCCAAGACCGCACAGGCTCGTCGCCTTCATCGTGTCGCCCAATTCGGCCAAGAGGGCCAGCTCCGCTGCCGTCGCCCGCCCTTGCTGAATAGATTCAAGAATTTCACGCGCCCGCAGAGACCCTACTCGGCAGGGCACACACTTCCCGCAGGACTCGTCTGCCACAAAGGCCATGAGATGGCGCGAGAGCTCCAGCATATCCGTCTCGTCGTCGTAGACCACGATCCCGCCATGCCCCAGAATCGCGTCGGCCTTCGCGAAGGCCTCGAAACAGATCGGAATATCCAGCTGCGCCTCGGTGAACAGGCTGCCCAGCGGCCCGCCGACCTGCACCGCTTTCATTCGCGCGCCATCCGCCATGCCTTGGCCGAACTGATCAAGCACCTCGCGCAACGTGAGTCCGAAAGGCACCTCGATCAGTCCCGGCTGCTTCACCCGCCCGCCGAGTTGGAGCACGGCGGTGCCGCGCGACCCCTCCGTGCCAAGCGACGCATGCCAGGCGCCGCCCCGCGCGAGGATAGTGGGCACGATGGCGAAGGTGAGCACGTTGCTCACGATGGTCGGCTTGCCATACAGACCGGATTGCGCCGGGTGAGGCGGGCGCGCGCGCACGACTCCGCGCCGGCCTTCGAGGGATTCCAGCAACGCCGTTTCCTCGCCACAGACATACGAACCGGCACCGGATACCACGTCGATGGGAAAGGGCCGTCCATCGGACTCCAGCAGACCGGCGGCGTCCGCCGCATGAATCGCCTCACGCAGGCTGGCCGCCGCGGCCGGATATTCCTGGCGGCAGTACACATACCCAGCCTCAGCCCCGATGGCTCTGGCGCAAATCAACAGCCCTTCGATCAAGCGGAAGGGATCGCCTTCCATCACCATCCGGTCGCAATAGGTTCCGGCATCCCCTTCGTCGGCATTGGCCACGACATATTTCCGGTCCGCCGGCGTGGTTGCCGCGACCTCCCATTTCTTCCAGACCGGGAACGCCGCGCCCCCCCGGCCACGCAGCCGGGAGCGCTTCATCTCTTCGATAATCGCCGCCGGACTCATCCGCCTCGCCGCGCGCAGGCCGGACCATCCGCCCTGGGCCTCATAGGCATCGAGCGCCAAGGGCTCCGTGAGGCCGAAATGGGCAAAGGTGTGCCGCGTTTGTCCCGTCAAAAATGGGATGGCCGACAGGGGAGTGCCCCCGACACCCGCAAGGATCTTGGGCAAGTCGTCAGGCGTGGCGCGGCACCAGGCCACCCGCCCGTCAGGCCCATCGCGCTCGACGATCGGCTCCAGAAAAAACGCGCCCCGCGACGAGGTGCGGACAAGGCACACGTCAGGCCGATGCTGCCAGGCCTCGGTGAGACGCCGCGCCCCCGCCGCGAGCGACGAGGTATCGTTGGACAGATAGAGCCTCACGGGATTCATCGATACCGCTCCAACAGGTTGGCCACATCTTCCGGCGCCACACGGCCGTGCAACTCGCCGTCGATTCGCACGCTGGGCGGCACGGCACAGTTCCCGACACACGATATCGGCTCGAGCGTAAACCGTCCGTCGGGCGTCGTCTGGCCCAGATCAATCCCCAGGCACGCGCGGATCGCCTGCAACACCCGGCCGCACCGGTTGGCGAAACAAGACTCGCCCTGACACACCTGAATGCGATGCCGGCCGGATGGGGACGTCTTGAGGGACGGATAATAGGACAGCACCCCGGCCACATCGGCCTCGGTCACCCCCTGCGCATGCGCGATGGCTGGAATCAGCCCGGGATCGACCGAGCCGTACCGGTCCTGCACGGCGTGGAGCACCTGAAGAATATTCGGCGGCAGGCCTGACGCGGGGCGCACGCGGGCTAATAGGTCATCGAGATCGTTCGGCGGGAGCATCTTCACGGCGTACCTCTTCGAGCCCAACATGCCCGCGCAGCACGTTATAGTCAAATGCCGGCTTGCCGATCCGCCGCCACCCGAGATCGGACCGTTCCATCTCATCGATCACGCGGCCGACGTGTTCGCGGCCGGCCGGAGTCGTCGCGGCATGGCGCGGCGTCTTCCCGCCCAGCACCGGCGCCTCCCGGTCGCTCCAATCCAGATAGGCGGTTTCCAGAAACGCGTGCAACAGGGCTTCATCCTGGTCCGGCGTGACCACGACCTGCACCGGCTGATCGGCATTGAGTTCATCCGCGCTCAAACGGTGCGGCGCCGGGTCGGTCGCCTCTCCGCGGAAATGGAGCGAGAACCCGAACGCCGCCGCCAGCTGATGCTTAAGCGCGTCGAGCCGTTCGCGAGAATCGGCCTCCACCCAGAGTTGCGTCGGCGTCAGTGTGAACCGCGCCACGACGCTCCCTTGATCCTCCGCGGAGGCGCCACGCAGAATCCACCGCAGTGTTTCCCCTGACCCGCCCGGCGGATCGGCGTCCATCCCTTCAAACCCGGCCAGCCGGTCACGGAGAAGGGCCAATTCGCGATGTTCGTACAGCGCCAGCGCGTAGAGATGCCGCGCGCCATCCGCCGTGCCATAGCGGATATCCGCCACCACCTTGAGCAGCGTCCCCAGGCGCATCTGCGCGTAGATCCACAGCAACATGTGGCCGAAGCGTTTGGCAAATTCATGCCAATCGCCCAGTTCGAATGAGCCGGCATTGATTTCCATCTCGCGGCGATAGCCGTTCACCGCCTCCAAGAGTATCCGCCCTTCCGCCGCTGTCAGCAGTAACGCGCATCCGCCAATCACCACGTCATTCGTCTCGGGATCGCCTGGCATCTGCACGAAGCGCGTCAGCAACACCTGCCCCGGCTGCACCGGCTGAGAAATATCGCCTCCGCGCACCTGATAGACACGGCGATCGCCCAGCGAGCGGCAGGCGAAGACCGTATTCGGCGTCTCAGACGGAACAATCTCAGTCAGATCCAAATACGAATGTTTGAGGGGATCCATCCAGGCCCGCTCTTCCTCCGGAATATGTTCGGTGATCACATCCCGGAGCTGCTCGATCAGCGTGAGCTGCCCGTCTTGCGGATAATAATCGGCATAGACCGTCCACGCCGCCAACTCCACTTCCTGCGCGTAGGGCGGAAGCGGCGCAACGCCCCCTCCCTCAACATAGGGCCGCAACGCCTGGCGCAAGGCCAGATCCCGCTGCGCCTGAAACATCGGCGAAAGGGAGAGGGCTTCGAGCCGGGCGATCAGCCCGTCCAGCCCGGGAGGCAAGGGCGCCCAGAGGCCGGCTGCCGATTCATTCGCGAGCTTCATGAATTTCTTCCATCACGATGGCTTCGGCATCGAGCCAATCTTCCAGATCGCGTCCCGCCCGGCGCCCGCGTTCCTCCCACAGTTCATAGGCCTTCTGGGCAATGCGATCCCGCATCCCATCGGGCAATTCAATCGGCTTCCCCGCGCCCGGCCTCCGTGCCGCCCTCGCCGCAGACGAGCCGCTCTGTTTTTTCGCCATCGCTGTCATGAGACACCTCCTTGTGGCACATTCCAACCGCTCACGATGACACGGGAATCACGCGGCGATGACCGGCCGCATATTTCGGACTGCGCACGGTCATGACAGGGCAACGCGATTGCCGCAGCACGGCTTCGGTCACACTGCCGCTCAGCAGATGGGACAAGCCCCGGCGGCCATGCGTGCCCATCACGATGACATCCGCCGGCAGCGTCCGGGCGCTGTCCAGAATGGAATCGGCGGGAAGCCCTCCCCGCACATGCGAATCGGCGGCAATCTTCGCCCCGGCCAGCGCCTCCACAAAACCGGCCAGCCGCTGCGTCACCCGCGCGCGCATCTCTTCCCGCTTGGGCTCATGCGACAGCGTAAAGTCCAGCCCATAGGAAATCGGTTCCAGCACGTGAAGCAGCGACAGCGATGCCCCCGACCGCTGCGCCAGCCACGCCGCATACTCCAGCGCCTCGAGCGAACAATCGGAGAAATCCACCGGAACCAGAATCCGGCGCACACTGACTCCGGCACAAGGATGAGGATCGACGAGAGTCCCGTCGGACAGTTCCGCCCGCACCGCCAGAACCGGACAGGAGGCCGACCGGATCACCCGCTCCGCCGTACTGCCCAGCAGCACGTGGGCCAGCCCCGTCTTGCCCTTGGTCCCCATCACAATCACGTCCGCATCCTCCGCACGGGCGGCGCCCAGAATTTCTTCGCTGGGAATCCCTGTGGCCATCCTCGTCTGCACGGCGATCCCGCGCGCGGCAGCCCGCTCGGTCAGAGCGGCCAGCTCCTTCTTCGCCGACTTCATCAGCTCGTCCAAGTACAAGCGGTTGACCTCATACTCCGGATTCATACCCGGTTGAAATTCCAGCACCGTCACCACCGTCAGCGAGGCCCGCCAGGTGGAGGCCAGACACAGGGCATACGCCTCCGCCTGAGCAGCCCAAGGCGAGAAATCGGTCGCAAACACAATATGCGGCCGTTCGATATCTGTGCTCACACTGCCTCCACATTCAATAACAATAACTCGCCCGTCATGTTGGGATGAATGGAGCAGCGGAACTCATGGCGGCCGGGACGGGACATGTTGAACCGGATCGCCGCGTCCCGCTTCGCATCGAGAAACACCCCCCCCACCCCTCGCCCATAGACCACCACGCCCTCCCGTTCCACTTGCGCGGGAATCCCTTCAAACATCGTCGAGCCGAAATCATGGCGTTCGGCATCCTCGTTTTTGACCTTGATCACGGTCGGAACCCCGAGCCGGAGCGTCCCCTGCTTCGTCATAAACTTAAAATCCTTGATCGTCACCTCGACCACCTGCTCCGACTGTGACCAGAGCGGCAGATCCACCCCGCCCCATAAGGCCCAGGTCACGCTCACAACGATGACCCAACCCAGCGAATGACGCCCTTGTTTCATCATGGCCTCCTTATTCTCCCTGCCTCATGCCCGTCCTTCAGGGCCGTGCCTTGACCGGCAACGGCACCGTCAGCACCGGGCAACCGGCTGTTCGCACGACTTTCTCTGCGGTACTGCCGAAGAAAATCTTATCGACGCTGCCCGACCGCCCTCCATAACTGCCCATCACCACCAGATCGACCTTTTCCACCCGCGCCAGTTTGGCAATCTCGACGAACGGCACTCCTTCCAATACCACCCGCTTCATCGCAATCCCTTTGGCCGCATCCGATTCCAGCAGTCGCCGAACATGGAGACGGGCATAGTGGCGAAGCCGGCGCTTTTGCGCCGCGGCATCGGACGGCACCGCCAGCAAGCCCAGCTTGTTGAGGGTCTCCACGGCGCCCATATCGATCACATGCGCCACCAACACCTTGGCCTCACAGAGGCGAGCGAGATCACAGGCCACACGAAACGCCTCTTCCGAGCAGGGCGAAAAATCGACCGGAACCAAAAGGGATGAGAACGGTGCGCCATACATAGTCACTCCCCATCATCGCAAGGGCAGTGCCACGGCATGAGAACCTGATCGGTAGCGGATGATCCCGCATAGACCCGGCAGTTTATGTCTTTCTCATCCTGCCATCAGCCATACGCCATCCGTTCTTCAGCTCAATTGGGGGAGCCCTGCTACAGTGGAGAATCGCGGCCTGTAGCAGAAGGCGACAGGACGCGTGAGGAGTGCCGCGCAAGAGACGCAAAAAACCCATTGTGTTGTGCTCTTCATCCCTTACCTAACCAGACACAAGACCGGCACTGGACTTGCTCACCTAACACAATAAGGGGAGTAGAACATGACGCGCACCCAATGGCTGCTGATAGGAGCGATCGGACTCGGATTCGCGATCGGGATCTATCTCCTGTTCTTTTGCCCGACGGACTGTCGCTAAGAGAGGCTCCTTATGAAAGTGCTGCTGGCTGTCGATGGGTCGGACCAATCGTACGAGGCGGTGCGGGCGCTGGCCTATCTCTCCCGCGCCGAGGAGCTGCACGTTCTGCATGTATTAGACGTGCCTACACCGGCCTATCCGATGATGGTGCCGGAAGTCGCCCAGGAGTTGTACGCCACGGTCGAGCAAACCATGCGGGAAGACGGCAACCGGCTGTTGGATCGGATCGTCTCGCTCCTGCCGATGGAGACCGGTCCCGCGACCAAACAACTGGCGATCGGCTCCCCCGCCGACCGGATCGTGGACTATGCCGCCACGCATCAGATCGATCTCGTCCTCGTCGGGGCGCGGGGCCTCGGCCCGATCAAGGAACGGTTGATGGGAAGCGTGTCCCACCGGGTCCTGACGTTTTCGCCTTGTGCCACGCTCATTCTGCCCTGCTTCATGAAAGCCCTGAAGCATGTCCTGCTCCCCTTGCAGGGCTCCCAGGACGCGGAGCGCGCCTTGCTGTTCTTGCGGCATAAACCATTTCGTGAATCGGTGCCGATCACCCTTCTGACCGTGCTCCCGCAGACCACGCCGCCCTGGCCGGTGGATGCTGCGGCGGCGAAGCAATTGGAGAGCCAGTCGCTCACAAGCGCCGAGGCCTTCACTCAGACCGTCGCCTCCCAACTGGCCCAGATGGGATACCCCGTTCAGAGCAAGGCGGTGCTGGGCGCGCCCGTGGAAGCCATTCTCCGGGAAGCCGTAGCGCTACAGGCCGATCTGGTGATGATGGGCTCCCGCGGCAGACACGGACTGACCCGCATGGTGCTGGGCAGCGTGTCGCACGCCGTGCTTCATCATGCTCCGTGCCCCCTGTTGGTGTTTCACTGAGGAGGGTCTGTGATGACGCCGATGTACGACTACACATGCCTGGACTGCGGCAAGGAATCGCTGATCGTCGTGACGCTGAAAGAACACGAACAAGGCGGTCTGCAGTGTCCGAAGTGCGGCAGCACCAATCTGAAACAGATCTTCACCTCCTTTATCGCTCACACCACCAAGAAGAGTTGATCATGCGCCTGATGCCCTACATGCTCGCAATCGCCCTTTGGGGAATCGTCTTGATGCCGGGGTACACGGCAGCAGAGGACTTTCCCGCCGACATGGACAGAGGGAAAGCCATCTACCAGCGGCACTGCGCGGCCTGTCACGGCCCCAGCGGATGGGGAGACGGGCCATCGGCCGCCGCACTCAAGGTCGCCCCCGCGAACTTCCAGCGGTTCCGGTCGTTCTTGAAATCGGATGAGGAATTGCTGCGCACCATCGAACACGGCGTTGTCTTCAGTCCCATGCACGCCTGGAGAGGGCAGCTCACCGACGGCGAAATGCAGGACGTCCTCGCCTACATTCGCCTCCTCTCACAGCAGGGACGCTGAGGCACCGTGCGATTGAGTGATCTCGTGTATCGGTGAAATGCCAAACCCGGAGAACTCGGGAAACTCCGAGCCCCGCAATCGCCACACCGCCATATTGCACGTTATACTTGCATGATCGCCCTCACCCCTCACGATGCCCTGCTGATTGCCGATATCCAGAACGACTTCCTGCCCGGCGGCGCCCTCGGGATCAGCGGCGGAGACGCCATCATTCCCACCCTGCTGACCTACATGCGCCGGTTCCAGGCTCGGGGTCTCCCTGTGTTTCTGACACGCGATTGGCACCCGCCCAATCATTGTTCGTTTCAGGCGCAGGGAGGGCTGTGGCCCGTGCACTGCGTGGCCGGTTCGCCCGGCTCGCTGCCGCCACCAACCTTCGATGCGCCCGTATCAGCCGTCATGATCTACAAAGCCATCGACGCCAGCCGCGAGGCCTACTCGGCGTTTCAGGAGACCCCGCTGCACCGCCACCTCCAGGCCATCGGCGTGCGGCGGCTCTTCATCGGCGGCCTGGCAACCGATTATTGCGTGCTGAACACGGTGAAAGACGCCAGGAGATTGGGCTATGACGTGTGCTTGCTGACAGACGGCATCAAGGCGGTGAACCTCCAGCAAGAGGACGGCCGTCATGCCGAAGAGGAGATGATCCGTCTGGGAGCGGCGCCGGTCCGGGTGGAGATGCTGGCCGCATGAACCCCTCAACCAGCGCACTGATGACCGATCTGTACCAGCTCACCATGGCGCAGGCCTACCATGACCAGCACATGCAGGAGACGGCGGTGTTCGAGTTCTTCGTCCGCAAACTGCCTCCCCACCGGAACTTCCTGGTCGCCGCCGGTCTCGAGCAGGTTCTGGACTTTCTCTCGGAATTGCAGGTCACGCCGGAAGAACTCTCCTGGCTGAAACAGACGGGACGGTTCAGCGCGGGCCTCCTGCGCTACCTGGAAACGCTGCGCTTCACCGGCGATGTGGAGGCCATGCCGGAAGGAACGGTCTTCTTCCCGCAGGAGCCGGTTCTCCGGATCGTCGCGCCGCTGCCGCAGGCACAGCTCATCGAGACCCGCGTCATGAATCTTCTGAACTTCCAAACCATGATCGCCTCGAAAGCCGCACGGTCAGTGCTGATCTCGGAGGGAAAACCGCTCATCGACTTTGGCCTGCGGCGGGCGCATGGCGCCGAAGCCGGCCTGTTCGCGGCACGGGCCAGCTATCTGGCCGGCTTCTCCGGCACCGCGACCGTCCTGGCGGGCATGGCCTTTGACATCCCCCTCTACGGCACCATGGCCCATTCCTTCGTACAGGCGCACCGGGATGAAACGCTCGCCTTCGAGCACTTTGCTCACGCCCAGCCGGACAATGTCGTCCTCCTCATCGACACCTATGACACGGAAGCCGCCGCGCACAAAGTCGTGGCATTGGCGCCCGTACTCACATCCAAGGGCATCACAGTGAAAGGCGTCCGATTAGACAGCGGAGACCTGGCCAACCATGCCAGGAAGGTTCGCCGCATTCTTGACGAGGGAGGCTTGCCTCACGCACAGATCCTCGCCAGCGGCAATCTCGACGAATATCGCGTGAAAGCATTGATCGGCACCCGTGCGCCGATCGACGGCTTTGCCGTCGGGACGGCCATGACCACCTCCGCCGACGCCCCTTCACTGGACTGCGCCTACAAACTCCAGGAATATGCCAGCCGCCCCTGCCGCAAACGCTCGGAAGGCAAAGCCACCTGGCCGGGCCGCAAGCAGGTCTACCGCCACTGCCGTCACGATGGCGGATGGGAATACGATCTAGTCACCACACTGGAGGACAAGGCCGAAGGCGTCCCGCTGCTTCAGCCTGTGATGACAGCAGGCCGCCGCCTCGCGCCCGCGCCCGCATTGGCCGGCATCCGCCAACGGGTGGCGGCACAACTCGCGCAACTCCCCGCTCCGCTCACAACTCTGGAGGAGGCCCCGTCCTACGAGGTGCGGATCTCGCCGCAGTTACAGGAACTTGCCGGAACCGTGGACCGTTCTCTCTAAATATGGCATGGTCACGCACCGATGAATTTCACTTCTCAAGGAGACACCAGATGACGCAAGCCAGTTCACGTGCGGCTATCCTCCAGACCCTGCTGATTCTCGGGCTGACCATCGGCTCCGGCGGCATTACTCACGCCGGACAAACCCATCCGGCCGCCACCCATGCGGGACCTTGCAGCAGTCCATATAAGCACAAACCCGTTCCGGCCAAGACCTTGCGCGCGCTCCTCGGATCACATGGGCAATGGCTGGAGCAACGAAACAACCAAGACTATCACCGCGCCGACCTCTGCCAAGCCGGCCTGCACCAGGCGGCATTGACCGGGGCCGATCTGGAGCGAGCCCAGCTCGAAGGGGCGAATCTCCGGCAAGCCAAACTCTCTCAGAGCAACCTGAGCCAGGCCAGTCTGGCCGGAGCCGATCTGACCGGCGCCATTTTGGAAGACGGCAATCTCTCCGGGGCCGACCTCCGGCATGCCCGGTTGTCCGGAGCAACCCTGCTCCGTGCAATCGGCGACGAAGCCGCGCTCTACGACGCCACCTTGGCCGGCGCCCGCATGGCAGAGTCCACGTTCGAGCGCGCCCATTTCGAAGGCGCCGACCTCTCCTCCGCCGATCTAACCGACGCCAACTTCGTGGACAGTTATTTCTATGGCGCCACCCTGCAGCGCGCGACCCTCGTGGGAACCGATCTGATGGGAGCCGATCTGCGCCGCACCATCCTCACCAACGCCAACATGACCCAGGCCAATCTCCAAGGCGCCTTGCTCGACAGTGCGCGGCTCGACCAGGCTCGCCTGATCGAAGCCGACCTGGAAAGCGCCTACCTGGATGAAGCGAATTTGCGCGAGGCGAATCTGCGAGAAGCCATCCTGCGCGGAGCGGATATGCGCTACACCAACCTACAGAAAGCGAGTGTGCAGCAAGCCGATTTGGAAGGGGCCAACATGGAAGGGGCACGGCTGGTCAACACCAATCTACAGTCGGCCAAGCTCCGGATGGCCATTCTCTATCACGCCCACCTCGATGGAGCCGACTTCCGTGACGCGCACTTGTACCGGGCGGTCTTGATCGGAGCACGGGGATCACGCCCCAACTTCTCGCAAGCCGATCTCTCTGAAGTCTATGCGCCGAAAGCGTCCCTCCGGCAGGCGCAATTCAGCGACGCCAATCTGGAATCGGCCAATTTCGTCGCCGCGAATCTGAGCGGCTCGAATTTCACCCGCGCCAATCTGGCGCACGCCAATCTCCAGGACGCCAGCCTCCAGGATGCGGCGCTGGCCGGAGCCGATCTAACCGGCGCCAGGCTGGAGGCCGCAGACCTGTATCGCGCAAACTTGCGGGGCGCAACACTGACCTCCGTGACCGGACTGACACAGGCCCAACTCGACCGCGCCTGTGTCGATGAACAGACCCTCTTGCCGCAGGAATTGAGCCGTCCGGCTCCCTGCACCACTCTTAAGAAAGAAAGCACGCGATGACCGCTCCACACGAACATGCCGTACGGATCCTGCGAGGCCGGGTCTCTCTTGAGGGAGTACTCGGGCTTCCAGACCATCCGCACGGCGTGGTCGTGTTTGCGCACGGGAGCGGCAGCGGCCGGTTCAGCCCGCGCAACAACTTCGTCGCCCGCCATCTCCAGCGGCACGGCCTCGCCACCCTGCTGCTCGACTTACTGACGCCGGACGAAGCGGACGATCGGAGCAAAGTCTTCGATATCGATCTGCTGGCCGACCGGTTGTTGCTGGCCAAAGCCTGGCTGGCAGAAGAGGCTCGCACGAAGGACCTGGGGATCGGCTACTTCGGGGCCAGCACCGGAGCCGGCGCGGCGCTGCAAGCCGCGGCGAGAGATCCCTCGAACATCCACGCCGTGGTCTCCCGAGGCGGACGGCCCGACTTGGCCGAACCCTATCTCGCAGCAGTCACCGCGCCGACGCTCCTCATTGTCGGCGGTTGGGACGAACCGGTGATTGAGATGAACCAATCCGCCTACGAACTGCTCACCTGCGAAAAGAAGCTCATCATCGTCTCCGGCGCGACGCACCTCTTCGAAGAGCCCGGCACGCTGGAGCAAGTGGCGGAACATGCGGAGAAATGGTTTGGGCGGTATCTTCCACGAGAAGGGGCAACGGCGAGATAGCGACGTCTCACCTACTCAAAAACTTCCCCTGCACCATCTTCAAGATCATCTCCGCGGCTTCATTCGCCGGGACCTTCGTCGTATCGATGGTGAGGTCGGGATGGAGGGGGACTTCGTAGGGTTCTTGCAACCCTGGGACGGTGAGGGATTCTCCGCGCTGCCCGCGCTGGTAGGTGCCTTTGTAGTCGCGCTGCATGCAGGTTTCGAGCGGACAGACGACGGCCACCTCGACAAACCGCTGGATCATGCTGCGGCCGAAATCGCGATAGGCCCGTCTGGTGGCCGTCGCATCGAAGATGACCGTCACGCCATGGGCCACGAGCTTCGCCCCCATGAAGGCCATGGCGCGATAGAAGAGATCCCGCTCCGCTTCCGAATAGGTGGCCGTCGGCGTCAGCACGCGCCGCACGTCATCCGACTCCAACACCTCCACCGATAATCCGAGCGCTTCCAGCCTCGGCCGCAATTCACGCACGATGCTGCTCTTGCCCGACGCGGGCAGGCCGGTGAGCCAGATGGCAAACGGCTGATGTCGTGTCATTTCATGACCCGCCTGGCTAGAGGTGCGCGGCTAGGGGCTAGGGATATCGTTAATTTCACGCTCGCCACGTGCCTCTTGCCTCACACCTGCCGCGATGCGGCACAATACTCATTCACCTTCGACGGGTCGAACCGCGGGGCTGCCAGCACGTTGTCCATGAATGTAAAGATCGTACGGCGAACCTGGATCGGCAATTTCGGATACCAGACGGGGCTGGCCAGCACCAAGCCGCGAAACGCGAAAAATGGCGCGGCGCAGGCGGTGATCTCTTCGTCCTTGCTCGCCTCCTCATACGTATCCCAGAACAAGCGAAAGAGCACCTCAAACGGCCCCTGCATCTTCCCCCAGCGGCAGAGCGAGTAAAAGAGATAGTTCACGGTCATCGACGTCACATCGTCGGCCGGCTCGCCCCACTCTCCGCGCGAGCGATCGAGCACCGCAAAGTTCACGCCCTTTTGAAAGAGCACGTTCCAGGGATGGAAATCGCCATGCACCTGCGACAATCGGCGAGCCTTCCCACGCAGACGCCAACGCCAGCGGTTGCAGGATTCCTCGACCGACCGCAACACGTCTTCCGTGATAAAGCCGAATCGCTTGGGGTAACTGTCGGTCAAGCCCATGATGCATTCGCCGTGACCGAGCAACTCACGGAGACGGCGGCGATACAGATCGGCATCCCGCTTCTTGCGCGCATGGATCTGGGCGAGATACTGCGCAAGTGCCACGGTGCGCTCCCGATCCAGCTTGCGCAGCGCCCTGCCCTTGGCAAGCCGTTCAAGATCGAGATGATAACTCGCGCCCTCCGTCCATTGGTTCAGGACGAAAAACTCCCGCGCCCCTGCCACCGAGAGCAATTCGTGCCGGCCGGTGAACGCGCCCACGTCGAGGGCCTTCACATGGCGGGGAAGCCGGCCATAGGACTCGTAATCCCACAACATGGCCTGCGCGCGATCAGCCATGTGCTCATGCCCGAAGGGCCCGGGCTTCATCGTCTCAAGCACCGCCGACTGCAAGCGGGGTCCGACACGGAACGTGACCTTAACTGGCGTCCCATAGCCATATTGTTTCTGGGCCCCCTTCGAGCTGGCCTTGCCGATCACCTCGCAGGACACCAGCGCGACCTCAGGGCCGAAACGGGTCTGGAGGTACCGCTCAAGGGACCGTCTCTTCAACGCCGGCATGTTAGATCTTTGCACGCAAGTCATGTTCCTAGGCAGGCCAGGCGAGGAGCACGAGGCGAGGGGCGAGAGGGGGGAAAGAAATTCTTCTAGAATTTGCCTTCTCCGTACCTCTCGCCTCTAGCCCCACCCCCCGTGCCCCTGTACGACTGGCGCATTGAGCTTCAGTCACCGAAAGATCTCTGGGGCGAAATGCGTCACTGAGCCGCAGGCAAGAGGCACTGGGCCAGTGGCAAGAGGTCAGAATCTTCACGCCCCAAGCCCCTTGCCTCGCGCCTCTCGCCTTCCGCTATGGCAGGCACATCGCTTGCTGATCTTAGGGCGTGGAAGAAACTCGTGGCCAGATAGGAGGAACCAGATGGATCTCAAAATCGAAAGCCGCAATATCGAAATGACCCCGCGATGGAAGACCGAAATCGAAGCCCGCATGGCAGACCTGCAACGCAACCACGACGATCTGACCCATGGGCGCGTCACGCTCACGAAAAACCGCCATCACAAGAAACTCGACAACGTGGCCGAAGCGCTCGTGCTCGTAACCCTTCCAGGCCGCCAGACGTTGACGGCCCGTAAGGAAGACAAGACCTTCGAAGAAGCGATCAGGGCCGCCTTCCAAGCCGTCGCGATCGAACTCCGCAAGTCTCGTGAGAAACAAGCCCACACCGAGATACGCACAGAGCCCATCCCTCCCGAACGCGGGGTGATCTGCAAGCTCTTCCTGCAAGAGGGCTACGGCTTCATCCTCCAAGACGGAGGCGGAGAAGTGTACTTTCATGAGCATGCGCTGCAAGGCCTGACCTTCGAGCAGCTGGAGGACGGGATGGAAGTCGTCTTCAACCTTGAGCAAGGCAAAAAAGGCCCGCAAGCCACCGTCGTCACCCTTCCACCTCCCATGGCAGCCAAAGGCCAATAAATGACCACGGACAAATTCAAAGTGCCGGTATCGATGCTCTCTCCCCTGATCGATCCCGGCCACTTCGGTTTCGAGGACACGGGCGAGTTGGAGCCCCTCACCGAAATCATTGGGCAGGAACGGGCAGTCGAAGCCCTGGAATTCGGCCTGCACATGAAGAGCCCCGGATTCAACCTCTATGTGTCTGGCCCTACAGGCACCGGTAAAGGCACGCTCGTTCGCCAAATGGTGAAACGCATGGCGCAGGGCGCGCCGGCTCCTTCCGACTGGTGCTATGTGAACAATTTCCAAGATCCCTCGCGCCCCTCCTGCCTCGCACTGCCGGCCGGGCAAGGCGCCTCGTTCAAGCGGGAAATGGCCGCATTCATCGACGGACTGCGGCGGGATATTCCGCTGGCGTTTGACAGCAAGAAATACCTCGATGCCAAAGCCAAGCTGCACGACGAGATCGAATCGAAGAAGAAAGCGCACTTTCGCGAATTGACGGACCTGAGCCAGAAACAGGGGTTCGTCTTTGAGGAAACTCCGGTCGGCTTCGGCATTGTCCCGCTCAAAGCGGGCCATCCCATGACGGACGAGGAAATGGAGGCGATGACCGACCAGGAGCAGCAGGAGCTGACGGAGCGGCGCAAGGTGCTCGAAGGCGAAATCCGCGAATTTCACGTCCGCATCCATGCGCTGGATAAAGAGGCCGAGCACCAGCAGCGCCACCTCGACCGCCAGGTCGTGACCAATGTCTTGGAAGGCCGCTACGAAACGTTGCGGCGGACCTACCAGGATCTGGCGGCCGCCGCCGCGTATTTAGAGCGGGTGCAGCAGGACATCGTCCACCACTACAAAGACTTCCTCCCGCAGGAAGGACCGCATCTCCCCCTTCCCGGCTTGGAACCCCGCCGGCCCGACATGACGCGCTATCTCGTCAACCTCATTGTCGAGCACGATCCGATGGGGGGCGCGCCGGTCATCGACGAATCGCATCCGACCTATACCAACTTGATCGGCAAAATCGAACGGCGGGCGCACCTGGGCGTCATGTATACCGACTTTACCGAGATTCGCGCGGGCGCGGTCCTCATGGCGAACGGCGGCTACTTGATCGTGAACGCCATGGATGCGCTCCGCCAGCCGTTCTCCTGGGACGCCTTGAAGCGGGTGATCAAGACCGGTGAAGTCAAGATTGAAGACCCCGGCGAGTTCTATGGCTTCTCGACCGCGGGGCTCAGACCCGAGCCGATCCCCGTCAATGTGAAAGTCATCATGGTCGGCCCTCCGATGGTCTACCACCTGCTCCAGGCCTATGAAGAAGACTTCGGCAAGCTCTTCAAGGTGAAGGCGGATTTCGACACCGAAGTGGTCCGCAGCGAGCGGCAGGACAGGCAATATGCCCGGTTCATCGCCAAGATCTGCCGTGAAGAGGGGCTGCCGCACTTCGGCGCGGATGCCGTCGCGGAAGTCATCCGGCAAGGATTCCGGTTCGCCGACCGGCACGACCGGCTGTCGCTGCGGTTCAGCCTGGTCAGCGATCTCATCCGCGAAGCCGGCTACTGGGCCAGAAAAGAAAACCATTCGTTTGTGACCCGGGGGGACGTCGACGCCGCGGTCACGCACAAACGCCACCGCTCCAATCTGGCTGAGCACTGGATCCAGGATGACATCAAAGAAGGCACCCTGATGGTCGCGCTCGACGGCGAGGTCGTCGGCCAGGTGAACGGACTCTCCGTCCACCAACTCGGCGACTACGCGTTTGGACGGCCCACCCGCATCACGGCCCGCACCTATGTGGGCACCAAAGGCGTCATCGACATTCAGCGGGAAGCCGAATTGGCCGGCCACATCCACAGCAAAGGGGTCATGACCCTGGCCGGCTATCTGGCCGGCAAGTTTGCCGGGCTGCATCCTTTCGCCATGAGCGCCTCGCTTACCTTCGAGCAAACCTACTCTGAGATCGAAGGAGACAGCGCGGCCGTCGCTGAGCTCACGGCGATTCTGTCGAGCCTGGCCGACCTGCCAATCCGCCAATGGCTGGCCGTCACCGGTTCCGTCAATCAATTGGGCGAAGTGCAGCCCATCGGCGGCGTAAACGAAAAGATTGAAGGGTTCTTCGAGTCCTGCTCGCGGCGCGGCCTCACGGGCAAGCAGGGCGTGATCATCCCAGCCCGCAACACGAAGCACCTGGCCATTCGCCGCGATGTGGTGGAGGCGGTGGAGTCCGGGCACTTTGCGGTCTATGCGGTGAATACCGTGGAAGAGGCCCTGGAACTGCTCACCGGCGTCCCGGCCGGCGAACGCGCCATCGACGGGGAATATCCGCTCGATACGGTCTTCGGCCGTGCCGCTCAACGGCTCGCCGAGATGGCGCAGGCGGTTGCCGAATGGGGGGAAGGAGAAGAACGGACCGGCGGGCATATCATCACCGAGCCATGAAACCGGCACGGCGCCCAAATCCTAGAACCGTCCATCTATTTTATTCGCCGTCAATTGCGCACTGATCGCGTCGAGCAATTCCCGCGGGCTGAATGGTTTTCTGAGCGTCTGGTCGGCCCCGAGGTCCGTGGCGACATCGAGCGCGTCCCACTCGCCTGTTCCGCCGGACATCGCGATGATCTTGCTGGCAGGCTGGGACGCGCGCAGACGAGGAATCAATTCCAAGCCGTCCATGCCAGGCATATAGACGTCCACGAGAATCAAATCCACCGCATGATGCAGCAAGAGATTCAGGGCATGCTGCCCATGCTCGGCCGTCAGGACATGATACCCAACGGCTTCCAGTGCGGTCCGGAAGAGCATCCGAATTTGCGCTTCATCGTCGATCACGAGCAGAGTGCGAGGAGCCGTCTCAGTCATGTTACGTAGTATGACTAGTATCGACGCAGCACGGAAAGAGCCGATTGACCCGGATTAATAGCCCTAGCCGCGAATCCCTACCAGGGAACGATGGCCTGTCAACCGTCATGGACAAGGCCACGCCCGCGCAGGGATCGCCTGCCGGACAAGCGGAATGCCGGAACCAGAACCACAGGGAGAAGACCAATGCGTGGAGAAAACATGAGACGAGAGCGTGGACGAAATGCAAAGAGCCGGATCACTCCTTCTGCGCCGCGATCAACTGGCCACGGACGGCTTCCAGCAACTCGCGGGAAGAGCACGGTTTCCTGAGCGTCTGATTGGCGCCCAGCCGCTTCGCGACTTCAAGATAATCCCACTCCCCGACACCGCCGGACATTGCCATGATCTTGCAGGCCGCATGGGAGGCACGCAGACGCCGGATCAGCTCCAGCCCATCCATCTCCGGCATAAAGATGTCGACCACAACGAGATCCACCGCCTGAGCCTGGAATAGTTCCACGCCCTCTAGCCCGCCTCCGGCAACCAAAACCCGGTACCCAGCCTCTTCGAGGGTCGCCTGGAACAGCGCCCGCGTGTGCGCGTCATCATCGATCACGAGCACCGTATGACAGGCCCCCTCTTCCATGGCACACAGTATGCCAGGAGCCGAAATGGGCGCCCAGAGCCAAATGGCGGGAATCAATCGTCGCAGCCATACCGCCTTCCACGGTAGGTCTCTCCAGCCCCTGTCCTCGCTCATCCGGCTGCCCGTCATCACACGGGTTCTACGGCTCGCTCGCCGGCGCTGCGCCTGTGATGTGGACCACCGGCCCCCGCGGAAGCATGACCGCCTCGGCGGCCTCGGCCTCACCGCCAAGCACCCACTCGTACAACCGTCTCGCATCGTTCAGCTCCGGATCTTTCGGAACCCCATACTGCTCCTGCTGCATCGGTTCATCGTAGAGCCCGATGCAGCCGTGCGAGGCGGGATAGCCAGGCAGATCCCGCCCGTGAATCCAGTAGGACACCCCTTCCCGGTTGATGTAAAACCGGAGTGCGTGGTGCATCGGGTAGGGCCGATCCGTGCCCTCGATCGTATAGCGATTGGATTGATGGGTCCGGCGTGCCGCCGTCAGGCGAAATATGCCGGCCGGGGTTTCATTGTGCCCGTTGCCGGATGCGATGGGGAGGGCAAATCGCAGCGCGCCATACTCATAGGCGCCGAGAAACTGTTCCGTGAGGTCGATCAGCACGAACTGCTCGTCCTGCTCCGCGGCGGAATAGAGTACCGGCAGCGGGGTAAACGCGGCCACCTCCTCGATCCGCCTGGGGATTTTGAGCGCCACGCCGGCGCGCGCGTGCCGCCGGTCGATCCGGTTGAACCGGGCCACATCGTTCCAACGATCGCCAAACAGACTTTCCAGGGTTTCACCCGGCCGCAAGGTCCGGCAGTCCCACTCGACTGTCGAATCGCTCGGATAGACGAGGGCGCACGGGCCTGGATGCTTCTTAAGAGGTTCCGCTTGAGCGATCTCGGGAGAACCGAATAGCCCTGCGATCAGAGCCAGAGTCGTGACAATACTCCTCCACAGGAACACGCGGCCAGATAGATTCAGTGCAAACCTGAGAATGCAAAAGAAACCGGCCTTCCACGGCTGGTCAACATGATCGCCAGCAAGGCCGCAGCCGAAGAAAGCACCGGAGGCGTACCCTCTCGGGTACGTTGAGGATGCTTTCGAGGCGAGAACGCCGCTGACGGTCATGTTCAGCAGCCGGCTAGGACCAATGCTGCAACGCTTTCGTATACCCAAACAGCAGATCCCGCCGGGCGAGAACGCCCACCAGCTTGCTGTTCCGCACCACTGGTACACGCGTGAGATAGCGATCCTGGAAGAGATCGGCCACTTGGACGAGAGTTTGATCTTCCGTCACGGTCACGGGATGAGCCGACATGATTTCCGTGGCCAGGATCTTCCGCAAGTCCCGCCCCTCGATCATGGCCTGGAGCAGGTCGTATTCGCTGACAATACCAACAAGGGTCCCCTCCTCGTCCACCACCGGCAGGCTGCCGAAATTGCGATGGGTCATTAAATGGGCCATCGTCGACGCATCGGTGCGCGGCGTGATGCGCGTCACCGCGTCCTGCATCAACTGCCCGACGGTCAGGGTCTTGGGATCGCACGGGGCCAAGAAATATTCTGTTTGTCGCATGGCCGCTCCCTCACTTTTTTCTACGGGTGGCACTGCCCCCTACATACATTCGCAAAATATCGCGCCGGGCGATAATCCCCACCAGCCGGTCCTTGGCATCCACCACCGGGACCCGCACCAGATCGCTCGCCCGCAAGACATGCACCAGCGTCGCCAGCGTCGTTTCCGGACGAACGGAATAGGGGTTGGCCGTCATCACGTCCCCGGCCGTGAGTTCGCCCAGGAGACGGCCGTCGTCCATCGCCGCCAACAGGTCATGCTCGCTGACAATTCCGATCAGCGTGCGTTGCTTATCGATCACCGGCACGGCGCCGAACCCTTCGATCATGAGCGACGCCATCACATCGCCCTTCGTTTCCAGATGGGCAAACTGGACTCGTTTTTCCATCACCTGCTTGACGGTCATGGGGCCATAGTCCGTGGCCTTTTTGGTCTTCGTGCGTCCCGTCGGTTTCTTTGTCGGCATACCCCCACCCCTCCTTCATCTCAATCCCATCGATGATCCCCTGGCCCCGGCGCTCCGCACTCACTCCCCCGGCAATGTCCTGCCCAGCCCGCGATCTTCCTTCCACCGCACATAGACGGTCTTTTGTTTTCTCGCCTCGACCGTGAGGCCCATGAGCACTTGTTGACTGCCGCCATACGCGGCGGTCACATCATACTGCCCTGGGGCCAGATCGACAAAGAGCCACGGTCCCGCGACCTGTTCCTCAGGGATCGTCACCGCCGCTCCCCCTTTGACCGGCTGAATCGTGACCGACACGCCGGCGAGAAAGGGCTTCCCCCCCGCCGTAAATACCAGCTTCAACGGAAACGGCGGATAGTGGGCCGCCCGTTCTTCTAGGCCAACACCGGCGCTAAAATAGCGAACAGCCCCTGCTCGATACAGAGGAATTGTGTGCTGCAGCACCTTGCCATCGACCTGATAGGTCAACTCGATGGCTTCGCCCGACTCACTCATACGAATGGTAGGTCCTCCATCCGCTAGGCTCAGATCTCCACCCACACCCACGGCAAGCACCAGAGCACACAAGATGGCCTTCTTCATATCTGCTCCTCCTTCTTCAAATGATCTCGCAAGGTAGGTGCCATAGGCGCGCGCTCAGATTTCTTCGTATTTTCTCGAACAACAACAGGCCTGGCACCTCGACCGCAATAGACCCGTGAAAGACTGACGCTAATCACCACAGTCACAAATTCCCCGCTGCTGCAAAACGCCGCACCTCACAAGCAATCGGACCGCGCCCGTCCGCTATGCCCCTTAAAACAGAGGGAATCTCCCGCAATGTCTTCCAGAGATCACAGGCATACCCAATGCAGATTCGATACCTGCTAGCGTGTGATCATCCACTGAAAGGGGAGGCATCGGCCATGCGAATTCTCTGTGCGGTAGACGGGTCGGAATACTCGGAGTGGGGCGTGCAGGCTCTTGAAGCACTCGCCAGCCGGAAACCCCAGGCGGTCACGCTCCTCCATGCCGTGGATACGGTGTCTCTTCGAACCGACAAGGGAAACAATCCGGTGGCAGAACGGCGGGCCCTGGCGGCGATGGAAAAAGCCGGAGGCCTCCTCCTCCGCGAAGCAGAGCGCGCGGCTCGTGTCGCGCTCGGACAGGCCGCCACCGCCCCCCGCACCAAGTTTCAGCGTATCCTCGCCCACGGCGGGCTGGCGTCGACCATTGTGCGGCAGGCGCGGCGGGTGAAAGCAGACCTCATCCTCATGGGGTCGCGGGGACTGAGCGACATCCGGGGCTTTTTGCTGGGAAGCACCTCCCGGCAGGTGGCTGCGATCGCGCCCTGTCCGATTCTGGTCGTAAAACGGCCCACGCCGACATTCGGACGGGTCACGCTCGCCGTCGATCACTCAAAACATTCCCGCACCGCCGCGCGCTTCCTGCGGACACACATTCTCCCCGAAACTGCCACCGTCACCATTCTCTCGTCGGTGGAGAGTCCGGTGAGCGACTTGGCCGCGCAATACGTATCCGACTCGCAACTGGCTGCGTTGACGAAACCGGGAATGGACCGTGCCCTCACGCTGGTCAACGCGCTGCGGGAGGATTTCCTCAAAGAGGGGATTGCCGTGACGGCCGCCGTCCGGATGAACCACGTAATCGACACCATCGTGAAACAGGTGGAGGCCCACCATGATGATCTGCTGGTCATCGGGTCGCGCGAGTTGACCAAGAGCGAGCGGCTCCACCTCGGAAGCGTCTCCGAGAGCCTGCTGCGCCATGCGCCCTGCTCGGTCCTGATCGTGAGAGGAACGCGTGCCTGATTTCCGGTATCTCGACATCAACCGGCTCCCGGCCGAGGACGTGTTACGCCGCCTGGAAACCGGCACCGGCGGTCTCTCTCCTGACGAAGCTCGCCAGCGGCTGGCTCACTACGGACGGAACGTCCTGCTCGAACCGGACCGCTACTCGCTCCTCCGCGGCCTCGCCGGCCATTTCACCCACTTCCTCGCCGTCCTGCTCTGGATCGCCGCCGGCCTTTCTTTTGCGGCCGATATGATGCGGCCGCACGAGGGCATGGCCACGCTGGGCTGGGCCATCCTCGGCGTCATCATCATCAACGCTGTGTTCGCCTTCTTGCAGGAGTACAAAGCGGAGCACGCCGTTCAGGCGCTCCGCCGCCTGCTGCCGGACAAAGCCTGGGTGGCGAGAGGCGGGCAATCCGTGGAAGTGTCACGAAATGAGATCGTGCCCGGCGACTTGCTCATCTTGGAAGAAGGCGAACGGGTGCCGGCTGACGCGCGGCTCATTGAGGCGACAGGCATGCGCGTGGACAACGCCGCCCTGACCGGAGAGTCGAAACCGAAACGCCGGACCGCCGAATCCGCGGAGGATGGGCACTGGCTCGAACTCCCGAACCTGGTCTTCGCCGGCACCACCATCCTCTCCGGGCACGGCCGCGCGGTGGTCTTCGCCACCGGGATGCGTTCGGAATTCGGCAAGATCGCCCATCTCACCACCACCGTCGAGACGAGCCTCAGTCCACTCCAGAAAGAGATCATCAAGGTCACCCGCATCGTCGCCGCCATTTCGCTGGCAATGGGAGCGACATTTTTCGGGATCGGGCTATGGACGGGCCTCGGCTTCTGGATCAGCGCCATCTTCGGCATCGGCATCATCGTCGCCAATGTACCCGAAGGCCTTCTGCCCACGGTCACCCTCTCCCTCGCCATGAGCAGCCAGCGCATGGCCAAGCGCAACGCCTTAATCAAACATTTATCCTCCGTCGAAACCCTGGGCTGCACCACGGTGATTTGCACGGACAAAACCGGCACGCTCACGGAAAACCGGATGAAGGTGGATCGATTTTATGCCGACGGGCTTGTGATCGAATCGCGAGAAGGCTGTTTCTTCACCAGAGGCCGCATGGTCAGCACCACCGACGCCGAGCAGTGGCAATCCTTCTTCGACGCGCTCCTGCATTGCCACAACGCCAAGCGGGTCCGTCGGTCCGATGGGCGATTCGTCGTCACCGGCGATCCAACGGAAGTCGCGCTCTTGGAATTTGCCGTCGAGCATGGGCTGGCCCACCGGCCGCCCTTGCGCCGCATGGGCGAGCTCGCCTTCGATGCGGACCGCAAACGCATGAGCACCCTGCACTGGTCCGAAGGCCGGCTGGTCGCCTTCACCAAAGGCGCTCCGGAATCGGTGCTGGGCCTCTGCACCCACGCCCTGATTCATGGAACGGCCGTGCCGATGACGCCCGATGAGCGCGCGCGCATTCTGAGCCAGAGCCGGTCGTTTGCGGAGCAGGCCTATCGCGTCCTCGCCGTGGCCATGCGCGATGTCGCCCACCAGCCTGAGCAGATCGAAGTGGACACGATCGAAGAGGGGCTGACATTCCTCGGACTCGTGGCCATGATGGACCCGCCCCACCGGGAAGTCCCGGATGCCATCGCCATCTGCCGGCGAGCCGGCATCCGTGTCATCATGATTACCGGCGATCACCCGCTCACAGCGCTGGCCATTGCCCGCAAGATCGGCCTCATGCCGGACCAGGCCGCACAGCAGCCGACCGGCTTCGTCCCGGTCATCGAGGGCGCACAGCTCGACAAGATGAGCGACGACCATCTCCGCCAAATGCTGACCCCGTCTCGATCCGGAGAACTAGACCCGGTGTTCGCCCGCATGGCCCCCCGGCACAAATTGCGTGTGGTCTCGGCGCTGAAAGACATGGGCGAAGTCGTCGCCGTCACCGGAGACGGGGTGAATGATGCGCCCGCCCTCAAGAAAGCCAATATCGGCGTGGCCATGGGCATCGCCGGCACGGACGTGGCCAAAGAAACCGCGGACATCATTCTGCTGGACGACAATTTCGCCACCATCGTGAATGCCATTGAAGAAGGGCGCACGGTCTACGAAAACATCCGCAAATTCGCCACCTATGTGCTCGTGAGTAATGTGCCTGAAGTCGTCCCCTATCTGGGGTACGGATTTTTTGGCCTGCCGTTGGCGCTCACGATCCCGCAAGTGCTCGCGGTTGACCTCGGAACCGATATGGTGCCGGCCATCGCGCTCGGGGCCGATCCCCCGCAGCCTGGCATTATGAATGTTCCCCCACGCCCACGGACTGAACGGTTGCTCACCGGGCGGCTCCTCATGAGAACCTATTTCTTCCTCGGCTTGAATTCAGCTGTGCTGGCAATGGGCGGATTCTTTCTCTATCTGTTCGCCAACGGATGGACCTGGGGAGCCCCGCTAGATTGGGCCTCTCCATTGTATAAAGAGGCGACAACCGTGACGTTTGCCGGCATCGTTCTGGCGCAGGTCGCCAACGTCTTTGCCTGCCGATCCGATCGGCTCTCCGTGGCCCGGCTCGGATGGTTGACCAATCCGTTCATCCTGTGGGGCATTCTCACGGAACTCACCATCCTGGGACTCATCGCCTATACCCCGATTGGCAATGAGATCTTTGGCACCAGCCCCTTGCCTCTGTGGATTCTTGGACCGCTCGCGCTCGGTGCCCTGTTGCTGTTATTGGCCGAGGAAGGTCGTAAAATGGTCGTCAGCCGGTTCGTGAATAAGCCGGCCTCCGGTCCTGCGCAAGGAGAAGCCTGACGATGTCCACTACTCCAGAGGAGCCAGTCCGTCATGTGCCCGTGACAGAGGTTGTCCCCCACCATCCGGCCTCGCCTGTGGTGCATCATGATTCCGGCCCATCACCTGAGCACAGACTCCCTCCCACGATCATTCCCATCGCTGCGCGCCCGGCGCGGTCTCGCCGGCCCTGGCTCATCGGAGGCGCGATCCTCCTGGCCATTGCCGGATGGGGCGGCTGGTACTGGTGGAACGGCGGCACCGCGCCCATTCAGTACAAGACGGCGCTGGTGGACCGGGGTCCCATCACCGCCATCGTCACCGCCACCGGCACGGTCAATCCTGTCGTGTCCGTGCTGGTCGGCAGCCAAGTGTCGGGCAAGATCGCGAAGCTCTTTGCGGATTTCAATTCGGTCGTCACACAAGGACAGGTCTTGGCCCAGATCGACCAGCAACCGTTCCAAGCCCGGGCCAGCCAAGCCCGCGCCGCCGTGAAAAGCGCCACGGGGAACCTGGCCAAGGCCAAGAACATGGCGGCACAACGCAAGCGGGAGCGCGACCGCATGGCCGCGCTCCGGCCGCAGGCCTTTGTCTCCCAGGCGGACCTCGATCTCGCCGACACCAACTACCGCGATGCCGCCGCGCAGGTGGAGATGGCACAGGCGCAACTGGACCAAGCTCAAGCGACGCTGGCTTCGGCTGAACTGGATCTCGGCTATACGACGATTGTGTCGCCGGTGAACGGCATTGTGGTCTCCCGCAACGTGGATGCCGGACAGACCGTCGCGGCGAGCTTCCAAACCCCGACACTGTTTGTCATCGCCCAAGACCTGACCCGGATGCAGGTCGATGCCAACGTCAGCGAGGCCGATATCGGCGGCGTGGCCGAAGGCAAGACGGCACACTTCCGCGTGGACGCCTATCCCAAGCAATCCTTTGATGGCACGGTCACCCAAGTGCGGAACGCGCCCGTCAGCATCCAGAACGTCGTCACCTATGACGTCGTGATTACGGTGGACAACCGGGAGCTGAAGCTCAAACCCGGCATGACGGCCAACGTCACGATCGTGACCGCCAAGAAAGAGGATCCTCTGCGCGTGCCGAACGGAGCCCTGCGGTTCCGCATGCCGAATGTCCCCATTGACCGAAAAATCACCCAACTCTGGGTACTGGACAGCGCCGCGCCGCCGAGGCAGGCGCCGGTCGCGACCGGCATCGCCGACTCCCTCTTCACGGAAATCCTTGAAGGGCCTGTGAAGGAAGGCGACCGTGTCGTCGTCGGCATCGACACAGCGGAAGAACAGGCGCAAAAGAAGCTGCCTCCGGGATTTGAACCGGGGCGGGGAATGAGATAAGCGGCCAAGGGCCGCCTCGCTGGTCCGTCTGGTCTATTTAGTCTCTCTGGTCTGTCAGGGGCGACGAAAGACTGAATCGACCAGATGGACTGAATAGACGAAACAGACCGGAGACCAGACAGACCAATCATGTCTTTTCTGTGGCTCACCATCCTCTCCGCCCTCCGCATCCTCCGCCGCAATCCCTTGCGGGCCGGATTGACGATGCTCGGCATCATCATCGGCATCGGCGCGGTCGTGGCGATGGTCAGTCTCGGCCAAGGGGCGACCGCCTCGGTCCAGGCTGAAATCTCGAGCCTCGGCACCAATGTGCTGATCATTGTTCCCGGCGCCACCACCGTCGGAGGCATCCGCGGCGGGCTCGGCTCCATTTCGACCCTGACGGTCGATGACGCGGACGAGATTGAGAAAAAAGTCGGAAGCGTGACCACGGTCATGTACGCCACCCGCTCGGTCCTGCAAATCATCCGGGAAAACAAGAACTGGAACACGATCGTGCTGGGGACGACTCCGGTCTTTCCCGATATCCGGAACTGGCCCATCGCACAAGGCAACTTCTTTACCCAGTCGGATCTGGACTCCGCCGCCAAAGTCGTGGTCCTTGGAAAAACCGTCGTCCAAAACCTATTCGAGCCGGGCGAAGAAGCCGTCGGCAGCCAAATCCGGATCCGGAATGTCCCGCTCCGGGTGATCGGGGTGCTGGCCTCGAAGGGCCAGTCCATCACGGGCCAGGATCAGGATGACTTCGTCGTGCTCCCCTTCTCAACCGCGGAGCGCAAAGTGTTTGGAACGCGGTTCCTCGGAACAGTTGGGATTATCCTGGTGGCGGCGCAGACGCGCCAGGACATTCCGATCGTGGTGGAGGACATCAAAGACCTCTTGCGAACCAAGCATCATCTCCAGCTCTCCGACGAAGACGACTTCACCATCCGCACGATGGAAGACATCGCCAACACGATGGCCGGCACGAGCCGGACGATGATGTTGATGCTGATGGGCATCGCCTCGATCTCGTTGATCGTCGGCGGCATCGGCATCATGAATATTCTGCTCGTCTCCGTCACCGAACGGACCAGGGAAATCGGCTTGCGCATGGCCGTCGGCGCGAAACGCGCGCATATCCTGCTCCAGTTTCTGGTCGAAGCGATCATCATGACCGCTATCGGCGGCGCGCTGGGGGTCGCGGCCGGCATCGGCATCGCGGGCCTGCTGACGAAGATGATCGGCTGGCCGACGATCATCAATCCACAGGCGGTGGCCGCCGCCTTTTTCTTCTCTCTCATTGTCGGCGTGTTCTTCGGACTCTATCCGGCCAACAAGGCCTCCAAGCTCAATCCCATCGAGGCCCTGCGCTATGAATAGTCGAGGACCAGCCGCATGACCGGCGAAGAACCGCCATTCTGGAGCACACCGGTGGAGGCGCTGCTCCGCCGTCTGCAGACAAATCCTGACGGGCTCAGCACTGAAGAGGCACGGCAACGCCGAGCGCGCTATGTGTCCATCCGCCTCAAGCCTCGCCAGGACATTCGCCCTCTCCTGGTCTTGCTGGCCCAATTTCGAAGTCCGATTGTCCTCCTGCTCTTGTCTGCGGCAGCGGTGTCGTTTTTCCTCGCCAGCCACACCGATGCCCTGATTATCCTGACCATCATCCTCGTCAGCGCCCTGCTGGGATTTTGGCAGGAACACGGCGCGGCCAAGGCGGTGGCCTCGTTGCTGGCCCTCGTCCGGGTCAAGACGGACGTCTGGCGGGATGGGCAACTCATCGAGGCGCCGCTCGAAGACATCGTTCCCGGCGATGTGATCAACCTGTCCGCCGGCTCCAGCATCCCCGGTGACGGGATCGTGCTCGAATCCAAGGACCTCTTCGTGGATGAAGCCGCCTTGACCGGAGAAACCTATCCGGCTGAGAAATCGGCGGCTCCGGTGTCCCCTGCAGCGCCTCTGAATCAGCGCACGAACAGTCTCTTCCTGGGAACCCATGTGGTCAGCGGCCATGCGAAAGCCCTCATCGTGCATGTGGGCAAGGACACAGAGTTCGGCCGTATCGCCGCGCACGTGATGCTCCGGCCTCCGGAAACGGAGTTCGAACGGGGCGTGCGGCGCTTCGGATATTTGTTGCTCGAAGTCACGCTGCTGCTCGTGCTTGCCATCTTCGCCATCAACGTCTATCTGAACCGGCCGGTGCTCGATTCCTTTCTCTTTTCCATGGCCCTCGCCGTGGGCCTGACCCCACAGCTGCTGCCGGCCATCATCAGCGTGAACCTGTCGCATGGGGCGAAACGCATGGCCCGGCAGAAAGTGATCGTCAAACGCCTTGCCTCTATTGAAAACTTCGGCAGCATGAACGTGCTCTGTTCCGACAAAACTGGCACACTCACCGAAGGCACGATGCGTCTCCATGCGGCGCTCGATCTGGACGGGCAAAAGAGCGCGCGCGTCATGCAGTACGCTTGCGTGAATGCCACCTACGAAACCGGCTTCATCAATCCGCTTGATGAAGCGATCCGAACACAATGTTCCTGCGATCTGTCCAGCTACCGAAAACTGGACGAAGTGCCCTACGACTTCCTGCGCAAACGCCTGTCCATTCTCGCCGCCACCCCCTCAACCCATCTCCTCATTACCAAGGGCGCGGTGGAACCATTGCTGGCCGTCTGCACGCAAGCAGAACGGCCTGACGGTACGACGGTTCCCATGGAGACCTGGAGGGAGCATATCCAGCGGCAATTCCAGGATCTGAACCGCCAGGGCCTTCGCACGCTCGGCGTCGCTGTTCGGGACATGGGGAACCAGCCACACATCGGCAAGGAAGAGGAAATACGGATGACGTTCATCGGACTGATGGTCTTCGCCGATCCAGTCAAACCGGACATGGCGGCGACCATCGCATCCCTCCGTCAGCTGGGCGTCTCCCTGAAGATCGTCACAGGCGATCACCGCCTCGTGGCCGCCCACGTCAGCGAACAGGTGCAACTGGACCATCGGCGGCTCTTGACCGGCCAGGAGCTGCGCCAAATGACCGACGAGGCCCTCATGCAGCGGGTCAACGACATCGATGTATTTGCGGAGGTGGAGCCCAATCAGAAAGATCGCATCATTCTCGCCCTGAAACATTCCGGCAACGTGGTGGGCTATATCGGCGATGGCATCAACGACGCGCCCGCGCTCCATGCGGCGGATGTGGGCATCTCCGTGGACAGCGCCGTCGATGTGGCGAAGGACGCCGCCGACATCGTGCTGCTGGAAAAGAACCTGGCCGTCCTGGCACAAGGCGTGCGCGAAGGGCGCACCACTTTCGCCAACACGCTGAAGTATGTCTTCATGGCCACCAGCGCCAATTTCGGCAATATGTTCAGCATGGCCGGCGCCTCCCTCTTCCTGCCGTTTCTCCCCCTGCTGCCGAAGCAGATTCTGCTCACGAACGTGCTCACCGATATCCCCGAAATGACGATCGCCACCGACCGCGTCGATCATGAACTCATCGACCGGCCGCGCCGGTGGGACATCGCGTTCATCCGGCGATTCATGCTGACCTTTGGGCTGGTCAGTTCCGTCTTCGATTATCTGACGTTCGGCGCGCTGCTCTGGATCCTCCAGGCCTCCCCCGAGCAATTTCGCACCGGCTGGTTCATCGAATCCGTGATTTCCGCCTCAGCGATCGTCCTCGTCATTCGAACCCGCCGGCCCTTCTTGGCCAGCCGCCCCGGCCGCCCGCTCATGCTGGCCACGCTGGCCATCGCCGTCCTCACCTTGCTGTTCCCCTTCCTTCCCATCGCGCCGGCCTTCGGGCTGACTCCGATGCCACCGTCATTCCTGCTGCTCTTAGCCGCTATTCTGGCCGGCTATGTCCTCACCGCCGAGATCGTCAAGCACCGGTTCTATGCCAGAATCCGCAACGCATAGGCGCTACAGACCCGTGGCCACTATGGTAAGGTATGGGCGAAAGAGATGATCCGATGACTATTCAGGCACAATTTCCCGGCGAGCAAAACACCGAGGGCGCCTTTACCAGGCAACCGGACGCGTTTCGTCACTGGGTCACCGCCGACGGCAGCTCCGGCTTTCCTGCCGCCTCAAGCCGCTACCATCTTTATGTGTCCTGGGCCTGCCCCTGGGCTCACCGAACGATCATCGTGCGCAAGCTCAAGAAGCTGGAATCTGTGATCGGCATGACCGCCGTCGATCCGATCCGTGACGAGCGGGGCTGGGCCTTTCGCGAAGGGCCAGGGCATTCACGCGATCCCATTAACGGATTTCAGTTCTTGAGCGAGGCCTACAGCGCCACCGACCCGCAGTATAAGGGGCGCGTCACGGTCCCCGTCCTCTGGGACACCGTCACCGCACGCATGGTCACCAATTCCGACGACGATCTCATGCGAATGTTGAACAGCGCCTTCAACCGCTTCACGGACAGCAGCCTGGACCTCTATCCCGAGCCACTCAGAAAGGACATCGACGACCTGAACGGCTTTCTGTATGAGAACGTGAACGACGGGGTCTATCGCGCAGGCTTCGCGACTTCGCAGCAGGTCTATGAGCGGGCCGTCCGCCGCCTCTTCGATGCGCTCGATCAACTGGACGCACGCCTCAAGGACCGTCGCTATTTATTTGGGGCACAGTTCGTCGAAAGCGATTGGCGGTTATTCGTCACGCTGGTGCGGTTCGATGCGGTGTATCACGGCCACTTCAAGTGCAACCTCCGGCGGATCATCGATTACCCGAACCTCTTCGGCTATCTCAAGGATTTGTACCAGACCAAGGGTATCGCCGAAACCGTGAACTTCGACCACATCAAACGCCACTACTACGTCACGCACGACGACATCAATCCTACCCGCATCGTGCCCCTCGGCCCCGATCAAGATCTGACCGCACCGCACGGACGCGAACGCCTCTCGTCATAGCCCGACACGTCACCGCTCCCGCTCCGTTGAAACCGGCACATCCAACAATCCTTGCGTCCCTCCTCCATCCGTGTTAGATTGACTCCAGATCGCGTAAGACCTTCCGGTTCGGGGGCCGCAGTTCCCCGGTAGAGACCGAGTCTGACGCGATCGTGTTGTATCTGCACGCAGCGTCCTGCATCTGCTGAGCATACCCCGTAGGCATTACCGCCCATCGCTCGCTCGCACGTCCAGCCCGACCAAGTCGTGAGGATCGTTCTACCCATTTCAAGAGGTGTGTCCTTGTTCTATGCATTTTCGTCAACCGTTCGAGCCTTCCTCCGCAATGCGTCGGGAAGCCTCTATCACATCATCGTCGTCGCCCTCAGTGCGGGCATTGCCCTCCTGCTCCCGGCAGGCGCCAAGCAATTCCTGGCGTTCTGGTCCCATGTGGAGCATGACAAGCTGTCGCTCATCGCTGTGGAAATGACCGTGGCCGTCCTGATCATCGCCGGCCTCAACTACATCCATCGCAGCACCCGGGACCGGGCGCTCGCCTCCGTGGCGGCCGGTGCCGGCCTGGTCTCATTTTTCCCGCGCCGCGCACGCCGCGCCCAGCAATGCGTCGCAGAGCTGAAAGAAGAGCATGGCACCGGCCGGACCATCAAGGTGATGGGATCCAGCGGGTGCAGCACGTTTGTCGATCATGTCGGGGACCTTGCCTCGGTGCTCGATAAATGTCTCGGCGCCCAGATTCTGCTGGTCAACCCGTATAGCGTCGAGGCCAGCCAGCGCATCCGGGCGCTCGATCATCCCGAATATACCCTGGCTGTTTTCAGGCAGGAAGTCCGGCAAAGCATCGCGCTGCTCAAACGGCTCAAAGCCATGGGGAAAGCCGTCAAGCTGAAGCTCTATGCCGACCAGCCCTTGATGAAAATGGTGATCCTCGGCGATTACCTCTGGCTGCAGCATTACCACGCCGATCTGGCCGTCGAGACCATGCCGGAGTATGTCCTGCGCCACAATCGCAAGGACCACGGTCTGTACACGCTCTACGCGCATTATTTTGAGCAGCGTTGGGAGAGTGCGGAGATTCCCGAATATGATCTGGAGACGGACGAGCTGATCTACCGCAATCGAACGGGCCAAGAGATCAAACGCGAGCGGTTTGAACAGCAGGCGATGCCCGGACACATCGGCACGCTCACAGACAGGCTGGATTTCCTGAATGAACCGGGACGACCTAACCAAGCCCATGGATACAGGCTCGACAGGAGCGCCCACTCCATGGACCTTCCGTCCTTAAGCAGCCGTTAGCGACGCACCATCAATTTCCGCGCTTCGCCGAGCACCAAGGGGATAAGGGCCAGGCCGGCGGCCAGCATCCAATGTCGTCCATCGAGCGGAACCACATCAAAGATGTCATCCGTCCACGTCATCTGGACGAGCAACACTTGCAAGCCGATTGATGCCATCACCGCCAGAATCAGTGGCCGGTTGGTGAACAGCCCCAGCCTGACGATCGAATGCGTCCGGCTTCGGCAGGCAAAGGCGTGAAACAGTTGCGCGAGCACCATTACGACAAAAGTGAGCGTGCGGGCCTCTTCGAGGGACGCCCCCTCCACGTAGACGCTCAGGACAAAGGCGCACACCGCGACGGACGCGAGCAGTACCCCTTGAACGCCCATCAACCATAGCCGCCCCTTCTCCAGCACTGGCGCCTGCGGATCGAGCGGCCGCCGCCGCATCACGTCCGGCACGGCGGGATCCACCGCCAGGGCCAGCGCCGGCAGCCCGTCGGTAACGAGATTGATCCAGAGAATCTGCACCGGCAAGAGAGGCAGCGGAAATCCGGCGACGGTGGCGACGAACATCACGAGGATCTCGCTCAGATTGCAGGACAGGAGAAAATGCACCGACTTGAGAATATTGGCATAGATCGTCCGCCCTTCCTCGACAGCGGACACAATGGACGCGAAGTTATCGTCGGTCACGACCATATCGGCGGCTTCCTTGGTCACGTCCGTGCCCGTCATGCCCATGGCCACCCCGATATCGGCCGTCTTGATGGCCGGCGCATCGTTCACGCCGTCGCCCGTCATGGCCACAATCGCCCCGCGCGCCTTCCAGGCGCGCACGATGCGCAACTTATGCTCCGCCGTGACACGGGAAAACACGGTCACGCGCTCGACGAACTGGGCCAGCTGCGCGTCGGTCAGATTATCCACCTCCGCTCCCGTCAGGGCCGATCCGCCGCCGTCGTAGAGACCCAGCTCCCTGGCGATCGAGAGCGCCGTCTCCTTGTGATCGCCGGTGATCATGACCGTCCGGATGCCCGCCTCGCGGCACTGTTGCACCGCCCGCTTGGCCTCCGGCCGCAACGGGTCTTTCATCGCCATCAACCCGAGGAACACCAGTTTCTGCTCGACGAGGCCGGGAGACTCGTCGTATGGCTCCGCGCCAAGGCGGCGCCGCGCCACTCCGAGCACCCGTAACGCATCGGCGGCAAATCCGGCATTGGCCGAGATAATGCGCTGCCGATCCGCCTCCGTCAGCGGCCGGATCGTTCCATCGGCAGCCATCACACCATCACAGCGGCCGAGAAGCACATCCGGTGCCCCTTTGAGATGCGCCACAGGACCGTCAACGGACTGCCTGATCATCGTCATCATCTTGCGATCAGAATCGAACGGGATCTCGGCCAGTTGCGGATGCCCGGCCTCTAACTCACGTTTTTGGATCTGCCCTTTGGCCGCCGCGACCAACAGGGCCCCTTCCGTTGGATCGCCCAGCACCGACCATCCCTCCTCCCGTTCTTGCAAGAGCGCGCCGTTGCACAACACCGATGATTCAAGCAGGGCCTGAAGGCCCGGCGGGAGATCAGGCAAAGGCTTATCCCCCTCAAGGAAATCGCCTTCAGGGACGTACCCCTCTCCCGTCACCGTAATCGTCCTCTCATCTCCATACAAACGGGTCACCGTCATTTCATTCTTGGTCAGCGTCCCCGTCTTGTCGGTACAGATGACCGTCGTCGCCCCCAGGGTTTCGACGGCCGGCAGCCGGCGGATCAACGCATGCCGTTCCACCATGCGGGTCACACCCAAAGCCAGCGTGATGGTCACAATCGCCGGCAGGCCTTCGGGAATCGCGGCCACGGCGAGGCTGACCGCAGTCAAAAACATACCCATCATCGGCTCGCCACGGAGCACGCCCAGCGCGAATACCAGCGTCACAATGGCCAGCGCCAGATAAATCAGCACATGCCCAAGCCGCGCCAGACGCCGCTGCAGCGGAGTGGGCTCGCGCTCCGTTCGCTGCAGCATCGACGCAATATGCCCGAGCTCTGTTCGGAGCCCCGTGGCCACAACCAGCGCGCGGCCCTTGCCTCCGGCCACGTTCGTCCCGAGAAAGACCATGTTGACGCGATCGGCAATCGGCAAATCCGCGACCAGTTGCACAGCGGACGACTTCTCGACCGGAGTGGACTCTCCGGTCAGGTTGGCTTCTTGCGCTCTCAGATGTGTCGCCGAGAGCAGCCGCGCATCCGCCGGCACCCGGTCGCCCGCTTCGAGAAGAATCAGATCGCCAGGAACCAGGGCCTGCGCCGGCAAGACATGCACGACCCCTTCCCGCACCACCCGTGCGGTGACAATCGACAGCCGCTTCAGCGCCGCCAGCGAGCGTTCCGCCTTATATTCCTGCATGAATCCCAGCAGCGCATTCAGGATGACGATGGCGGCAATCGCTCCCGCATCGACCCATTCCTGGAGCAAGCCGGAAAGCACAGCCGCGCCGATCAACACCCAGATGATCAAGCTGGAAAACTGCGACAGCGCGAGCCGGACAAGAGAGAGGGGAGCGGCTTCCGGCAATTCATTGGGTCCGTAACCCGCCAGCCGCGTGGCCGCATCGGACCGGCTGAGCCCGGTCGTTAGGTCGGAACCCAATTGTCCGGCCATCGCCTCGGGCGCAAGACTATGCCAAGGCTGATCCGCTCTGTGCTGCTCAGACCCCATACTGTTCCATCCTCCACGTTACTGGAAATACACGATGGCGACCGCATAATACTCACAACCACCCCATATTAAAAAGCCGGACTCCGAGCGATCAATGCTCCGGAGTCCGGCAGGCCGTTCCTCGCGCATCTCCCCCCTATGGAGCCGGAGTCATCTTCGTGCCTTCTTTAACAGGAGGCTCGATTTTGATATCCGGTCCCTGCACTTTTGGCAGCAGCCCGGCGCCGGGTTTCTCCAGCACCCGCTGATTATTCTGATTAATCGACAAGCTCTGCGTCACATGTGGATCGTCGAACGCCGCGGCCTCCAGCAACGATTTCTCACCGGTTGCATTGGTCTGCCCGGGATCATTCGCCAACGGCTGTCCGTTGACCGGATCGACCGCCTTTCCCATGGGATACCCATGATGTTGCGGCAGCATGGCCGGATTGGCGGCAGCCTCAGAGACGGCCCCAGTCACAAATACGAGCGTCGCGAATATGAGATGTGAGGTCTTCATACACAACCTCCTGGCTGAGCGTGGGAAAAGCAACAACGCCCCCGCAGCACAGGGCCGGCGAGGGCGCACAACGCGGACAGGAACAACGGAGCGCGTGAACGGCGGAATGAGGCCTGCCCCGGTTTCATAGCGACCTCCGGGTGATGCTTCAGCAAACACCCAACGTCATCGATGAGTCAAGGCGGCGGAAACGGGCCTCCGAAGCGGCACGACAGGGACGTTGCGCCCCAGGTCCCTGCTTGTCGTGTTCAGCGGGGCGGGAAATCCGCAGCCGCCTCACGTTCTGCGCAAGAACTCCGGCCGATCTCGGATGGACACCATCTTGATCAAATCCCGGATGGAGAGTACCCCGACAATCCTGGCATTCTCCGTCACCGCCAGGTGCCGCACGCGCTTCCGAGCCATGAGATCGCTGGCATCGCGAATCGTGCGGTTGATATCGATGTCGAGCAGCGGGGAGTTCATCAACGCTCCCACGCGAATTGTCTTGGCATCCAGCTGATAGGCAAGCCCCTTCCGGACCAGATCGCTTTCCGTGACAATCCCCACCATCTCGCCGGCCTCGATCACAAACAGGGAGCCGATATGCTTCTCCACCATGCGCGTCGCTGCCGCCGCCACAGTCTCACGGCTCTCCATCGTCTCAAGCGCGGTCTGCATCAGCACACTCAAGGGGCGATACACATTGTCCAATTCGCGGGCCGGACCGGTTTCCGCTTCGACAAAATGCCGGACGAGATCGCGTGCGGAGATCAACCCCACCACCTCACTCCCGTCGGAGACCGCCAGGTGCCGAACCTTGTGGGTTTCCATCAGATGACTGGCATCCAGCATCGGACGGTCCGGCGCAATCGTCAGGAGCGGACTGGCCATCACCTGCCCGGCGGTTGTCCGCGCCGGATCGAGCCCTTGCGCCAGCACTTTGCGCACGAGGTCCGTCTCCGTAATGATGCCGACCAGACGACACTCCTTCCCCTGACGGTCAAGCGATTCCACCAGAATGGAGCTCAGACTCTGCGCCCGCATCCGCTCCGCCGTCGCCACCACCGTGGCCTCCTGCGGCACCGCTTCCAACTGACGATGCATGTATTCGCTGACACGCTGCCCTCCCGCTCCTGTCATACCGTCTCCTTTCATCGGGACAGATCCATAAGTACGATCATTCTTCATCACGCACGATTTTCCCTGCCATCTCATTTATGGGCGCGGCTCGGCAGCCCTTCACTGCGCCCCTTTTTCTCCCCCCTCACACTCACTCAGGCGGCTGGATGAGCGGCGGCGCGGACTGGTTTCGCGCCATGACGGAGACTGCCACAAGGAAAGCCCCAATGACGCCGATGTGCGCCGACATTGCGATACTTCATCGCAGCTTCAGAGGCGCACTCGGCGGACAAACCCATGCCCTCACAGCCACTATGCCACCTGCGCATCATGGCGCATCCAGACCGGGCACCGCTCAACCAGCCGGCCCTCTCACCACCCCAATTGCCACTGATGCCCATGCCGCTCCACCAGCGCGTCCGCCTCGCGCGGCCCCCAAGTGCCGGCGGTGTAGCGATGCACCGCGCGATCGCCCGTCAACAGCGGATCGTAGAGCCGCCAGGCCGTTTCGGTAAAATCCGCGCTGACAAAAAGCGTCTGATCGCCGATCATCACGTCACGCAACAGCGTCTCGTAGGCTTCGGGCAACTGGCCGAGGGATTTCTGATAGTCGAATTGCAACGCATGATCGCTCAGTTGAAAGGGCCGCCCCGGGCTCTTCACGGAAAAACAGAGCGAAAATCCTTCGCTCGGCTGCAGGGTGATGAGCAGCTTGTTGGAGGCGATGCTCCCCGGATCAAGCGACCGAAACACTTGCGTGGGGGCCTCGCGAAAGATGACCGCCACCTGCGTCAGCTTTCTGGGAAAGCGCTTCCCGGTCCTGAGATAAAACGGCACGCCCTTCCAGCGCCAATTCTGAATCTCCGCTTTCAGCGCGACATAGGTCTCCGTGGCCGAATCAGCCGGCACGCCAGGTTCCTCCCGATAACCGGGGATCGTCTGGCCCGCAAGCTGCCAGGCGGTATATTGCCCGAACACCGCATCCTCGTGCGTAATCGGCGCGATGGAATGAAGCACTTTGAGTTTTTCGCTCTGGATCGCCCCCGCATCGAACGACACCGGCACTTCCATCGCGACGACCGTCATCAGTTGGGTCAAATGGTTCTGGACCATGTCGCGCAAGGCCCCGGCCTGCTGGTAATAGGCCCCGCGATGCTCGACTCCGAGATCTTCGGCCACCGTGATCTGCACATTCTCGATGCGATCGCGGTTCCAGAGCGATTCGAAGATCGGGTTGGCAAAGCGAAATGCCAGGAGGTTCTGCACCGTTTCCTTGCCGAGATAATGATCGATGCGATAGATCTGGGATTCGTCGATATAATGATGCAGGGTCGTATTCAGATGCCGGGCCGAGGGAAAGTCGTGGCCGAAGGGTTTCTCGAACACGACGCGAACCCACCCCTGGCTCTTGAGCAGCCCCGCCTGATTGAGCCGCTCCATTGCGATCGGCACCGTGTCAGGGGGCAAGGCCAGATAGAACACCCGATTTTCCGGCATATTGTGGGTGCGCTCCAATCGGCGGATGTACCCGGCGAGCGCCTCGTAATCCTGCACACCCCCTTCATGCACGGTCTGGTAGTGGAGACAGTCGTCACACCAGGCACGGAGTTCCGCTTCATTGTGCCAGCCGGCTTTATGCAGGCCTTCGAACGCCCACAGCCGGAACCCCTCTTCGCCCATCTCCGGCAGCGCCGCCCCGACGATCAGCGTATTGCGCGTTTCCAGCACCCCCTGATCCCGCAGATGATACAGCGCCGGCAGCAGTTTCCGGCGCGTCAAATCGCCGGTTGCCCCGATGATCACAAACACATGTGGATCAACTTGCTGGAGCGACATGCCTAGACTTCTCCCTCTTCTATACCTCTTCGATCCATCCTACCCCTCTCTCCCTCTTCGGCGGCTGAAAGGGATGGGCAGCGTCGGTGGCGACATCGCGCCTCGCGAGCTACAACGACGCCGATGTGCACCGGCTTTGCATACCCCATCCTGCTTCACCACGACAAGCGGCAGGGGGTGGGCCCTTACCGCGCGCATTGAGGGAGCACATTCCGATGTGCGACCTCAGCGAGCGCAGGGACTATCCCCTGCCGCTTGCCTCTTCCTCCCCCTCACACCCATTCCGGCGCATGTTCCTTCACAACTTCTCGCTCGGCAAACTGATGATACAGGGCCGGCAAGACCACCAGCGTCAGGAGAGTCGAGGTAAACAGCCCGCCGATCACCACCGTCGCGAGCGGCCGCTGCACTTCCGCCCCGATTCCCTGCGCGAGCGCCAACGGCAACAGACCGAGCAGCGTCGTCATCATCGTCATGACCACCGGCCGCAGCCGCAAACTGCACCCCGTCACGATCGCCTCATCCGTCTGTGTCCCTTCATGGCGCAGCTGGTTGATATAGGACACCAGTACGATCCCGTTCCCCACGGCAAGACCGAACAGCTCGATGAACCCGATCGACGCCGGCACACTCAAGTACTGGCCGGAAAGCCAGAGTGATACCACGCCACCGATCAAGGCGAAGGGCAGGTTCAGGATAATCAGAGTCGCGTACCGCAGCGAGTGAAAGGCCCAGAAGAGCAGAAAGAACACGAGCCCCAGCGTGATCGGCACGACAATCAACAGCCGCGCGTTGGCCCGTTCCATGTTTTCGAAGGCCCCGCCCCATGTCACGCGATACCCTTCCGGCAGACGAATCTGGGCCGCCAATTTCTTGCGCCCTTCATCCACGACGCTCCCGATATCCCGCCCGACCACGTTAAATCCGATGTAGATGCGCCGTGTCACCTGTTCGCGGCTGATCCGGAGCGGGCCTTCGCGCATCTCGATCGTCGCGAGCTCGCTCATCGGGATCAGCGCGCCGGACGCCGCCTTCACCCGAATCTCCCCGATAGTCACGACACTGTTGCGTTGCGCTTCCGGGAACCGGAGCGTGAGCTGAAACCTCCGCTCCCCTTCATACACGTGAGTCGCCGCCTTGCCGCCGATGGCGGTGGTAATAATTTCCTGGACGTCGGCTATGTTGATGCCGAAACGGGCAATCTTCTGCCGATCGATGTCGACGGTGAGATAAGGCTGGCCGGCGATCTGCTCGACTTTGATATCCTTGACGCCCTTGATCTGCTGCATCAATGCGGCAATCTCCTCCGCCTTATCATGCAGCACGTCGAGATCCTCCCCGTAGAGCTTGATCGCACACTCCGTCCTGATGCCGGAGATCAGCTCGTCCACCCGCTCTTGAATCGGCTGGCTCATGAGCACGGAGATGCCGGGAATCTCCGCCAGCTTGTTTCGGATGGCGTCGGTCAATTGCGGTTGCGTTGCCGCTGTCGTCCAGGTACTTCGGCCGCTCAGCGACACAATCGGATCGCTCTCATTCGGCTCTTCCGGTCCATAGGCGATATCGGGCCGCCCGATCTTGCTCACCGCCATCCGCACTTCCGGAAACTCCAGCATGGCCTTATGGGCCTGCTTCTCCATTTCGATGGACTCCGGCAGCGAGACGCTCGGCAGGCGCACGATCTGCGGCGTGAGCGCGCCTTCCTCAAGAAGCGGGATGAACTCGCGTCCGACAAACGGCACCAGCGCAAGGCTGCCGGCCACGATCGCCGTCGAACCGGTCAGGACCAGGCCCCGGCGCCGGAGCGCCCATTGCAGCACCGGCACATAGCGCTGCTTCATCCAGCGCGTGAGGCGCGTTTCTTCCGGGTGGTCTCCGCGCAGCATGACCGAGGCCAGAACAGGCGACAGCGTGAGCGTCACCACCACGGAGGCCAGGAGCGCGATCACCAGCGTATACGCGAGCGGCGCGAACATCTTTCCCTCCATGCCATGCAGCGTCATGAGCGGCAGAAACACCACGCTGATGATCAGAATGCCGAACAGAATCGGGCGGCCCACTTCTTTCGTGGCATGGAGGATGACTTCAAGCTTGCTTTTCCTCGCCTCGCCATTGTTTTGCGCCAGATGGCGATAGACGTTTTCGACGACGACCAGCGACCCGTCGGCGATCTCGCCGATCGCGATCGCGAGGCCGCCAAGCGTCATCAAGTTAGCCGAGAGCCCAAACCGTTCCATCACAATAAAGGTGACGAGCGGGGTGACGATCAAGGTGGCCGTCACGACGACGGCGCTGCGAACGTGGCCCAGAAAGAAAAAGAACACGAACACCACCAGCACGATTCCTTCGATCAAGGCATCACGCACGGTGTCGATGGCCGCCGTGACCAGCTCGATGCGATCGTAGAACGGAAGAATCTTCGTCCCCGCGGGGAGAAGGTGATTCTCCTGCAGGTCCTCCACCTTGGCCTTGACCGCTTCGACCACCTGGCGCGCATTGCCTCCGCGAATCATGAGCACCGTGCCGGTGACCACCTCCCGTTCGCCGTTGAGCACCACCGCGCCATGGCGCACGGCGTGGCCGATGCGGACTTCGGCGACATCGCGCACGAATACCGGCGTGCCACCGGACTCTTTCACGATGATCGATTCGATATCGGGCAGACCCTTGATCAGCCCCAGGCCCCGGACGATCGCGCGTTTGGCATGCCGCTCCAGCACATTCCCGCCGGCATTGGCATTGTTTTTCGCCACCGCCTCGTAAATGTCGTGGAGCGTCAAGTCGAACTTGCGCAGTTTGGCCGGATCGACCAGGACTTGATACTGTTTGACGAACCCGCCCATGCCGTTTACATCGATCACGCCCGGCACGCTCTTGAGCAACGGGCGCAGCACCCAGTCCTGAAGCGTCCGCTGGTCCGTGAGCTCCGCCTCGGCGATCTTCGGATCGGTCGTGGCCGCATGGGGCCCTTCGACGTAGTATTGATAGACCTCGCCCAACCCTGTACTGACTGGGGCCATCACCGGATCGAGCCCTTCCGGCAACCGCTCTTTCGCTGCCATCATCCGTTCGAGCACCAACTGGCGGGCGAAGTAAATATCGACGTCGTCCTTGAACACGACCGTGATCTGAGAAAGGGCGAATTTTGAGAGGGACCGGATCTCTGCCAAACCCGGCAGACCCGTCATCTGGAGTTCGAGGGGATAGGTGATGAATCGCTCGACCTCGACCGGCGAGAGTCCCGGCGCGTCGGTCAAGACCTGCACCTGGATGTTCGTCACATCGGGATAGGCATCGATGGGAATAGACTGAAACGCAAACAGCCCGAGGACAGACAGCAGGCAGGCCAACCCCAGGACCAAAATCCGTTGCCGCAACGAAAATTCCAGCAGAGACGCGATCATGGTGCTGGCTCGATCTTGTGCCGTTCCATCTCGGACTTGAGGACGAACGACCCCTTCGTCACCACCTGTTCCCCCTCGCGTAGCCCCTCCACCACCGTCGCCGTGTCTCCCTGCTCGCTGCCCACTTTGACCGCCCGCACTTCGAATTCGTACGCGCCCCGCTGCACGAAGACCATCTTGCCGCTCGGCCCGTTTTGGACCGCTGAGAGCGGTACGGTCAGGGCATCCGGAGCCGGCGCGGCATAGACGCGGACAGTCGCGAACATTTCCGGCTTCAGCAGCCGGTCAGGGTTGGGGACCGTCACCCGCAACCGCATCGTGCGGGTCGCCGGATCGAGCACATCGCTGATATACGTAATCGTTCCCGGAAAGATGCCGTGGGGATAGGCCGACACAATGACATCGACGGTTTGCTCCTTGCGGATATACTGGACGTCTTTCTCGGGCACGTTCCCGACCACCCAGACATCCGACAGATCCGCGACGGTGAAGAACTTCTGATTCGTTTCGACCACTTCCCCTCTGGTGATATTGCGCATGATGACCCGGCCGTCGAATGGCGCGCGCAACGGCACGTCGGCCTTGATCGTGTGCTCGCGGTCCAGCCGTTCGATCTCCTGACTGGGGACGCCCAGCAATTCCAGGCGATTCTGCATTTCACGCACTTCGGCCCTGGCCGTCTTCATTTCAGCCTCACGCCGCTGCAGTTCGGCCAGACTCACAGCCTTGTGTTCATGCAGGTCTTTGGCCCGCTCGTACGCGAGTTCCGCTTCCTGCAGCCTGGCCCTGGCCTTCAGATAAGCCCCTTCGGCCACACCGAGGTCTGTGCTGTGGAGCATGGCCAGCAACGTGTCTTTCTTGACGTCCTGACCGACATCCACGTAGACCTTCACCACCCGGCCCCTGATCAGCGTGGTCACCTCGGCCAATTCATTTTCGTTGGATTGCACGGTGGCGGGAAACTCCCGCGGGACCAGCACCTGGCCGCGGACAACCGGCGCGACCTCAATCGCTGTCCGGGCGAGTTCTTCCGGGGTCAGACGTAGGACCCCCTGTTTTTCTGTGACCGCAGGTGTCTTGGCCTCAGGCGTGGGGTCGGGAGGCCGTTCGCAGGCCATCAATCCAAAAAACGTAAAGACGCTAAGGGCAACGATCCCGGCAATGTGTTTCAGCATCGTGTGAACATCACATACTTTTCCAGCCATAAGACTCCACCGTAGTACCAGCAGGAGGTATGCCTGAGAAAACCCCTCGTTTTTATGGGGGAATCGAGCGGCCTAGAGGCGTTTTGCTACGTCACTCTCAATAAGAGCGGGGTGAAATGCGACAGCGGAAAGCCCGACAACTGGAAATCAAGGGTCAGCGAGAGCCGGCCATTGCCCCGGCGCTTGAAAAGCGGGCAGCCACAAAGGTGACAGCCATCGCGAAGAACGCGCCGACCAAGGCCGCAGCCATGTCCTTTTGCGCATCCCACTCATCCCCTTGGGTGCCTAAATACAGGTTCCCCAATTCAGGGCTGACAAGCACTGCGACCACCGCTTCAATTATTTCAAACAGACTGCTCTGAGCTAGAATGGCGCTCATGGGCAGATAATACGACCAGGCCCCCTCCACCTTGGCGAGACGCACCAGCCATTCACGCACGGGATAGGCCAGCAGCAGGCCAAAGGCAAAATGGACCAAGCGGTCAAATGGGTTCCGGCTCAAGGCCAGCACATCTTTGAGCCAGTAGCCGAAGGGGACTTCAGCGTAGGTGTAGTGCGCGCCGATGGCATGCAGCGTCAGGAAGAAGGCGATCAAGCAATAGGAGAGGCGTGAGAACTGAAACCGCCGGTACGTCACCAGCAAGAGCGTGAAGCCGGCAAGAGGCAGGAGATTCTCCAGGAGCCAATCTCTCCGATTGACCGGGTCAACGGCGAGCCAGATCCAGACAATCCCATACGCCAACAACAATCCGTGAATAAGACGACCGGGTGCCTGTCCCGCCTCGCTCCGGTCTGTTGCCCCGTCACCCATATCCTGCGAGATTATTCCGGCACCACCGGCTCAGGGTGCAGCAGCGGCTGCGCCCCTCGCATACGACGCGCGAGCGCGAGCAACGCCACGCACAGCATGGCTCCGTAGAGCGCCGCAGCCATATCTTTCTGGGCATCCCAGATATCTCCCTGAGAGCCGAGGTAGGTCACTCCCAGCTCAGGATGCACCGCACTCGCCACCCATGATTCAATGATTTCCCAGAGGCCGCTCAGCCCCAAGACGGTCATCACCGGCAAATAGTACAGCACCCACCCCCGCGCGTGAGCCAGCAGCCGGAAGGCCTCTTCCATCGGATAGGCCAGAAGAAAACCGAAACTAAAGTGTACGACGCGGTCGAAATGATTCCGCCCAAGATGCAGGGCCTGATCCGCCCACGATCCCAGCGGCACCTGCGCATAGGTGTAATGCACCCCGACGGTATGGAGGCTGAGAAAGACCGTAATCAACACATAGGACAGCGGTGACAATGGCAGCCACCGATGCGCGGCCATCAATCCGGCCACGAGGCAGGCGGGAAGAATACTGGCAATAGCCCAGAACTCTCGATCCACAGGGCCATACGCGGTCCATCCTGACAAGGCTACATACCAGGCCAACAGGCCCCACAGCAGCCATTTATTTCGATCCATCGCGCGGGCCTCCTGACTCAGCGTACATTACCGTAAAGGAGCGATCCCCCCTCCCAACACCTGTTCACTGTACAAGGGAACGGCCCTCCGTTCAAGCAGCAGGGCTGAGTGCCTTGAACGGCTCCCGCACGACCTCGCACCCGTCCACACGTTCAAGAATCCCCCTTGGTTACTGTCGCGCTTTGCGTCAGTAGGCAGGTCTGACGTGGGGACTTCTGCCCGCCATCGGAGAATAGATCGAGCCGCGCCTCCTCATCGAAAAATCGCAACCCTTTGTATGACCTTCATCTTTTCCAAGAGACCGCCCACAACTCCACCGGCATAAGAAGGCATACGGTTTGCTCATTAGGCGGAATTATGACGGACCTATTCATGAACCTTAAAAAGCACGCCGGGCTGGCACTGAAGCATCGGCGTCCAGAGCCTACTTCTCAGACACCGGCTAACGCCGATGGTGCGCCTTTCGTGACGCCCCCTCTACTCCCGGTTTGTTGCGTCTGCGGACTTGTGCGGGATGAGATCAGTGCGGCCCCTAACCATATCTCCTGGATCCCGTTAAAAATCTATCGGAAAGCTCACAAGACGCAGGCGGCGAGTCTTCTCTTTACGCATACCTATTGCCCCGCCTGCCTTGGGCAAGCCCGCATAAAAATGTTGCAGTTCTTCAGCTCGCAACAACACCAGGGGCATCGCTCAGGGGCAACGCCCTGACTTCAGGCAAATACGAATGACAGCTCCTAAAAGATTTTTCTTATTGCACACCGTAGCTTCCTTCGCTCTTTGGCTTGCCACAGTGACTCTTTCGATCGCGTCAGGGGCAACGCCACAGCCCACAGAGGCCCCCACCGAAGTCGTTCGGACGACGCTCTCAGAAGTGTTTCACATCCTGGAGGACCCCAAGCTCAAAGACCCCGCCAAGCTCATGCCGCGCCGCCATCTGCTGGAGGACGTGATCGCGGCCCGCTTCGACTACGCTGAAATGTCGAAACGGGCGCTGGCCGCTCACTGGACCCCCTTGACGAATGATCAGCGGGCGGAGTTTGTGGAGCTGTTCAAAGCCTTTCTGTCCGACCGCTATGCGGGGAAAATCGAGGGCTATTCCGGGGAGCAGGTGGAGTATCTCAGCGAGCGGCTGGAAGGCGAGTATGCGGAGGTCCGCACCAAACTCGTCTCCACGAAAGTGGAAATCCCGATGGATTACCGGCTCATCAACAAGGCCGGCCGGTGGTATGCCTACGACATCATCGCCGATGGCGTCAGCCTGGTGAAAAACTACCGCAGCCAGTTCGACAAAATCATCCGCTCCGACTCCTACGAAGAGCTCGTGACACGCTTGCGCAACCGGGCGGTGGGTGAGGAAAAGAAGGAGAAGAAGTAACCCGGGATGGTCATCCGGCGCCCGGGGCGAGCAGAAACTCGAAGTCGGCTTTGGTCAACACCCCCTGTCCTGAGCCACGCACCGCGCCTGCCATCACCGCATCGTATAAATCGAGCTTCCGCTGCTTGAGCGCCATCATCTTTTCCTCGATGCTGTGGCGCATGAGAATCCGCACGATCGAGACGGTCCGCTGCTGCCCGATCCGGTGCGCGCGGTCCGAGGCCTGATTCTCCACCGCCGGATTCCACCAGGGATCCAGATGAAACACATAGGTCGCTTTGGTCAGATTCAGTCCCTGCCCTCCTGCCTTGAGACTGAGGAGAAAGACGCTCGGCCGTTCGCCGCCCTGAAAGGCCGCCACCCGGTCCTTGCGCGCGGCCGAGGCGGTGGAACCATCCAATCGCTGATAGGGCAGCCCATGCCGGACACAGGCTTCCTGCACAAGATCCAGAAAACTGGTGAACTGGGAAAAGACCAGGGCACTGTGCCCCTCCTCCAACAACACCTGCAGCCGCTCGACCAGAAAGCTGAGCTTGGGCGAAGCTTCGTTGTCTTGCTTCGTCAGGAGACGAGGCGACAGGCAGACCTGGCGCAGCTTGAGAATGGCCGTGAGCGCGATAAACTGCGCCTGCCCCGCCGTCTTAGTCGCATAGGCCTCGTCAATCGTCGAGCGGACTTGGGCGACCGTCTGCTGGTAAAGCGCCTTTTGCCGGTCGGTCAAATCGAGGAACACCTCGCTCTCGATTTTCGGCGGCAGGTCATGGAGGATCTCGGCCTTGGTCCGCCGCAAGATAAACGGCCTGGTCCGTCGCAGCAGCCGGTCCAAGACGGGCCCCTCGGCGCGTTTCAATTGCGGCTTGATCCGGTCATAGTCCCCCAGCAAGCCCGGCAAGCAGAGATCGATGACGGAAAAGTATTCGCCGAGATGGTTTTCGAGCGGCGTGCCGGACAGCGCGAGCGTGAAGCGCCCCCGGAGCCGGCGGACGGCGCTTGTCGTATCCGCCAGGATGTTCTTCACCGCCTGCGCCTCATCGAACACGATGACGTGGAACGGCATGCGCTCCAATCGCTCGATATCACGCCGAACCAGCCCATAGGTCGTGAGCACGACCTCCCCATCCTTGGCCTCGAGCGTCCGGTCGCCGCCACTGTAGGTATGGACGGTCAAGCCCGGCGCAAAGCGCGCCAGTTCCTGCTCCCAATTAAAAAGCAGACTCGTTGGCACGACGACCAGATGCGGCCCAGGCACCCCGCGCGACGAGTGAATCCGCCCTTCCTGAATCGCCGCCAAGAGGCAGATGGCCTGCAGCGTCTTCCCCAACCCCATATCGTCCGCCAAGCAGGCGCCGAACCGGTGCTCATAGAGAAAGGCCAGCCAGGCATAGCCCTCTTGCTGATACGGGCGCAGCGTGGCCTGCAAATCTTTTGGCAGCGGTTTCGCCGCGATCTTCGTGAACCCCAGCAGCCGCGCGAGCACGGCCTCGTCTTCCGCTGGCAGCGTCACGGCGATGCCCTGCTCCCGCAGGGCCAGCCAATCGAGCATCTGGAGCCGGGGCACACGCACGATCTTCGACGCATCCCGGCCCGGGGGTCCCTCCCCGGTGAGCGCAAGGATGGCGCGCAACCGCTCCAGCGTCTGACGGTCCAATACGCGCAAGCCCCGTTCGCCGTCGATCAGACCGCCTTGCAGCAGCGCCGCCCGCCACTCCGCCTCATTCAAAGCGACGCCGTCGCACCGGATCTCCGGCCGGATTTCAAACCAGTCGATCCCGGGTCCCTCCCCCGTGCCACGCTCCACTTGCACCGCACAATCCCACCGGGCCGTGCGGAGCGGCTTGTCCTCATAGAGCAATTCAATTCCCACGGCGGTCAGCCGATCCAAGAGCTCCGGCAGACGCTGAAACAATGCCAGCGCCTCAACCGTCAGTTCATCACTGCGCCGCATGCCCCGGAAGGCCTCCGGGCCGAGCACCTCGAACAGAAGACTGTACAGCAACGCTTCCTGCGCCTTCTCGACCGGCTGCAACTCCCATCTTCCGGCGCGAATCCGCAGCCGCACATCAGGACGGGCGTAGGCCGCCAGCTGCGCGCGAAGCCAGCGAGCGCCCTCGTCACTGACCGCACGCGGCCACCCCTCCAACGCGAGCACCGTTTTGACGCGTTGATCCCGCTCCTTGGCCGCGCGCACCCCGCGCAAGTGGAAGAACGCCTCGTAGAGCACCGCCTTGCGCTTGTGTGCGCGCAACGAACCAGAGACCGCGCGCCCCTGCTCCAGCGCCGAAAGACAGCCAAACGCAGACAGGCTCGGCGCACAGCGGGTCTCTCCCTGGCACGATTGCACTTGCAGCGTCCAGGCTGTCGGCGAACGTCCCTCGGCACCGGAGGGCGGTCTCAGGACCACGGCGCAGGAGGACCTCTCGGTCTTTGCCGAAGAAACCGCACGCTGAACGGAAACCTCTGCCCCCTCCACCTTCAACAAGAGATCGCGCAGAATCCGGTCTGCTTGCCCCTGCGGGAGATCGACTTGAGCGGCATGAAACTCATCCGGCGAGAGCGTAAACTCCATCTCCCGATTGATCCCGGTCCATCGCCCGGTCCACGTCTCGCCCGGCAACAGGACGGCACGAGTCCGCCCTTCACGATCGTCCGAGGGAGACTCGGCGTCCAGAAAACAGTGCCGCAGGGAGCGGAACGAAGTCCATCCGCGTTCATCCTCCAGATAGAGCAGCCGCCCGCCGTTCAGATCGACCACAAAACTTCTCACCCGCGCCATCCGTTCGAGCGGCACCCCGCCGGCAAGACAACGCGCGCGAATCCTGACCCGGCCCTCGACGAGATCGATCTCCGTCTTGCTCCGGCACTTGACTGACGGACACCAGCGCAGCGGCATAGGCCCCTGGCCGGATTCCAGCACGATCGGATAGGGCCGGTCACGGAGTCTGAGGTAGCGACGCAGGGGATCTTCCCCGAACCCGGATAAGAAGCGGGAGGCATTGAAGAGCGGTACCAGCTCGGGCGGCAACACCGGCGCCCAGCTCGCAGCCAGCGGCACCCCGTTCCGGTGAATCACGATCTGCGGATATCCCTGCCGAAGATCGAGAACAATCTCATACCGCGGCTCTGCACGGACAGACTCATTGCGAGTTGAATCAGCAGGCGCCGGACGCGGACGCTCATTCAGCGCAGGCCCATCGCCGAACAGCTCGGTCCGGAGCGCCTGCACCCGGCTCGGCTGCCAATCCGGCATCCGGAACAGCTCCGGCGATAACAGATGCTTCGTCGTAAAACAGACGCAGAGAATGTGTTTACACAGCCAGCGGGGATCCCAGGCCGGACAATCGCAAAAAGCGGCCAGGAACCCCTCGTCGCAGGAAAAGGTGACCGTATAGAGCCGAGCCCCCTGGACCTGCGCAATCAGCGTGGTGCGGTCCTCATTCCAGTGATAATGCTGCAGCCGCTGCTGCCGGGCATAGTCATAGCCCCGCTCGACCGCCTCCTTCGGCGCCATCGTATAGACATCGTTGGCGGATAAAGCGCGAAACGCCGCGAGCAGCGCAAACGGCTCTCCGGCGAGGCTGGACGGCACAATTCCCCTCCCAGGCAAGGAACGGCCTCCCAGCCCGGAATACGATGGCATCTTTTTACGCATAACAGATCACTATAGCGGGGGAAGACACACAGCGGCAAGGCGCAGCGCCGAATGTGTCGCGCGCTCTTCATTGATCTCTCGTAGATGACGGTTATCTGAGAAGCGAGCGGAGGCCTCGGTGAGAGGGACACTCAAGGGGGGTTGAGGTCACGCGCAGGGGTGGTGTGCAGGCCCACCGGAGAGTGGGAAGCCTAAAGCCCCTCCAAGATCTCCATATGTGACACAGCGCTCTCTGGACCCGCCTCCGCTTCGCTGTGTTGACTTTCCGGCAACACCCACTCGCGAGGTCTCGAGAAGGCGAGAAGCAATGTGTGAGAGATGAGGCAGTTTTTCCGCAGGCCAGCAGGCGAAACGGCCATTACGGCATTGGCGGTCGTAGAATGATTCCTTCGCCCGTCAGCACAGCTAGGGCCTTCCGGGCTTCTCTGATCTTCTCCTCCGCAGACCGGTGCAGCTCTTCAGCGGTTTTCACGAGCCTCGCCACGCCGTGCATTTGCGCGTTCATTGCCGTCGCCACCGCCACTCGCGGGACCACTTCCCATTCATCCATCGTCGGCAAAATGTAGCCCTCGTGAAGGCCCCTCGCGGCAGCGCAACGCGCCAGTTCATGTGCCGCAGCTATCGCCATCTCGTCGGTAATAGTCCTGGCCCGCACATCCAGCGCGCCACGAAAAATGGCGGGAAACACCAGCGAGTTGTTGACCTGATTCGGAAAATCCGACCGTCCAGTTGCCACAATGCGCGCCCCGGCCGCTTTCGCCTCCCACGGCCAGATCTCGGGCACCGGGTTCGCGCAGGCGAACACGATGGCATCTCGGGCCATCGTCCGCACCCACTCCGGCTTGATAATCCCGCCGGCTGAAAAAGCCACACAGACATCCGCCCCGGCCAGCGCCGCGGCAATCCCCCCTTGCCGTTGCTCTCGATTCGATTCCATGCACACCGCCCATTGCTCGCTATAGTCCGGATTCGACTCATATTCATGACGCGACCGCCTCAGAATCCCCCCCACATCGCAGGCCACGATCCTCCCAGGGTCCGCGCCGCTGGCCTTCAGATACCGGTAGGTCGGGATATTGGCCGCGCCCATGCCGATCATGGCAATCCGCACCCGGCCGATGTCTTTGCCGACCACGTTCAGCGCGTTCAGCAGCGCGGCGAGCAGAACGGTGCCCGTGCCCTGCTGATCGTCGTGCCATACCGGGATGGAACTGGCCCTTCGGCATTCCCGAAGCACTTGGAAACACTTGGGCATCGCAATATCTTCCAGATTGATCCCACCGAAGGAGGGCTCCAGAATTTTGACGGTCCGGATGATCTCCGCCGGATCCTTCGTGCCCAAACAAATCGGCACCGCATCCACTCCGCCCAGATATTTGAAGAGCAGCGCTTTGCCCTCCATCACGGGCAAACCGGCTTCCGGGCCGATGTCGCCCAGGCCCAGCACTCTCGTGCCGTCGGACACCACTGCGATGGTATTGGCCTTGTTCGTGTACTCGTACACCAAGTCCGGCTGAGCTTGAATCGCGCGGCAGGGCGCGGCGACACCCGGTGTATACCAGATGGAAAAATCCTCCATGCCCCGAATGGGACACTTGGGCGCCGTTTGGATCTTGCCTTTGTAGTAGGCGTGGAGCCGCAGCGCCTCTTCGGCTGGCTTCTGGGCTTTGGCGAGAAGTTCTTCAGGTGTGGGCATCGCAGCCTCTCGTGTCGCGCACAATGAGGGCCGAACAAGGAGCGTGAATCCGAACGCTCTCGGACGAGCGGCCGGACCGGTGATCGCGCAGTGTCCGCCTGGCGGCACCTACCTCTGGGCACCAACGCCACCACGTGAAATGTTTCTCTCTGGAAGCGGACTGACTGGAGGGCTGACTCCGCCTGAATAGGGGGCGGTAACGCCCCCCTATTCCAGCGAGAACGGAGGCTAACTGAAACGGGAACCGTGGCTGGCGTACACGTTCTCGGATTCGGGACGCACAACGTCTTGCCGGCGATGAGCAAGAATGACCGGATCGACCCGTTCCCCGCAACTGACGCAGCGCCATTCGAACGACGCGAGCTCGTGCACCTGCTCCGGCACCATAAGACCGCCGCAGCGGTGACAGCAATCCACCGGACGCGTCCGGCCGAGAGCCCCCTTTGATACTGATACCTTGGTCATACGCATTCCCTCCCTTCCTGGAGTACTGTTGGACTACCCATGTGAGCCACAATCGCCCCAAAGGATTCATCCCGCTGATCCCTTCCGAAGCGCAGCCGCAAGCACATCGTTGAGCACCGCCCCGTCGCAGGGTTCAAATTCATAGCTGACCCGGCAGGCCGGCTGCCGGATCGACAGCAGCCGCCGCAGGTCCATCGGCGTGGCGATGAGCACCACGTCACAATCCACTCGGTTGATCGTCTGCTCCAAATCCCGAATCTGCTCAGGTCCATACCCCATCGCGGGAAGGACACAATCCAGATGGGGGTTCGACCGGAAGGTGTCGCAGAGGCTGCCGGTTGCCGCCGGCCGCGGATCAACGATCTCCGCCGCGCCATACCGTTTCGCGGCAATCACTCCCGCTCCATAGGCCATTCCCCCGTGGGTGAGCGTCGGCCCGTCTTCCACCACGAGCACGCGCTTGCCTGCGACCAAGGCCGGATCGTCAAGGGTGATCGGCATCCTCGATGCAAGAATCTTCGCCTGCGGATTGGCGGCGGCGATCGCCCGGCGAACCGCCTCGACCATCTGCGGATCGGCGGTCTCCACCTTGGTGATGATGACCAGATCGGCCCGTAGCAAATTCACCTCGCCGGGAAAGTAGCGACCTTCATGGCCGGCCCGGTGAGGGTCTACCAGCACGATCTCCACATCCGGCTCAAAAAACGGCAGATCGTTGTTCCCGCCATCCCAGAGGATCACATCGGCTTCGGCCTCGGCCCGGCGAAGAATCCGTTCGTAGTCCACCCCGGCAAAGACGACCGTCCCCTCTCTGAGATGGGGCTCGTACTCTTCCCGTTCTTCGATGGTGCAGCGGGCGTCCCGGAGATCGTCGAGCGTGGCAAACCGCTGAACCGCCTGTTTCGCCAGGTCTCCGTAGGGCATCGGATGGCGGACCACCGCGACCCGCAGGCCCCGCGCCCGCAACAAGGCCGCGATCTTCCGCGCCGCGGGACTCTTGCCCGCTCCTGTCCGGACCGCGCAGACGGACACCACCGGCCGCTTCGACCGCAGCATCGTGGAACGAGGCCCCAGGAAGCGGAACCCTGCTCCAGCCGCCAGCGCCCGCGACGCCTTCTGCATCACCTCGTCATAGGACACATCACTGTACGCAAAGACGACCTCATCGACCGCATGAGCGGCGATCACCGTTTCCAGATCCTCTTCCGGCACAATCGGAATCCCTTTCGGATAGAAATCTCCCGCCAACTCAGAGGGGTAGGTCCGTCCTGCAATGGTGGGAATCTGCGTGGCCGTGAAGGCCACCACCTGATAGTCGGGATTCTTTCGAAAGACGACATTGAAGTTGTGAAAGTCGCGGCCAGCCGCCCCCATGATCACCACGTGCATCTTCCGACTGACGCGATTTGCCACGGGTCTTCCCTCGCTCTGGTGATTTCTGCAACAGACCGCGATACCCCTTCCGATCTTCCCCGCGCTGGAATCTCTGGATTCACAAGAAGATCGGATCATTCGAGAGTCCCCTCTCCTGGTCTCTACCTTGCAGATCTCATGCTCGACATTGAGAATGCACCGCTCACAGGAGGATGGCGTTCATGAAGGGGCAATCCGTTTCGATCTTGCGCGCAGTCTGTGCCGGGCTGGTACTCTGGGCTTCATCATCTGCAGTGGTCAGCGCCAAAACCCAGGTCACGCCAAGCACCATTCAGGAAGTAGAAGCGCAGACAGCCAAAGAGCTGCTGGCCACGTTTGAGCTCGCTGAACTCGCTCTGCAGGCCCGCGACCTCGATGGAATCATGGCGCTCTATTCCGATGAGTACTACTACCACGGGCTCAAGAAGGCGGACATCCGAAAGGTCTGGCATCAGCTCTTCGAACACTATCAAGACCTCGAGAGCTTCCACACCTTTTCGGTGATGAGGACCGTGGGGAGCGGCAGCAAGCTGACTGCCGAGATGACCTGTACAGGAGTCGTCTGGGGCACAGCAAAAGATACGAAACTCCGCGCCCCCGTCGATAGCTGGTATGAAGAGGTCCACTACCTGCGCAAGGAAAACGGCCGCTGGCGCATCGTCGGCAACGTGGGCGGAGAAGCCCAACCGGTCCTGCAATTCGGAATCGCGCCACACCCGCTCTTTTAATAACAGGCCGCCGCGGCACTCCGCATTGCCCTTTTGCCTCGCGCGAGCGGAATAGAGAACGGAAGCCCGAACTCCCCCTCCTCGCACAACGGAAACCCGCCCTTGTGTGAGGATCCATCCTGCCTGCTGTCCGAGAACAACCCGAACGATCCAGCGATCCACTTCCGCCTGACCGTCCCGCACCCCCCATTCATCGGGCTCTCCTGAGAGCCGTGCCTCCTACTGGCACCGAGATGGGAGTGCGTCCCTTCGGACCATTCTCTCAACCCGGCACAGGATCGATACCCTTTCACTGCGCGGCACAAGAGCGGGGACATTCACTTATCCTGGCTCCACCTCCCTTCCTGCTTCTTTAATAACACGCCGAACGGCACAATCAATGTCGAACAACTCCACAGCCCCGCCTCTGGCACAGTCCTGAAACGCTACAGCAGGCCCGGCTGTCGCAGAGGGAATAGGTCCACATGATGATCGAACCCCTTGAATCTCAACAGCTCTGACCGGCTGATTGCCTCGGCCTTTGGCCTGGCACCATCAGTGCACAGTAAGGGAGATAAGAGGGCAGGCGAACGTCAGGAGGACCGCGATGGCAACGATCGAAGATCTCAGCTCCCGAGTATTGAAAATCGTGCGGCACACTTCTGGCTGTGCTGTTGATGAGCTGGCCGCGCAATGTTCTGACGTGACGTGGAATCAGGTGTTTCTCGCACTGGACCGGCTCAGCCGGAGCGGACAGATCGTGCTCAGGCAACAAGGGCCCGGTCATTACCGCGTGACGGCGCTGGCGGAGCAGCCGTCCAATCAGCCGCAGGTCAGTCACTACTCATAGCGCCACAGAGGCGAGAAGGAGGCCATGATGAGCAGTCTGATGAGATGGGATCCCGTGACCCGCTGGAACCCGATGAAAGAAATTGAGGAACTCGACAAACGCCTGTCGGCTCTTATTGGGCGAGGCGTGCCCTCGCCAGGCAGCGACAAGAAGGAGGCCATCACCGTCGCCGAATGGTCGCCGCTCGTCGATATTACAGAGGACGAGAAGGAATATGTCATCAAGGCCGAACTGCCGGAAGTCAAAAAAGAAGACATCAAGCTCAACGTGCAGGACGATGTGCTGACCATCACCGGCGAACGGAAATATGAGAAAGAGGAAAAAGGGAAAAAGTATCACCGCGTGGAACGATCCTACGGCAGTTTTTTGCGGAGCTTCACTCTGCCGGAAAACGCCGATGGCACGAAAGTCTCCGCGGAATACAAGGACGGCTTGCTGATGGTGCGGTTGCCGAAATCGGAACAAGCCAAGCCAAAATCTATCGAAGTGAAAGTGTCATAATTTCAAGAAGGAGGCGGCCATGTTTCGCCATCCCCATTACTTGGACATTCCCTGGGAGATCCACTGGCAGCCGGAATCCGCGAAGCCTCACCGTCACCTCTGGTGGCTCATCGCGGCCCTGGTGCTCATGGCGATGTTTATCATCGGGATTGGCGTGACGAGCGGATTGGTGTAGGACACATGATGTTCCAAAACCGTGAAGAGGCAGGGCGTCAGCTGGCAGCTAAACTGCAGGCGTATCGAGAACAGCCGGAGGGAGTGATTCTGGCCCTTCCGCGCGGAGGGGTCGCCGTCGGCTATGAAGTGAGCGTGGCCCTCCACCTGCCGCTTGATGTCTTCATCACCCGCAAGATCGGCGCGCCGGGCAATCCCGAATATGCGCTGGGCGCCGTCAGCGAAGGCGGAAACATCTATATGAACCCCGAGGCCATGGCCGCGTTTCGCCTGGCCGTCGACGATCTTCAAGAACTCGCCGCCGTGCAGCGGCAGGAGATCGCACGCCGCCAGACGCTCTACCGGCAAGGGCGGCATCCGCTGCCGCTCAAGGATCGCGTCGTGATCGTGGTGGACGATGGCATCGCCACGGGCGCAACGTTTTTTGCCTCCGTGGAGGCGATCCGGCAACAGTCGCCTGCGCGTCTGATTGCAGCCATCCCAGTTGGCCCCCCGGACACGATCCGGAAAGCACGGGCGGCGGTCGATGAACTGGTGGTGCTGGCCACCCCGGAGCCGTTCTGGGCCGTCGGTAGCCATTATGTTCATTTCGAGCAAGTCGAGGATCGCGAGGTCTTGGAATATTTGAATCTGGCAGACGAATCACTGCGTGAGCGGGCGACACGCGCCCCCTCTTCACGGGTATAACCGGTCACACAAAGGAGATTTCATGGCATCGAAGCTGAAGATGACAGGACAAGGGCCGCGACGGGACCGCATTGTTCAGGAGCACCGGCACGACACGTACCGGCTGAGCGGGAAGCTGAAGGAGCCGACCGTCTGCAGCGGCTGCGGCGCGCTCTTTCACAAAGGGCGATGGACCTGGGGGGCCGCGCCGAAGGGGGCGAAGACGGCCACCTGTCCGGCTTGCCATCGCCTGCACGATAAATATCCCATGGGGGTGCTCACCATCGCAGGCAGCTTCAAAGAAACACAGCGCGAGCAGGTCATGGGAGTCATTCACAACGCCGCCGCCCAGGAAAAGAAGGAACACCCGCTGTCCCGCATCATGGCGGTGGAACGGCGGCCCGAAGGCCTCGTGATCTCAACGACGGATACGCATCTGCCTCGCCGGATCGGCGAAGCGCTCACGCATGCCTATCGGGGAGAATTGGACTTCCATTACGATCAAGACGAAGAGTTTATCCGCGTCAATTGGACGCGCTGAGGGCGCGTCGCGCCATGAATCATGGCGTGGCGGTCGATCGGTAACACGAGGATGTTATGAAAATTGTGGTCGGCGTCGATTGGTCCGAACAAGCGTTCGCGACAGTGCAGCAAATTCTCCACCTGTACCGGCCGTCGGAATTGACGCTGGTGCACGGCGTCGATCTCGGGGTCTTCGAATATCCCGTCGTCGCGCAGGCGGCCAATCTGCAAGGCTATGACGATTTCCGCAACGCCCTCTTTGAGGCGGGACGGCAGGTCTTGACCCGCGCCGCCAATATGCTGCCCGCCGACTCGGACGCCCTCCGGCAGGTCAACGAAATCGGCAGCCCCGCCGAGATCATCCTGAAGACGGCGGACGCCGTCGGGGCCGATCTCATCGCGGTTGGGGCCCGGGGACAGAATCGAGTGGCGGAACTTGTCCTGGGGAGCGTGTCCCATCGGGTCCTGATGCATGCCACACGCCCCACCCTGATCGTCAAGTCGGACGCCAAACCGGTCCAACGGGTGGTAGTCGCGGTCGAAGGACGGCCGGATGCGGAGCGGATCAAGCAATGGCTGCTGGTTCATCCCTTCGTCAACCCGGTCGAACTCCTGATCCTGAGCGTCGTGGTCCCGCTCCGGCTGGCTGATCCCTACAATCTGGTCGGATTTGAAGCCTGGGAAGACCGGGCTATGTCGTATGCGGAAGATCTCGTCAAAACCGTGGGCTCGGAACTGATGGGCAGCCGCTATAGCATCGGCACCCGTGTCGTCACGGGGGATGTCGCCGCAGCCGTGGCGGAACAGGCCAAAGACAAGGATCTCGTGGTGGTGGCGTCGCACGGACGCAAGGGGCTTGAGCGCTTTCTGCTGGGCAGCGCCTCCCATGCGATCGTCCATCGAGTGCACTGCCCTATTCTGGTCGTACGCTGAAAGGAACTACGCATGAAAACCGTCTTCACCACCGTCGTCGTCCTGATGTTCCTCGCCACGTCCTGGGTCTCGGCACAGGTGCTCCGTGGCAATCCCAAAGAAGGGCAAGCCCTGTACGAAAAGAACTGTCTCCGTTGCCATGGCAATACATTGGACGGCAACGGGCCGGATAGCCGGGATTTGATCGTACGGCCGGCCAACCTCCAGTCCCCGCTCATCCGATCCAAGACCGATTGGGAATTGCTCGTGACGATCTCGAACGGCGTGCTCTTCAGCCCCATGCACGGCTTCCGCGGAAAATTGACCGATCAGCAAATGCTGGATGTGCTGTCGTATATTCGCTCGGTCGCACCGCCTGACATGATCAGCTAAGAGAGCCTTTATCCGACGACGCGCACCATGGCGGCACGCCACGATTTGTCCACGGCGCACTCCCTGACACCATTGTTCCGTCCTCGATCCGTCGCCGTCGTCGGGGCGTCCCGAGATCCAGCCCATATCGGGCACCGGCTGCTCGAATCCCTCTTGGGCGGAGGCTTTACCGGAACGATTATCCCGGTGAATCCGCTGGCGGCCGAGATTGCGGGACTTCACGCCGTCCCCTCGCTGAAAGCCATTCCCGGCCCTGTCGATCTCGCCGTCATCGCGGTGCCGCCCCGGCTTGTCCTTGCCGTCATCGACGACTGCGCCGCCAAGCAGGTTCCGGCCGTCATCCTCATCACCGCAGGCTTTGCCGAGACCGGCGGCGCGGGAATCTCACTCGAGCGTCAACTCCTGGAGAAAGTCCGTCAGCACGGCATCCGTCTCATTGGGCCGAATTGCTTCGGGCTCATGAATCTCGATCCCGCCGTCCGGCTGAACGCCACCTATACACCGATCGTCCCGCCCGCCGGCCGAGTCGCCATCGCCTCCGAAAGCGGCGGACTGGGACTGGCCGTGGTGACGGCGGCCAGGCGATTGAACCTTGGCCTCTCCAGCTTCGTCAGCGTCGGCAATCACACCGATGTGTCGGTGCTCGATCTGCTCGAATACTGGGAGCAGGACCAGACCACCAATGTGATTCTCCTGTATCTTGAAACCATCGTCGAACCTCAACAATTCAAGCAGATCGCCGAGCGGGTGGGGAAACAGAAACCCATCGTCGTCTTGAAAGCAGGCCGGACATCGGCAGGCCAATCCGCAGCCGGCTCCCACACCGCCGCCCTTGCCACGAACGAGACGGCGGTGAATGCCTTGTTCACCCAATGCGGCGTCATCCGCGCAACGTCGCTGGAAGATTTTTTGGCCTTGGCAACCGGCCTCTCCACCCAGCCAATGCCGCAAGGCCGCCGTGTGGGGATCCTGACGAATTCCGGCGGCCCCGGCGTGCTCTGCGCCGACAGTTGCGCAACCGAGGGACTCACCCTGCCGGAATGTTCCAAGGAGACACAATCCCTCCTCGCCTCATTTCTCCCCCCCACAGCCGCGCTCAGGAATCCGGTCGATGTGATTGGCTTTGCCACAGAGGACCAACATGCGCGGGCCGTCGAAACCATGCTCAAGGCCGATGAGCTCGATGCCCTCATCATCGTCCACGTCTCGGTCAGGGCACAGGACAATGACCCGGTCGCAGCAGGGATCCTCCGTGGCATTCGTGCAGCCCGACAGACGATCGGGAAAAACAAGCCGGTCTTTATCTGCTGGATGGCGGAAGAAGACTTGGACAGAACGTTCACCGTCGAAGGAGAAGCCATTCCGACCTCCCGGCACCCTGAGATCCCTGCTCGCATCATCAGCCACGCACTCACCTATGAAGCCTGGCGGCAGCAGCCGTCCGGTCAGGTGCCGGACTGCTCCGATGCAGATCTGCCGAAGGCCAAGGCTATTTGCGCGAGAGCCCTAATGGAGCGCGGAGGCGGCTGGCTCAGCACTGAAGAAACCCATGCCCTTCTGACAGCCATGAAGCTCCCTCTCGTCCAAAGCTCTGTGGCAACCAGCGCAGAGGAAGCCGTCACGCTGGCGCGCACGGTGGGATTCCCTGTCGCGGTGAAGCTCGTCTCCCGTCAGATCCTGCACAAGACCGAGATGGGCGGGGTGTATCTGAACCTGGCCGATGAGCAAGCCGTGCGTCACGCGTTCGAGGCGATCAGAAGCAGGCTTGCACAGGATAATCGACTGGATGCGATGGAAGGTGTGCTCGTTCAGCCGATGCTGTCAGGCGGCGTGGAGGCGATGGCGGGCATGGCCCGCGATCCGTTGTTTGGACCATTGATCGCGTTCGGCCTAGGCGGTATTCACGTGGAAATCCTCGGCGACATACAGTTCCGGCTTGCGCCGCTGACCGCTCACGATGCAGAAGAGATGGTGCGAGCGCTCAAAGGCTACCGGCTGCTCCAAGGCTACAGAGGCCATCCCGCTGCTGATGTGAACGCCATCGAAGAAGTGCTGCTGCGTCTTTCTCAGCTCGTCGAAGCAATTCCCGAGATCAGCGAACTCGACCTGAATCCGATTTTCTCGCGACCAGAGGGACAAGGATGCAGGATTGTGGATGCGAGAATCCGCGTTGAAAAGACTTTACCTGCTGATTAAGAAATGGACGGGAGAGCACGAGCCGCAGATCTAACTTTTTTTGGAGAAGACGCCTGACGCGCAGCGTTAAGCTGGCTGCTTACGACTCACAGTATGGGCCAAGGAATCGAACTCCATTGAAATGAATCAGGTGCGACGGCGTATCCGCAACCCACACCTCGGTTTCCCATGCAATCTCACCGAGATACCGGCTCATAACCATGCGACTAGGGAACGCCGTTACATAGACCAGTCCGGCTTTTGATCGAGCAAATAGCTTGGCCAGCTCGGCGTGTCGCTTGCCGTCAACCGGCCCATGACTTGTCACGGACTCCACCAGTAACAGCCAGTTGCGTTTGGTAAAGTGAAGCACCACATCGGGCATCTTTCCGTGAGAGTCCAGCGCAACACCAAGTTCGGCCAGTCGCGCCGCATCGAAATACCCCCACTTATCGCCCGTGTCCCCGGCATAAACAAGAATGCTGCCCGGCGCAAAGCGAGGCCCAAACTCCTCAATGACGGCACGAATCAATTCGCTATGTTCGCCTGGGCTAAGAGTAATGGTTTTGCCCTGCGCGACCCGCACCGGAATGCGATTCTGCTCGCGTTCATTGGCGTACTTGGCTGCCAGGGTCTCCCGCTGAGCTAGGTAGGCGGTCAGGTTATCGTGCCACGCGCCGGTCCCGAAACTGCGAAGAAGCCGCAGAGTCGCAGATTCAATTTTATAAACCGCCTTCGGACTGTTCACCGGACGATCCAGACGATCCGGATTGTAGAGTGCAATCCCGGCATCCACGAATTGGTGCATCGTCTGACGGCGCACGGTTTCACGAGTATTGGGGGCATACCGTTTTTTATAGTGTTGCCGAGCCCACTCCATGATGGGCGTGATCCCGACAAGCGGGTCTTCCGACTGCGCCCACTTCTTTCCCGGTGTGAGGTTCACCAGCGCCAGTAAGCACAACGCGGACCGCTCATTCTGCTGCGCGCGTGGCAAACCGAGGGAAGCCAGAATGGTTTTGGCATCCTTGATGTGAGGCGGGCTCTTCCTGGTCATGCGCAAAGCCCCATGAGCTTTTCGTCGATCATCCCCTGCGAAAGATCGCCCGACGCGATCGCCCATTTGCCTAGCGCCATGAGAATCTGGCGGCTTGGATACTTGATCGCCCTCAGATCAGCGGCATTCACTTGCGTATGGCCATTGAAACGCCGGAAATGTTCATCGACCGCGGTTGCATTGAGAAAGACGGACAACCCACGAGCAAGCGTGCCAGGCAATCCCTGCCTGTTCTGGTGAAAGACATTAAGGTGATTCTCAAAGCCCAGCGCATCGGCGCCGTCAAACAAGTCCGGACACACGACGCTCGCCACGATCCTTCGCTTCTCCTCCTTCGATGAAAAACGGCGCACCACGCAATAATGTCCGTTTGGGAACAGCCATTTCTCCGTTTCATCGTTGCGACGAATGGCGTTGGGCTTCTTCAGGCCCGCTTTCGGCCACTCTAAGGCTGCGCCGCTAAAATGCCCCGGATAGAGCAAGGGAATTGTATCTTCATCGGGCATCTCACGCAGATGCGTTTTTAGACGAAAATCGACCACGGGGCCCGTCGATACTTTTATGCCAATATCTTCCAGCGAGTACCGGATTTGCGTCGATCGTTCAAAGGCGTTGCTGCCAGGCGACGTTGGAATATGAATGAACCGGTCCAAGTCGCCCGGGTATACAATGCGATCGAAGGGATGCGTATGCGCTGAAAGGTCTGAAAAGCTGTCATCTGTCGAAGTTGACACCGTCACCGCGCCTTGCTGACCGCCTGCCTCAAGCATGATAATGACGTTCTCTTGCAGCACATCATCATCCTTGAACGCGTTCTTCCGAGACTCAAACAAATGCACATGCCTGATCGCGGCGCGCTCCAGCATGAAATTGCGAAAGGGGCGGTAGTAGGGCCCGTTGCAGAAGCTCCTCGGGATGATCGCCACTACCTGTCCGGCTGGATCCATCAGCGCCAGCACCAGTGCAACAAAAGCCGAATAGAGATTGACCGTCTCAATTTCAACCTGCCGAAGCAGCGAACGGTGGCGCGAGCTGCTGTTAATTTTCTTGTACGGGGGATTTAAAATAGCGTGCGTAAAAGAGTGGCCATATTGAAACTGAATTCTATTGACCGCTTCTTCGATAAAGTCGTCGCCAAGGACTTCATATTTAAGCGGCACTCGTCCGGCATAACTGGACATTGAGCCGTGCAGGTTTTCGTGAAGCAGCGCGTCCAATTCAAACGCCGTGGCTTCTATTTTTTCGAAGTGCAGCCGGCCAGAAGCGCATTGTTCAAGAAAGGCGCTCGAAAGCGAACCAATGCCCGCTCCTGGATCGAGCAACCGGCATACATTTCCGGTCATAGGCGTAAACAGGCCCGCCATAAACTGAGCTATGGTCGCGGGCGTGAGAAACTGCCCGAACTGCGACTTTCTCTTCGCCTCGGTACTCTTCGATACCTTCACTCTTTGCTGGTCTATTATTGAAAGCACCGGTTCGCCCCTTGATATGCAGCCAGCTCAAAATCCGTGTGCCCGCTCGTAGAATGCCGCATGTCAGTCCGACAGGCCCAATGGAAGGCAAGTCTACTGGGATTCCAACACTTGTTCAATAACGTAACGGCGCATCCGGCGTGAGGTTCAACAAAAACAGGATTCAACCCGTATTGATTTGAGTGCGGCAGTCCCCTTTATCGCACCCAGACATAAACGACCAGAACGTTCTATCCCGCCAAATCAAGCACCGCGACATTACGCTCCACCGCCATGCCGCCCTCCCGGCGAGCGGCGGCCAACCCATACCGCCGGGTGAATAGGCGGTAGCCGTTTCTTGCGCATGGCCGTTGTCCTTAAGACGCCCACTTCATTTGTAGCTTGCGGTGATTCACCACGCAGTCGCGCAGGTAGAGATTGATCAAGCTCTGATACGGAATCCCCATTTCCTCGGCAATAGTTTTGAAGTAGGCGACCGTATCGCGATCCAGCCGCATCGTGACCGGCTGCTTCAAGTATTTGACAAACGGGTTCTTACGCCCTTTCATCTTGGAGAAATCGTAATGGTCTCTCATCGTCTTCGCCTCCAATATTCACGCTCCTCATCTTTATCCGCTTTTCGTGCTGAGAATAACCTTACAACAGTATCGCTTTCTCGATAGCAATGACACACGACGAGCACCCGCAGCTTGAAACTCATCCCCAGCAAAATAAATCGGTCTTCTTCGTCCGAGTGGTCAGGGTCAAAGAATTGAACAGCCCTTTCATCACAAAATGCCGTCCGTGCCTCATCGAAGGTGATGCCATGCTTTTTGAGATTGGCCTTTTCTTTCGCGGCGTCCCACTCGAATCGAAGCGCTTTCATACGTACAACGTACATACACAATAGGCAGACGTCAAGAGACTTCTATGCTGCATGTGCTTGAACCATGGGACAGATCCCGATTCTGCAGCAGCCTCTATACCATCTCAGCGAGACAGGCTCACGCCTCGCAGCATCGCTCACTCTCAGGCGATGGTGCATCCGTTGAAACATCCAACACGTGAGCGGCGGCAATCAACGCCGCTTTGAGAAAGAGTTTTTCTGGAATCGCCTCGAATGTGGCGGCCCCTACCTCTACCGTTCTGCACTCCGAATCCCCGCAGACGGAACAGCAGCGGCTGCTGCCGACGCTCGCGCCAATCCATTCCTCCATGGGTCTTCCGGCAATCCAAATGCGGTTGGACTCCGAGGGGTTCGCCTTGAACACTCGCTCGCCGATCTCTCGGGTTTCGAGACTCGGCTCAATCCCGATGGGGCGCAATGCTTCCTTGAGCATCCTGACAGCTTGCTCAATTGCCTGGTGCGTGGCGTCGCAGCGATCGCACGTCTTCCCGTCTGCGCTCACAAGTCTCTGCCAAACTATGGGGAGCAATATCACGCAGATAATCCTCCTTGAAAGTTATGGCCTGATCGGCGGACAGCGGCGCCGTCACAATCACCGCAAGGTCTTTAGCCAGGCCTGGATATCGGCCATCTGCTGCTCGGTCACGGCCCCCTTCAACGGCGGCATGACGTGCCGCCCTTCGTAGACGACCTTCCAAAATGCCGGCTCGTTGAAAAGCACGGGATTGCCGGTCAACCGGGGACCGATGCCGCCGGTGGCTTGCGGGCCATGACACACAACGCAACTGGCGTTGTAGAGCTTCTCTCCTCTGGTACCGTCGCCCATAGGATGCGCCGCGGCATTCCCGCTTACACGACTCTGTTCGGCGTTCTGTCGAACACCGTCGTTCGCCAGCACCGGATGGCCGTTCATCTGGCTCGCGGCGCCCAGGATAACCAGAGTGAGGGCGCCGCGAATTAACCGCTGGTTCATCGACATCTTCTCCTCCCGTGATCGTAGAAACGCCGGAGCCCCGCCATCACTGAACGGGTCTCGGATTCCCGCCCGCCGTTCGACTAAAAGAAGGGATGGGGCAGGAACGCAGGGCGCGACTCCTTGGCGCGCGGAATTTCCCAAAACGTTCCGGCCAGATGCCAGGCCCCATGGTCGAACGTCACGTGATGCACCTCGCCATACCAGCTGTCGATATTCACCCGTTGCCCCGTCTCATCGGACACAGCCCACAGACCGCCTGTGCAAGTCACATGGGCCAGTGGAATCGGCTTGCCGCTATCCACCGTGATCTTTGAGAAAATATGGGCTCCCGCAAAATCACGATGACGGGCGAACAACTCGCTCCACACCGCCCGTACGGCGTCCTTGTTATACCCGCCATGCTGGTAGTTGTCCGCATAGAGCGACATTAAGGCCTCCAGATCCTTGTGCTGCACCGCCTCCTCCGCCTTGGCAAACATCGCGAAGATGGCCTGTATCTGTTTGGGATCGCCTTGAAGATCAGCTCCTTGGGACAGATGCGTCCCCGTGGTATCAGGCAACAAGACTGGACCGGAGGCCTGACATCCCTGGGACAAGACGGCCAGACCGAGCACCAGCACGCCACACGCAAGTCTTGAATAATTGCCGTCCATAACATCCTCCCTCAGTGGTTAAATCCGAACCGACTCGCTCCCCGGCATGTGCCCGCAGAGCACCAGATCATTTCGACACGTGCTGCCTCAATACGGCCAGATAAGCCAATGTATCCGTGAGTTCCTGCGCCGTCATCGCCGTATCCGGAAACATCCCCGTTCCAGGATGGCCTTCGCGGATGGCATTGAACCGGGCCTTGTCGCTGGTCAACCGGAGCGTCTTGCGATTCCGGAGGTCAGGCGGAGGGGGATCGAGTCCCGCGATGAGCGCGGCGGTGTCGGCTTCGAGTTGAGGCATCCGATCCCGATACCCATCCACACCGTGGCAGTACGAGCAGACGCCCTTTCCGTTGAAGATGGCGCGGCCCCGCTCGGGATCGCCCTGAACATTCGCGCTCTTGTTCGAGGGCCTGGAGCCGGCCCAGGCATTCATCCCCGACAGGTCCATGAACTGGATTGCCGCCCAGCCCATGAGCAGCAGACCGGCAAGGGAAATTCCTCTGAGCGTCCCGCGCCTTGCACTCATCATCGGCTCACCTTTCTCCCGTTCTCCCTCAATGCTGTCCGCAACAGACCTTGTACCGGTCCTCCGGAATGGTCTTCATGTTCTGAAACACGATGGCACGCTCCTCGGCACTCGTCACCTGGTCGATGGAGGGATACAGCACCCGCTCCTCTTTCATATTGTGAGCCCCCAGCAGGCTCAACAACCCCTGTTCCTCCTGATCGCTCTCGGGATTCTGCTCGGCCACCTTGTCATGAATCGCGTCGAGCTGCTGTCCGATCTGGCGATGTTCGTTCCGCATCACAAACGTGGGCCCGCCTTCCGACATGCCGGTTTTCTCTTCCCAGAGAGGAAAGAGCAGATCCTCTTCCCACACGATATGCCGCTGCAAACCAAACTTGAACTCTTTAAAGGCCTCCTTCGCCTTGGGAAAGTCCGACCGCTTCAGTTTCTGAAAGGTCTTGAACAATTCGTCCAACCGGTCGTGATCCTGCTCGAAGAATGCACTGATGGTCTGATCCTCACTCATCGGCTCCTCCTATACGTTTCACCAGTTACGATCCACTGGTGACTTTAAACTCCAGATGACAGGCCACGCAGGCCTTCAGCACGTGATTGAACTGCGGCAAGATTTGTTTCAGATCTTTGGTGGGCATGATACGAGCCAACTCTTCCGCCGCCGCGTGATGCGCCATGGCCAAGTCGTGATAGGCGGGCGGAAACTTTTCCGGCTGCTGGCTCGCCATCGCCTGGCGATGCATAAAGAAACCCAAGTGCGTTTCAGTCAGCCCCTTCGCCAATTCATAGTCCTCTTCAACCAGCGCATTCATGATGACTTGAATCGTCTCCAGATGCTGCAACATCACCGCGCGATGTTCTTTCCCGGCTGGCGGCGGCAGCGGAATAGGCTGTCTGGTATCGGACGTCAAATAGGGGTTGGGCCGCTGTTCCCCGTGGCGATGTTCAACCTCAGTGCAACCGGTCCAAAACCCAACGCACAGCACGGCCACAACGACACCTTTCATACACACCTGCTCCCCTCTCCATAATGAACGGCCCATTCCCAACAGGATGCTGAACCTCATCCAATCCATTCCATCAACTCCCTCAAGGCGCGGCTTCTGTCTTATTCACGTGCTGCCAGTAGGCATTCACCCGCGCCTGAATGTGGGTAATGGCTTCCGTCTGCACCACCGGCTCGAAGAGATGGCGGAACCGGCCTTGGAGCTTGAGATAGTCTTCCACCGGCTGCAGCCTGGGCCTGTAGGTATGGACCACGTTGCCGTTGATCGCCTCCTTGAGCGGCCAGAGCCCGCACTCGACGGCCAACCGTGCCACATCCGGGGTAGAGGCCGGATCAAACAGCCAGCCGGTCGGGCAGGCGGCAAAGGCCAGAAACAATTTCGGCCCCGGATAGTCTGCCGCGCGCGCAAATTTTTCTTCGAGGTCGAGCGGAAACCGCGGCGACACGGTCGCGAGATACGGCGGTTTGTGAGCCCGCCAGATCTCAAAGATGTCTTTCTTCTCCTGCACGGTGCCGGTCGGATGCTGCACGGCACAAGGCGAGGTCGTGGTGCGCGCCCCATAGGGGGTGGCGGGACTGAGCTGGACGCCGGTGTTGCCGTAGGCTTCGTTGTCATAACACAGGTAATAGAAGTCCAGATTTCTGGTGATGGCCCCGGATGTCGAGGAGAGCGCCATGTCGTAGGTCGAGCCGTCACCGCCCAGGACGACAACTTTGACATCCTCCTCTTTCGGCAGGCGGCCTTTGGCGATCAGCACGTCGAGCGCATCCCGCACGCCTTGCGCGCCGGCCGGCGCCGAGCCCATGGTGGTGTAGAGCCAGGAGGCATCGAGCGGCGTAAATGGGAAAGCCGCCAGATTGGTGAAGCAGCCTGCCGCGTTCACATACACGACATGGCTGCCGAGCACTTTGGACGCCAGCCGCAAGGATTCGAGCCCCCCGCACCCGGCACAGAGCGGCGTCCCAGGGAACACATGTTCCTCGCGCGGGATCTGATGCAGGTCTGTAAAGATGTGCGGTTCCCAGGCCATGCCGTCTCTCACTTGCCCGTCTTGAGATCGTGCGCAAGATACTGCAACTGCTCGATCTCGCAATATTCACGTTCGGTATACAGCAGAACCGGTCCGATCCCTTTTCCGCGCACTCCGGCTTCGGCCGTCTGCTCGAAGATCGCCCGAAACTCGCCTTCCGAGATATTCTTTCCGCCGAGGCCGCCGATGAAGGAACAGAGCGCCCGTGGCCGCAGGGCCTCGTCATACAGACTGGTGGCAATCTCCTGAAAGAGAATGCCCCCCTGCCCCGGAGACAGATTCTGGTCCAAGACGGCGACGGCCCGGCGGCCTTGCAGGGCCTGACGAATAGCCTCGGCCGGCCAGGGGCGGATCATGCGCAGCCGCAGCAGGCCCACAGGCCGGCCCTCCGCCCTGGCGGCATCGACCGCAGCTTTGCCTTTGCTCGCAAAGGCGTTGGTCATGATGAGCACATCCTCCGCGTCGTCGAGACGGTACCCCTCCACGACGCCATAGCGCCGGCCACAGAGCCGTTCAAACTCCACGGCCGCTTCTTCGTGAACTTGCAGGGCATTCAACGACGCAAGATGCATTTGATGCCGGAAGTAACTGTAGGTGGCGCCGCCGAACACCGCCGGGCCGAGCGCCTGAGGAGCCGAGGCCTTAAACCCGAGATGGGTGGGACGGAACGGAGGCAGGAAGGCGTGCGCCATCGTCTGGCCCGGCAGGAGCACCGGCTCGCGGGTGAATGACAGATAAAACCCATCGAGATTCACCATGACCGGCAGACACACGCGCGGATCTTCAGCAATGCGATAGGCCATGAGAATGGAATCCACGACCTCCTGGCAGGTCTCCGCATGGATCTGCACAAACCCGGAATCGCGCGCCGCCAGCACATCGTTGTGATCCGGCTCCAGCGTGATGGGAGAGGCCAGCGCCCGTGAAACATTGACCAGCACCAGCGGCACCCGCCAGCCGGCAACGGTGTACAGCACTTCAAACGCATGCAGGAGCCCCTGGCTCGATGTCGCCGTGAACACGCGCGCGCCGGCCGCCGCCGCGGCGCCCGCGGCCGTCATCATCGAATGCTCCGAGTCCAGTGTGACGAAGCGGGCGTTCACGGCGCCATTGCCGCACCACTTCGCCAGCGTCTCGACGATTTCCGTTTGGGGGGTGATCGGAAACGCCGGCACATAATCCACATCGGCCAGGCGAGCGCCCCAGGCTGCGGCGAGATTGCCGGTCATCATCATCTGGTCTATCTGGTCCATTTGGTCTCTCTCGTCCGTCCGGTCTGTCTAGTCTATCTCGTATATTCGGTCTATCTGGTCTAGGCCGTCCTCGGCCATACCAGAAAGACTAGATAGACCAGACAGACCCAATAGACCCTTCATCCGACTTCCGTTTCCCGCGCCACCGTCATGGCATCGGTCGGGCAGACTTCGACGCAGTCGAGGCAGCCTTTGCAGTGCGGATAGTAGATGGCGGGCTTGCCGTCCGGCTTGATCGTGATCGCGCCCTCCGGGCAATTGGCAAAGCAGAGCCAGCACCCGTTGCACAGGTCCGGACGCAGGACCGGGCGGAAGGTCCGCCATCCGCTCACGGAACGGATCGCGGAATTGGGACCGGCCGTGATGCTGGCGGTTCCCCTGGTGGGTGGCTCATACGTCGGCGTGCGAAGCGTGGCCGGCGCCGCCGGTTGCCGGGAGGCCGATTCGATAGCCACGATCTGCACCAGCTCGTAACAGCGGAATGCCACAGCTTGATTGCGCTCGATGACGGCAGCGGCCAGCCCGAGCTCGGCCAGCTCCCGTGCGATGGCCTCGCGAAGGGAGTCCTGTTTCAGCCCGGCCAGCCGTCCGGCCACGGCACCAAGCAACGCGCTGATCGCGCCCCGCTTGCCAATCTGCTGCATGGCGATGCCGGTCAGATCCAGGGTCGTGAGCCGGCCCGGAATCGGGACCTCGGCACGGAGTCGCTCGCCCGTGAGCGGTGAGTTCACAAAGATGGCCGTTCGCTCCTCCACACCTTCGAGTACGCGGGCGGATGGATCACGAATGAGCGACGCATCGGCAATGACGACGAGATCCGGCCTGGCAATCAGGCCCCGCTCGCGAATCGGCTCGTTGGCAATCCGCGTATAGGCGGCCACCGGCGCCCCGCGACGCTCGGCCCCGTAAATCGGCGAGTCCTGCGCCACGAACCCTTCCAGAAACGCCGCCGTGCCCAGAATGCGGCTGGCGGTCTTCGCGCCCTGCCCCCCTCGGCCATGGAAGCGGATGGCGATCACAGCGTCTCCTCAGCTACAGCACTTTTCCATCTTCTCTTTCATCGTCTCTCGGCCGGCCTTCACGGCCGCTTCGACCGTGGCCTGCTTCTCCGCCATGAAGTGCTTGCCCCGCTCGATCACCTCATCGAGGGCCGCTCGCGCCTCTTTGGCCTTCTCCAAGACCTCATCCTCCGCCCTCCTGGCGAACTCCTTCAAATCCTGCCTGGTTTCTCGCCCGGATTTGGGGGCAAGCAGAAGACCGGCCACCACTCCTGCAACGGCACCGCCTACAAACGCGAGCGCGACGGCTTGCGCCGAACAACTTTTGTCCTGATTCTCCATAGCTCTCCCTCCTGGTCAACGACGTTCTATCATCAAGAAAAGCGAAGGGCGTGCCACAGACGAGACCTGCACAATGCCTCCACGGTCTCAATTTATCAGTAGCTTAGAATGGCGATAGCCGCGAGAAGCGATTGCGCTGGGGCATTCCAGGGCTGCGAGAACGAGACCACTGTCGCGAAAGGCAACAGGCCTGATGCCCCCTCAACACAACGGATTGCAGATACTTCTGAATCAGAGCATTTATTTGTGGATCGGCCCCGCCACTGCTAAAATCCCCTCCTTAAGCAAACACCAGAGGCGTCTCCCCGATTCTGAGCGCGCCGCTCCGCATCGAAGACACCACGATATGTCCCACGTCGTCGCAACCGGACAGCCGACTAGTCGCACTGGATTCACGAGCCGATGGATAGAGAAGCCACGCTACCGCCAGACGAACGGCACAATGCTCCCACAGACGGACACAGCCCCACTCCCTCTGGAGACGCGGTTTCATCGGCCATCACCCGCGACATCGTCACACAGCTCTACGCGAATTCGACCAGCGGCCTGATCGCCAGCGCGGCATTTGCCAGCGTCCTCGTCGCTACGCACTGGTCATTGATCGCTCACCCCGTGCTGCTCGCCTGGTGGAACGGCATGGCCCTGCTGACCATACCCCGGGCGTTCTTGATCAGCCGATTCAAGACCGCAGGCGCCGGCACAGCGCCACCCACATGGCACACAAGGCACCTGGCAGGGGTGGCGCTCTCCGGCATCGGGTGGGGTGCCGCCGGCATCCTGCTCTTCACGCCGGCCTCCGTCGAACACCAGGCGTTCCTCAGCCTGATTCTGACCGGCATGGTCGCCGGCGCCGCGCCCATCTTTGCCGCCAGCCGCCGCACCTTTCTCGCCTTCGCCCTGCCGGCCTGCCTCCCCATCATCGGCCAATTTCTCCTCATGGGCGACTCGATCCACGTAGCGATCGGCGTCGCAGGCCTTCTCTTCCTGGGGATCATGACCGGGCTGGTCTGGACCATTAACAAAAGCCTGGTGCGTACGTTCGAACTCAGCGCCGAACGCACCCAGGCTGAGACGCAACTCATCGACTTGTTTGAACACACCCACGATCTCATACAAAGCGTCGCGCCGGACGGGCGGCTCCTCTTCGTCAACCGGGCCTGGCGGGAAACCCTGGGGTATTCATCCGGCGAAGTCGAAATGCTGAACATCTTCGACGTGCTCCATCCCGATGGCCACGACCATTGCCGCCACTTCATGCGGCGCATCCTCGCCGGTGAAGACATCGGGTTGATGGAAGTGATCTTCCTGACAAAGGACGGCCGCACCGTGATTGCGGAAGGCCAGATAGACCTGCGCGTTGAGGATGGCCGGCCAATCGCCACACGAGGCATCTTCCGCGACATCACCGGGCGCAAAGTGGCCGAAACCCGCCTCCGCGCGGTCAACCAGAATCTCGAACTCCTCGTGACCGAACGCACCGGCAAGCTGCGCGAGAGCGAAGCGCTGCATCGGAATCTGGTGGCCACCGTGCCGGGCGCGGTCTACGAATTTCAGATCGATGCCGCCGGCCGGCGCGCTTTTCCCTTCATGAGCCAGGGCATCACCGAATTAATTGGGCTCTCGCCCGACGAATGCATGGCCGATGCCGACGCCGCCTTCCAGCGGATTCTCCCCGAGGCGCTGCCGGCCGTGGAAGCCTCCATTAGCCAGTCCCTCGAAAGCCTGTCGCCCTGGCTCCACGAATTCCCCGCGACCACCCCCTCCGGCGAAACCAAATGGCTGCGCGGCCATTCGGTGCCGACCCGGGACAGCGATGGCACCACCCGCTGGCAAGGCGTCTTGACCGATATCACCGCGCGCAAGCAGGCGGAAGAGGCGCTCCGGGCCAGCGAAGAGCGCTTCCGGGCCGCCTACTACAATGCCGCCATCGGCATGTCCATTTGCGATCTGGACGGCCGGCTACAGGAAGTGAACCAGGCGCTCTGCCACATCCTCGGCTATTCCAAGCAGGAGTTGCTTGCCAAAGATTTTCAGTCGCTCACCCATCCCAAGGATCTGCCCGGCAACATGGACCGGATTCGCCGGCTCTTGGCCGGCCTGGATGCGCACCAAGTCTTCGAGAAGCGGTATGTCAGAAAAGATGGCGGCATCGTCTGGGCCCAGGTGGGGCTCTCCGTCATCCGCGACCATAACAATGCCCCTTCCCATCTGCTGGCCATGGTCCAAGACATCACCGAACGCAAACAGGCGGAAAGCCGGCTGCGGACGACGCAATACGCCATCGACCAGGCAACGGACTGCATTTTTGTCATCGGCAGCGACAGCTATTTTCTCGACGTCAACGAATCGGCCTGCCGCCGCCTGGGCTACAGCAAGCAGGAACTCCTCACCAAATCGGTGCTGGACATCGATCCGGACTTTTCACCGGCGGTCTGGGAGACGTTCTGGAGCACATTCACGCAACAAAAGCAGCTGCGCATCGAAACCAGACACCGCAGCAAGTCCGGGGAAATCTATCCGGTCGAAGTCGTAGCCAACTACATCGAACATGAAGGCAAAGAGCTGGACTATGCCTTTGTCCGCGACATCACCGAACGCAAGCGGGCGGAAGAGGCCTTGCGCGAGAGCGAGGCTCTTACCAAAACCGTCTTAAACACCCTCTCGCCCCATATTGCCGTGCTTGACAAACAGGGCCTCATCATCGCCGTCAACGAATCTTGGACCCGCTTTGCGCGGGAAAACGGAGGGGAGAAGGCCGGCTCGCTTTCCGTCGGAGCGAATTATCTTGCCGCCTGCCTCCCTGCATCCACCACGAAGGACGATACGACCGCGCAGGAAGCGCGGGATGGCATTCAGGCTGTCCTAAACGGATCGCTCGCGAAGTATGCCCTGGAATACACCTGCGACGCGCCCGATACGAAACGCTGGTTTGTGATGACCGTGCTCCCCATGACGGGAGCGCACCAGGGCGTGGTCATCTCCCACGAGAACATCACCGAACGCAAGCAGGTCGAACTCGCGTTGCAGTTCCTCTCGTCGGGAATCGGCCATCTCAGCCTGGACGAATTCTTTCAACACATGGCGAGGCACATCGCCCAAGCCATCGGAGCGGAGATCGGTTTTGTGGGCAAACTCCTGCCCACGGATGCGCCGTGCATCCGGACGATCGGCTTTTCCATCGATGGGCAGATGCAGCCGCCAATGGAGTACGATCTGCGCCACACGCCCTGCGAACAAGTCATCGGCAAGCACACGGCCATTTTCCCGGACGGAGTGCAGCATCTGTTCCCGCAAGACCAAATGCTCACGGACCTGGGCATCGCCAGCTATGCGGCGGTCCCGCTCTTCGACACGAACGGCCGCCCCATTGGCCATGTGGGCATCATGGGCCGCGCCCCCCTGCGCAACACGAAGCAGGTGGAGGATCTCCTCCGGCTGTTCGCCGTGTCCGCAGCCGTGGAGTTGGAACGCCAGCGCACGGAAGCGAAATTCCACGACCTGTTCGAATTCTCGCCGGATGCCGTCATCATGGTGAATCAGCAGGGGCTCATCACGCTCGCCAACCGGCAAGCGGAAACGCTGTTCGGCTATCGCCAAGAGGAGCTGACCGCCCTGCCGGTGGAACGGCTGATGCCGGAATCAGGCCGCCATGGGCACATCGGACTCCGGGAACGGTTTCTCGCCACCGCCACCCCGCGCCTGATGGGGGCAGGACGGCCAGACTTGCAGGCGCAAAGAAAAGACGGCACGGTCTTCCCCGTTGACATCGGCCTCAGCCCCATCGACACGGAAGAGGGCCGGATGGTCGTGGCCACCATCCGCGACATTACCGCGCGCAAACAGGCGGAAGCGGCGCTAAAAGACTCGCAGGACCAGATCCAGCAAATGCAGAAGATGGAGGCCCTCGGCCAGCTGGCCGGCGGCGTCGCCCACGACTTCAATAACATCCTCACCGCCATTCTCGGCAATGCCGAAATCGCCCTTCTCAAGAGCGAGGCCGAGCATCCCGCCAAACAGAACCTGGCGCGGATTCTCGAAGCCGGGCAGCGGGCCTCCCACGTCGTGCAGCAAATTCTCACCTTTACCCGCCGGCAGGATGTCTCGCGATCGGTCCTGACACTGGCCCCCGTCGTTCAGGAAGCCGTCACCCTGCTGCGGGCCACCTTGCCCGCGGGCATCGAGCTGACCGCCACCTGCGAGGCCGATACCCCGCACGTACTGGCCAATACGACGCAGCTCCATCAAGTGCTGATGAACCTCTGCACCAACGCTTGGCATGCACTGGAAGACCAGCCTGGCCGCATCACCGTGGCCCTCGCTCCCGTGACCCTGTCGGAGCCCCTCCACAGCCTGCATGCGACGGTGCTGCCGGGACACTATGCCCGGCTCTCGGTGCGCGACACTGGCTGCGGCATGCCGCCGGAGACCCTGGCGCGCATCTTCGATCCTTTTTTTACTACCAAGCCGCTCGGGCAAGGCACGGGCCTCGGATTGAGCGTCGTCCACGGAATCATGGAGGGCCATCACGGCGCGGTCCTCGTGGAAAGCGCCCCCGGCCAGGGCACGGCCTTCCATCTCTACTTTCCCGCGGCAGAGGCGCCGGCCCAGGCGAGTGAACCCCGCACCACTCCGCAGACAAACATGCCCCAGCGCCCCTGCCGCGTGCTGTATCTGGATGACGAGGAGATGCTGGTGGAACTGGTGCGGGCGCTGTTTGAACCGCTGGGCTACCGGATCACCGGCTGCACCAAACCGGCCGAGGCGCTGGCGCTGGTGCGCGCCGACCCGGACGGATTCGATGCCGTGGTAACGGATTACAATATGCCGGAACGGTCCGGCCTCGATGTGGCGCGGGAACTGGCACAGATTCGCCGCACGTTGCCTGTGGTGCTGGTCTCGGGGTATCTGACGCCGGAAGACCAGGCCGCGGCCCTTGACGCCCAGGTCAAAGAGATTATTTACAAACCCACCATGTTGCAGGAATTGGGCACCGTCTTGTCTCGCCTCCTCGACCGCCCGCCGGCAGCCTAGCCATTCCCACCGGCCATGTTCCGCCCGCGCGGCATGGCGAAGCAGATCGCTAGCCGCCTATTGAAGTACAGCTACACTTCATCCTGGCGCAATTCTGAAAGAGTCCTGAGAATCTCTGCCGGGCGCGGCGGACAACCGGGAATGCGGAGATCAACAGGGATGTGGCGCTCCACAGGGCCGCTCACGGCATAGCTCCCTTTGAATATCCCGCAGTGAATGGCGCAGTCGCCGAGGGCAATCACCAGCTTCGGATCCGGCGTCTGCCTATAGACATCCTTCAGGGCCTTCTCCATGTTGACGGTAACGGGACCCGTCACCACGAGCGCATCGGCGTGGCGCGGAGACGCGGCGATATGCAGCCCGGTCCGCTCGGCGTCATAGACGGGATTCATCAAGGCATTCAGCTCCATCTCGCAGGCGTTGCATGAGCCGGTGTCCACTTCACGGATGGCCAGCGACTTTCTGAACGGCAGGGCTTTTGCGCGGCACTCCGGTGTTGGCGGAGCAATGGCCTCAGTGGGCTCCGGATGCCGGCCTGTCACGATTCCCGTCTTCAGACTCTTTTTGAGGATACGAAACATGATGCGCCTCCCGGTTACAAATCGTTACCGGCATACGAGAGATTGAAGCTTTTGTTGATGAGCGGAAAATCGGGAATGATGTTTCCCACCACCGCCCACTGGATGGCGGGCCAGTTCGCGAATGACGGGTCCCGTACCTTGCAGCGATGAATCCCTCCGTCTTCCCCGGCCATCACGAAGGAGAGAATTTCTCCCCGCCACCCTTCCACGGCCGAGATGGCCCATTCGCCAGCACGCGGCGAGTGATTCGGCGCAGCAGTGAGCGGGCCGTCCGGGATCGTTCGGCAAATCTCGCGGATCAGGCGGATCGATTCGTGGATCTCATCCATGCGCACGCGCACACGCGCCCGGACATCTCCGTATCGGTAGCACGCAACGTTGACGGGCAATTCGTCGTAGGCCGCAAACGGCCGGTCGCGGCGGACATCCTGATCGAGCCCCGAGGCCCGGCCCACCACGCCGACAACCCCATGATCCCAGGCAATGCGTTCCGTCAGCACCCCGGTGGTTTCCAGACGATCCGTGAGCGAGGCATTCGCAGCGATTATCGCCTCAAGCTCGGAAAAGTCCTGTTCGATCCGGCTCACCTCGTCCACCGTGTCCGCGAGCAGCGTTCGCTCAACATCCTGGGCCACCCCGCCGACACAGAGAACGCCGCGCAGGAATCGCGATCCGGCCAGCCGGTCATTGAGCTGCATGACGCGTTCTTTCATACGGCTGCAGTGGGCATGGGGCAGCGCATAGGCCGTATCGTTACAGATGGCGCCGACGTCGCCGAGATGATTGTGCAACCGCTCCAACTCCAGAAAGAACGAGCGCAGATAACGCGCGCGGCGCGGCGCGGTGAGCTGCATCAGCGTCTCGACCGCCTGGCAATAGGCAAGGCCATGCCCCACGGTGGTATCTCCCGAGATGCGCTCGGCCAGCGGCACAGCGGCCGTCAGCCGCTGTTGTTCAAAAAGCTTTTCGCCCCCTCGGTGTTTCCAGAAGTGGCGCACTTCGAGTTGCAGAATCGGTTCGCCGGCGACAGAAAAGCGGAAGTGTCCCGGCTCAATGATGCCGGCATGGATCGGCCCGACCGGAATTTCAAACACGCCTTCGCCGTCGATACGGCGAAACCGATATTCCCCCTGCTGCCGCCCCATGACGGCATCCCAGGCAAAGTCTTTTTTCAGCGGGTGCGCGCCCTTTGGCCAATGCTCGTGCCGGATCAAGCGGCGGAGATCCGGGTGCCCGTGCGGGATGAGGCCGAACAGATCCCGGATTTCCCGTTCGTACCACTGCGCCGCATGCACAGAGGGCGTGATCGACGGAAACAGACGCTCCTGCCCGGTGAGCTCCAGTGTCAGCAGAATCCAGGGCTGGCGGGATTCCTGCGCGAACAGATACTGAATGTCATAGGTCTCCGATCCGGCGGAGTGAGCGACGGCGAACAACAGCGCAAGGCGGCAGTGCAAGGTCTGATGGAGCAATCGGACGAGTCCCGGCAGCTGCGCCTGGTCCGGGCGATATCGCAGCAGATCGCCGCCGGCTGACGCGTCCGGCCTTAGGCCGGGAAACGTTTCATGAACCAGCTGTTCAACCGATGGACGATCCGGCATCGCGGCCTCCCAATTCTAGCGCGCCACCAACATGGCAGAGGCGGTTTCGAGAAGCTGGTGCAACGGAAGCGGCAGCACCCAACAGAACCCTACGAGTACCGCCGCCAGCAGGATGAGCGCCAGGTGCCCCGCAGACCATGGCTCTCCCTGCACGACCCCTTGCGGGGCCGTTCCCCAGACCATGCCGGTAATTCGAAACAGCAAACCGGCGAAGGCCACCAGGCCACAGAGCAGCAGGATCACCACCAGACCTTTCGTTCCCGGCTGCCCCCACTCTCCCGGCAGCCCGGCTGTCCCGAGCGCGGTGACAATCTGCATCTCGCTGGCAAAAAGCGAAAACGGCGGCAATGCCGCCAAGGCCAATCCGGCGACAAGCAGCGCCAGCGCAGATCCGGGCAGGGCCGTGACCAGCCCCCGCACTTCGCCGATCTCCACCGATTTATACCGCCGGTGAATGTTGCCGGCCGCAAAGAACGCCAGGGACTTCGCGCAGGCATGATTCACCAGATGGAACAGCCCGCCGAAGGTGCCGAGGGGACCGCCGACGCCGAATCCCACCATCGCCAGCCCCATGTGTTCAATGCTGGAATAGGCCAGCATCCGCTTGTAGTTGTGCTGCAGGAGCATAAAGAACGCGGCGATGGCAAAGGACACGAGTCCGAACAACGCCAGCAAGCCGCCGGTGAATTCGGGAGAGACCGCCTGATCGACAATCCCCCTGCTCCGCAGAATCGCATAGACCGCGACCGTTTCCAGGACGCCCGCCAGCATCGCCGCAACCGGGGCGGGCGCTTCCGTGTAGGCATCGGGCAGCCAGCTATGCATGGGCACGAGCCCGACCTTGGTGCCGTATCCGACAAACAGGAAGACGAACGCCAGTTTCAATATGTGAGGATCCAGTTGCGCGGCCACCTGCTGAAGCTGAGTGATGTTCAGCGCTGAACTGACGTCGCCTAAGACGCGCAGAGAGGAATAGTACATCAGCACCACGCCGAACAGCGCCAGCGAGATGCCGACGGAACAGAGAATCAAATATTTCCATCCGGCCTCCAGTGACTCGCGCCGGCGCCAGAACGCAATGAGAAACGTCGTGGCCAGGGTCGTCGCTTCGATCGCCACCCATTGCACGCCGAGGCTGTTGGCGGCGGTTGCCAGAACCATGGCGAAGAGAAACATATGGAAGAGGAAAAAGAACAGATTGAGCCGGTTGGGCGCAATCACGCCGCGCGCCACCTGATCGTCCATGTAGGAGCGCATATACAACGAACAGGCGAGGCCGACGAGGCCGATAATGAACAAAATCACCGAAGAGAGGGCATCGATATAGACGATCTCGCCGAGGGCGGTGAGCGAGCCCTGCGCCAAGACGATTCGCCCGATCGCGCACTCAGCCAGGACCAGAGCGCCCATGCTCGTGAGGTTGACGAGGTGAAGCCGGCGCGACGAGGAAATGAGCAGACTCAGCCCGCCGGCCACCAGCGGCGCGATGAGGAGCAGGCTGACGGCGAGTGTGGCGGTATCCCCGGTCATTCCTTCAACTCGCTGAGACGGGTGGTGTCCACGCTGTCGAACGCGTCTTGCAACCGATTGGTATAGATGCCGGCGATCAAGGCGGCGACCAACACGTCGAAGAACACGCCCAGTTCCACGATCAACGGCATGCCGTAGGTCGCGGCGGTCGCCCCCAAGAAGAGGCCATTCTCCATGACGAGGAAGGCGATCATCTGGGTGACGGCCTTTTGCCGTGCGATCATGGTGAAGAAGCCGATCAGGACGATGGCCAGGGCAATGGCCAGGGAGTCACGGGTCAAGAGGTGTCCAAACGGGATGATGGGCTGCGTGATGAAAAAGGCGATCATCACCAGCACACCGCAGATGAGCAGGCTTGCCGGCACATTGACGTTCATGACCAGTTCGCGGGTGACGTTGAGCCGCTCGATCACGCGCCGCAGGACGCGAGGGATCACGATCACCTTGACCACCACGGTCAGGACGGCCGCAACGTAAATGTGCCTCGCGCCGGTAAGAAAGGCCACCAATGCCGCGGTCATGGCCAGAAACAACGATTGCAGCGCAAAGAGATCCACGCAGGCCGAGAGCCGGCGTTGGGCCACAATGGCGAAGCAGGTGAGGAGGAGCATCGCCGAACCCAGATCCACCAGTTGAGCGCTGATATGGGGAGTCAACCAGGACACCGTCAGCCTCGCAAAATGTAAAAGAACAACAAACCGAGCAGCGCCAGGATGAAGGCGGCGCCGAGCAGGTCGGTGACACGGAAGAGACGCATTTTGGCGAACATGCACTCCATCGTGCCGATCACGACGGCCAGGCCGGCCACTTTCATGAGATAGACGGCCAATCCCACTGCGAGGGCCGCGGGAGTCAGCGCCGTCGCGATGCCCCAGGGCGCAAACACGTTGGCAATGAGCGTCAAAAACACCAGGAGCTTGATACCGGAGGCCCATTCGATAAGGGCCAGGTACCGGCCGGAATATTCCAGCACCATGGCCTCATGAATCATCGTGAGTTCGAGATGAGTCGCCGGATTGTCCACCGGGACACGGCTCGTTTCGGCGAGGGTCACGATAAAGAGCGCGGCCAGCGCCATCAAATGCGGGGGCGGATCGGTCACAATCCCTTCCATCAGCGCAGTCTTGTGAACGATCGTGCTGAGATTCGTGGAACCGGTGGTCAGCGCGATCGCGAAAATGGCCATGATCATCGCCGGTTCGGTCAGCGAGGCAATGATCGACTCACGGCTGCCCCCCATCCCGCCGAACGCGGAGCCGGCATCGAGTCCTGCCAGGATGAGGAAGAACGTGCCCAGCGCCAGCAGATAGACCAGTGCGATGATATTGCCCGCGAAATTGAGCGGCACCTGCGAGGCAAAGACCGGGACAAGCAGTCCGGCTGCCACTGTCGAGGCAAACACGATGTACGGAGTGGCCGTAAAAATCCATGACGCGGTGCTGGAGACAACCGGCTGCTTGCGAAACAGTTTCGCGAGATCGGCGTAGGGCTGGAAGAGGCTCGCCCCGCAGCGGCACTGAAACCGTGCCTTCACTTTTCGGATGAGGCCGACGATGCCGGGCGCGGCAGCCAGCATGACCAGAATCTGAGCCGCGGTGACGACGATGGCTTGAAGAAGTGTGAGCGGCACCGAATTTCACCTCCGTTACATCGCCAAGAGCAAGAGCACGACCAGCGTCACAAATATGTAGGCCAGGTAGAGATGGAGGCTCCCCGCTTGAATGATTCGCAGCCGGTCCGCCAGCCTGGAGACACACGCGACCACGGGCGCATAGAGATACCGCTCAAACACCGGCTCGATGTGAATGGCGAAACGCCGCCGCCTGGCAAAATACTTCGACTCTTCCAGGAATTCCGTTTCAAGCTCCACGGTCGGCTGATACACCGTGCTGAACACCCGCTTGATCGGCTGCACGAATCCTGTCGCCGTATATTCCATCCGGGCGGTCAACGGAAGACCGCAGCCCCAGGTTCTGCTGTACCGCTTCTTCGGAAAGCCGCCGAACAGAGCCACGAGGGCAAGGCCGAGCGCCCCCGCCGCGACAAGGATGAGGGCGAGCCCCGGGGAAGACAGGCTCGCATACTCCGCATCGACCGGCGTCAGCATCCACCCCTCAAGCCCCAGCATCCTCTCCGCGATGGACACGCCGGCCATCGGCGCGGTGATCCGGTCCAGCATCGGCACCACAACCATGGGGGCGAGTCCCAGCAGGATACAGACGGCCGCGAGCAGCCCCATTCCGATTCGCATCGGCCAAGGGACTTCTTCGGCATGACGCGCGTGGACACTGCGGGGCAGGGCCAGGAACGAGATGCCGAACGCCTTGGCAAAGCAAGCCAAGGCCAGCACTCCGGTGAGCGCCAGCATCGCAGCGGCCAGCGGGAGCATGAATTTCATCAGCACCGAGGGGAGCTGAACGCTCATGAAGAGGCTTTGAAAGATCAGCCATTCGCTGACAAATCCATTCGTGGGCGGGAGTGCGGCAATGGAGACGGCGCCAATGAGAAAGAAGAGCCCGGTCCAAGGCATCCGGCGCAGCAGACCGCCATATTCCTCCATGTTCCGAGTGTGGGTCGCATAGAGCAGCGACCCCGCGCCCAGAAACAGCAAGGACTTGAACATGGCATGGTTGATCGTGTGATAGAGACCCGCCACCAGCCCGAGCGCAGCCAGCTCGCGGAGCCCATAACTTTGAAAGATCATCCCCGCGCCGATGCCAAGCAGTATGATCCCGATATTCTCGACGCTGTGATAGGCCAGGAGTCGCTTGAGATCATGCTCCATCAAGGCATACATGACGCCGAGCCATGCGGAGACGGCGCCAAGCCCCAGCACGGTGAATCCCCACCACCAGGGAAACTCTCCGCCGAGAAAGTCGAACGTGACGCGCAGCAAGCCATAGATCGCCGTCTTGATCATGACGCCCGACATGAGGGCGGAGACATGCGACGGGGCGGCTGGATGGGCATACGGCAGCCACACGTGCAGCGGCACGACACCCGCCTTGGCACCGAAGCCAATCAGAGCGGCCAGAAAGGCGGCCGTCCGCAGGCTGCCGGATAACGGCTGCTCAGGATGACGGAACCCCTCGAACGAGAACGTCGCCCCCTGCTGGAAGCACACAAGAAACGCCACCGTGATGAACGCCGTGCCGACATGGGTCATGATCAGATAAAAGAAACTCGCATGCCGCACGTCCGGATCCGCATGATCCGTGGCGACAAGGAAATAGGACGCCAGGGACATCAGTTCCCAGAGAAGGAGAAACAAGAACCCGTTGTCCGCGAGCACCACCAGCGTCATGGAGCCGAGGAACGCATTGAAGAGCGATCCCAGTGCGGCCACTGACACCCGGCCCTGAAAAGACCGCAGATACCCGATGGCATAGATGGACGCGGCCAACCCGGCGAGAGAAACGGTGAACACAAAGAACGCCGCGAGGGCATCGAGCCGGAAGGCGAACGTCAGCAGAGGAATCGCCGAATTGATCGAGAGCCGCATCGGGACGGAGGCCGTGAGGCCAAGCAGGCCGAGAGCGACACCTGAGCCGGTTGCCAGGATGCCGCACACGCCTGCCGCGAGGCTCTGGGCCTGCGGGCGCCGCAGGCAGAGCGGCAGCCCAATACCAGCCGCATAACAGGCCAGCAGCACCCACAATACGGTCAGCATCGCGTCATCCGATCGGCCAGCCCCTGTCTTCGACAGCCACGCGCGCACCCCTCCCCATTAGATTCCTGACTGCAACGATCGGCCGGTCCTGGTCCTGCAGCGGCTCATGCCCTCTCTCGCTTTCAGATTATTTGCATCGGCAGCCAGCACGGCAGTCCAGTGGGAACACGCCTCCTCATACTGGCCAAGTTCCTCCAGCAGCCTGGCCAGCTCACTTCGGGACATCAGGTCGGTCGGGCAGTCGGCCAATAGTTGCTGCAATTGCGTCAGGCGATGAATCCAAAAGGAATCGGACATAAAACACCCTCACTAGATCTCCGGCACGAACCACCACACGCGCACTCATGCGTGCCGCATCTCAACAGAGCCATGCATTAAGAAACAGCTGATACCGTCATGCTGTGCATGCACGATGCCACAAATACGTTCCAGGCGGTTTTCATGTCTGGGGGAATGAATCTGCGGATTTATATGGATCGGAGGATCCTTACCGAGAGGGTAGGAGACACACCATTCCCGATAGTCTGCAAGATTTGCAGATTCACCCACCGGACGAAAAAGATCGCCGTGCAATTCTTGCAGAAACGCAACGGGTACGCGGAATTCACGGTTTTTCGATCAGCCAGGTGTGCAACGCTTGCGGGTTGCGAGAGAACGACGGGGAGGCGCATTTTTCTGGAGGTTACTCGCGAATACCGTATTCTTTGATCTTATATTGCAGCGCGCGAAGACTGATCCCGAGGAGATTGGCCGCTTTTTCTCGATGGTTGGTCACTTCCGCCAGCGTGCGCCGGATTGTTTCCCGCTCGATCTCCTTCAAGGAAGACCCCAATGCCACGACCATCGTACGGGCGTCCTCCTTGCTCGCCCGAATTTCTTCAGGGAGATGCTCCGGCTGAATGGCCGGATCTTTCACCGTAATCACGAGCCGCTCCATCAAATTCCGCAATTGGCGGATATTGCCGGGCCAGGCATAGAGCCGGAGCAGCCGCATCGCCTCGCGGGAGATCTCTTTGGGTGCGCGATGATGCTGCGCGGCACACTCCCTCAGAAAACGGTCGGCCAGGAGCGGAATATCGTCGCCCCGCTCACGCAGCGGCGGAAGCCGGATCGGCACGACGTTAAGCCGGTAATAAAGATCTTCCCGAAACAGGCCCTGCTTGACCGCTTCCTCAAGGTTGCGGTTGGTCGCCGCGATAATCCTGGCATCGACCGTAATCACCTTCGTGCCGCCCAGGCGCCGGAATTCTTTGGTCTCCAGAACGCGCAAAAAATCGACCTGGGACTTCAACGACAATTCCCCGACCTCGTCCAGCAGCAGCGTGCCGCCATGAGCCAGCTCGAACCGCCCGGCCTTGGTCGTCACCGCGCCGGTAAACGCGCCCTTTTCATATCCGAACAGCTCGCTCTCGAAGAGGTTCTCCGGCAATGCGCCGCAATTCATCGTCACAAACGGCCCGGCGGCCCTGGCACTTCGATGGTGAATAGCCCGGGCCACAAGCTCTTTCCCGGTGCCGCTTTCTCCCGTCAGCAAGACGGTGACTGCGCTGTCGGCGACCATGTCCACCAGGCTGTACACCCGCTGCATAGGCTCGCTCTCGCCCACCAGCTCGTCGAATCTGGTCCGTGCCTCAAGCCGCTCCCTGAGCTGTTTGTTCTCCTGCGCCAGCGCACGGCGCTCCAGGGCTTTTTCGACCACGATGTGAAACCGGTCCCGATCGATCGGCTTGGTGAGATAGTCGTACGCCCCCAGCCGCATCGCTTCGATGGCCGTATCGATGGACCCAAAGGCGGTCATCACGATGGCTTCCGTCTCTGGCCATTTCTCTTTCATGCGCCGAAGGAACTCCATGCCGCCCAGGCCGGGCATCCGTAAATCGGTGATCACCACATCCGCCTTCGTGTGTTCGAGCAGCGCGAGCGCCTCTTCCGCGGTTCCCGCCCCTTGCACCTTGTGCCCAAGCTTTTCCAGCATGGTAACGAGCGCCGACCGGATATTCACCTCATCTTCCACAATGAGGATGTGCGCGTGTCCGGTCATCGGTCACGCACCAACGCGCACGGTGTGGCCGTGACGGCGGGGAGCCTGATCACAACCGTGGTGCCTCTGCCGGTGGTGCTGGACACCTGGATCGTTCCTCCATGATCCTCGACAATGCGATAGGCGATGGCCAGACCGAGTCCGCTACCCGCAGCCTTGGTGGTGTAAAACGGCTCGAACAGCCGGGGCAGCTCGTCTTGCTTGATACCCACTCCGCTATCTTGGACCGTCAGCTCCACCCATTCCTTTTCGTCCGCCTTGCATCCCCTTGCGGCCACCTGGCAGAGGCCTCCTTCCGGCATCGCCTGGAACGCATTCACGATGACATTCACCAGCACTTGGCTGATTTCGGTCTCATCTCCCATGATCGCGGGCAAGGGATCGGACGTGTTGGACTTAAGCTGGATATGGTGATCCTGCGCTTCATACCGCAACAGAGACATGATGTGGGAGAGTAATTGCCCGGTGTCGACCGCATGCAGACGGAGCGTGCCGGGTCGCGCGAATTTCATAAAGTTGTCGAGGATGGCTCCGAGCCGGCGGGTTTCCGCGTTCAAGACGTGCAGGTATTTATCCACTACCGCTGCGGAACGTGAGCCACCCTGCAGCTCCTGTTCTAGCAGATGAAGGTTCAAGTCGATGGCACTCAAGGGATTGCGCAGCTCATGCGCAACACCCGCTGACAGAGTATGCAGTCCCGTGAGTTTGTCTGCGACCCGCACGCGCCGCTCCAGATCCAGCAGTTCCGTGACATCCTTGAGCAGCACAATGACGCCGACCGGACGCCCATCGCCTCCCGTCAAATCCGCGGTGGTGAGGCGGATGGTGTGCGCCTGGTCGCCGGTGCGATACGGTATATCCTGATGGTCCACATGGCGGTTATTATGGAGCGCCTCATCGAGTGCCCTACGAATTAAGTCTCCCTCGGCAAACATCCGTCCATAGAACTGGCCGAGCAATTCTTCCGTCGATCGTTTCAGCGTTGCCACGGCCGCAGGATTGACGGCGGTAATCTGGCCGCTGCGGTTAATCGTCAGCACCCCGGTCGGAATGCTGTCAAGGATGGTTCTTGCAAGCCCCTTCACTTCCTCGAGAGTCCGTCTGGTGCTGTCGTAATGGAGAACGGTGATGACCGCGGCAATCCCGATCGCGCTAACCAAGAACACAAGCAGTGTGACTGCGATCAGGTCATGCCTCGATTGCCAGAGGGCCGGGAACCACTCCGTGGGTACCGCGTGTCCTTGCGTAAGCCCTTGAAGCAAGAGTTTGTCATGCTCCAAGTTAAACAAGAGGATGACCGAGACAACCAGGCCCAAAAGGAGGAGGACAGAGGTAATGAGACGGTACGGAATGTGCCGAAACCAGGCGGATGTGGGGATAGGCCTAAACATCGTGATAGTCGGGAACCTTTGCTTTCATGCTATCACGGGAAAGACACTCGGTATAGCCTGTCACTCTTCCGGCGGTAGGAACCATGGCGGCACAACCCGGCACTCCATATGAGACTCCTCGTGCTTCCGCATTCCGCTATCGGCCACAACCTTCGCCTTCGCAGCCGCCCATTCCGCCGCCTGGTCCCATCATGGGTCCCCCGCCTCTTCCATGGCCCATCATGCCGGGGACATGGTCTCCGGCAAAGCTCCGCTCATATTGGATAATCGTCCAGATTTCGTCGTCGGTGAGCTGGTCTCCAAACCCGATCATGGACGTCCCGGGTGAGCCATATTTGATCACCCAGAAGATTTCCCCCTCGGTGCGGTGGCGCCAGAAACCGTGATGCTGGAAATTTCTCGGCGAGGGATCGAGGCCCGCCGCCGCCATGCCATTGCCCGACCCGTCCCTCCCATGGCAATTGAAGCAGGTCCCCTTGCCATTGTAGAGGGCCTTGCCCTTCTCGACGGTCTCCGGTGAGTCCGGCAAGGGGCTGGCCAGCGCGCGCGCTTCAGCCAGCGTGCCGGCCGGCACGCGCGGCTGCATGACATGGCGCTCATCCGCCCATAAGGCCGATGCAGTCAACACACCGGCTGCGGCAAGAGCGGTCAGCATACGAGAGGGGCGCATGATTCTCCTCGTTCCATCCGCTAGAAATCGAGTTCGACCATCTTGCGATGGAACCGCGTGATCACATTCGGATCCGGTGTCAGCCGGACCTGGGCCGTGTCCTTCCCTTTATACGGCAGGAGATTCAGCACATGGCGCAGGCTTTCCAGACGGGCCGCCTGCTTATCGTTCGCTTTGACGATAATCCAGGGGCTGAACGTCGTATGGGTCTTGCTGAACATTTCTTCTTTGTAGCGGGTGTACGAGTCCCAGAGCTCTTGCGCCTTCTCATCGACGGGACTCAGCTTCCATTGTTTGAGCGGATTCTGGCGTCGTGCCTCAAAACGCTTGGCCTGCTCCTCTTTGGATATGGAAAACCAGAACTTGATGATCGTCACGCCGTCTTCGTAGAGCATATGCTCGAATTCCGTAACCTGCTGCAGAAACCGCTGATGTTCCTTCTTGCTGCAAAATCCCATCACCGGCTCGACCACCGCGCGGTTGTACCAACTGCGGTCGAAGAAGACGATTTCCCCCTTATTGGGAAGCTGGCGGATATAGCGCTGGAAATACCACTGGCCTTTCTCTTCATCCGTCGGTTTCGGCAGTGCCACGACGCGCATTGCGCGAGGGTTCAGATGTTCCGTAAAGCGGCGAATCGTGCCGCCCTTCCCGGCGGCATCGCGTCCCTCGACGAGGATCGCAATCCGCTGCCCTTCGTTCTGAACCCATCGTTGCAGCCGCACCAGCTCCACTTGCAGCGCCCGCAGCTCCTGCTCATACAGCAAGGTCTTTCGGATCTCTTCAAGATCGACCTCCTTGCTCTTCAATAATTGCAGCAGCCCTTTCCGCGTATTAATGCGGCGAAGATCGTCTTCCGTCAGGGCAAGCGCCGCCTCTCCGCTCCGCACGGCGGCCATGGCGCTCTTTCCAGCCTTCCGCTGCCGGTAGCCGTCCCCTTCCCGCGGCACGACAGTCGGAATCGTTTCCAACTCATCGGCCAGAAGCTTGCCGTCACGTCCGGCAAGCGCCTCAGCCTCCGCGTGAGATTCTTGTCGGTCTTTGGTCTTGCCGGTCGATTCTTCGTCAGATGCCATAGCGCTACCGTTTCCTTTCACAGAAACAACAGACCATCAGAATGCCACGTTCCTGCCGCGTTGATCCACTTCTTTGCTGGAATCCGGCATGCCCATGCCCTCGTCAGGTCGTCGGCACCCCGACTGCCGAAAATGGTAAATGTGGCCATCGATTGCTCCTCCAACATCCATCAGAAGAAAAGAGCGTATGGCTGATAGCCGGTAGCATAGGAGCAAGACGGATATCCTTCCGGCTGCCTCCGAGCCATACGCCATCAGCTATAGACTCCGCTCTTCTACTTCGGTCCCTTGAACGTCGCTTTCACATAGGCCATGACATCGGCCACGCCCTGCTGCCCGATGGTCAACCCCCAATAGGGCATGTTGGCAGACTTGCCCATCGCCGCCCCGCCATGGTTGATCATATTGTAGAGATACTCGGTCGGGACTTCGCTGAAGTTGATATTGGCATGAATGGCTGGCTTGGGCTCCAGGGTGGCCGCAGCCGGACCGTCGCCCTTGCCGGTCGCCCCATGGCATTGCATACAATACTCTTTATAGATCACTTTCCCTCGCCCCACGCTGGCTTTCCCAAACTCGGGTGCCGTCCAGGGTTCATAGTACGTGAAGTCCGGCACACCCTGAACAGCGAGAAATCCAAGAACCGCGCGCAATTGAGGCTCGGTCGCATCGGCCAAGAACTCGCCGCTGTGCGGCACGAAATCTTGCGGATTCAACCCAAACCGGAACAGCCAGTCCATGTTGTACCGTTGGCCGGCTTTCTCCAATGCCGCGCTCTGTTGCCCGCCGATGAGTGTCCCGTTTTCCTCAATCGTGTGACAGCCAAGGCAGGCATGCGCCTTATAGGCCATGCCGCCGAAGGCCGCTTCGAACTTGGTCACCTTCGTCACATCATACGCGCCGACTTTCACCCGGGGATCCTTGTTGTTCTTCTCGAAGTAGTCGGCGATGGCGCCGGCCTCCGCTTCGGTGACCACGGGATGTTTCACCGGACCTTCGCTGAGATCCCAGCGATACCCTTTCGCATAGAGCGGCGCCTCCTTCCCGGTCAGCCATCGGATCAGCCAGGGACGCTGGTACTTGCTGCCGGCCCAAATGAGATCGGGTGCGCGCAGGTTGAATCGCGAGTCGGCTTGCCCTTCCAATCGATGGCATTGGACACAGGCCTGCTGGATCAGCTCCTTCGCCCGGGGCTGATCGGCTCCGAACAACAGACGCGGAGCGGACATCAACCCCACCAGCGTCAACAGCGCCCCGCCGGCCAGCATCCCTTTCCTCAAACTCATAACCGCTCCTTTCGGCTGTGGTGAGCACGGCTCACCGTTACTTCGATAACAACCAGGCCTGCACATCCGCAATATCCTGATGACTCAGCACGGAACCCCAGGCGGGCATGGGCCCGCGCCCGTGGAGCACCGTTTCCCAAAATAGATCGTCATGTTTGAGAATAGGATTCTTCGCCAGCTTCGGCCCCATCCCGCCGGTTGCACCGGCTCCATGGCACGCCTGGCAGTTGTGCTCGAAAATACCGGCGCCTCTGTCAGCCAGGCCGACGAGCGGCCCTTCCGCCACCGGTTCCTGCGTGAGCGGCTCCGCCTTCCTCAATTCCTGATCGAGCGGGGCCAGATGATCCGGCGCGCCCGGATGATACCGCGCCGACAGATACCGCACGAGGAGCGCGGCTTCATCCTCGGACATCTCCGCGCCCCAATGTTTCATTTTGTCGACCGTCGCCAGCCAGCGCTCTCTGGGCAACCGCTGTTGAGACACGAGATCCGGGCTATGGCACACGGAACAGCGCGCGATAATCAATCCCTCGGCCCGTGGCGCCAACGCGGCGCTCACCGATGCCAGCTCGTCTTCTTGCGCCGACGTGACCACCGCCAGCCCGATGCACCCGAGGAGCAGCGCGAGCCCCACGGATCGAACACGAACGGCATCGTTTCGTTTCACGTTTCACGCCTCACGTTTCATGCGCCTGAGACCGTCACCGTCACGCGATCCCACCCGTTCCATAAAAACCCGCTGGGATTCCAGGGGCTGGTGTGGGGCTGCACCTCTCCGCCCGCATCCGTTGCGCGAGAGAGAATCGTCACCGAACCAGGCCCCTTGGGTTTCCACAGAAACTGCCATTGCCTCCAGGCATAGGGCTCGTCCTCACCGACCAGCCTCGCCTGCTCCCACGTCTGGCCTTCGTCAAACGACAGCTCCACGGCCGCGACGGGCGTCTCTCCGCTCCAGGCCACCCCCTGCACCGTCACCGGCCCCTGCCCGACTTGCGTCCCTTCTGGCGGTGAGGCAATGAGCGATTTCACCACCATCGCTTCCACGGGAACCATCGACGTGCCGGGCAGACCGGAGTTCGGCTGAATGGCCGTGACCGGCACACGATAGGCCGTCTGCATGTAGTAGCCCTTCGCTTCATCCGCCTGCACCGTGATGTCGGTCAGCCATTTGATGCAGGAATCCGCCATCCAGCCCGGCGTAATGACCCGCAGCGGGGCGCCGTGCAACAGCGGCAAGGGGCGCCCGTTCATCTCATAGGCGAGAAGCGTGTCCGGATGCAGGGCTTTCTCCAACGGAATACTGCGGATAAACAGCGGCACCGCTGCCACCACCGGCCGGTCGGCGCCTTGCAATTGGACATGCTTGGCCTGATGGCGGAGGCCGGCTTTGGCCAGCACATCCCGCAGCCGCACGCCGGTCCATTGCGCATTGCCGACCGCGCCCCGCTCCCATTGCACACCGGGGACTTTCGGACGATGAAAGGCCCGCCCATTGCCGCTGCATTGCACGACCGCCGTGATCGTCACCCGTTCGAACTGCGTGAGTTCCTTGAGCGTAAGCACCAACGGCTGCTCGATGAGCCCCCCGACACGGAGTCTCCAGTTGGCCTCGGCAATCAGCTCCGGCGCAGGCGGCCCAAAATGACTCCGCACAAAAAAACGATGAGTGGGAGTGAGGAACGAGGTGAATTCGCGCACCGGCGTTTCGGCGTCATAGGGCCTGGTGACCCGTGCGATCAAGGGGCCGGACTCGTTGGATGACGGATCGTTTCCGGCGGCTCGTGCCGCAACAGGACGATGGCTCACCATCGCACTCAGGCCAAGGCCTTGCAGGACCTTCCCCAGCCAGGCCCGCCGAGAGAGACTCATAGCCCGGCCTTCCCTTCCGGCGGCTGGGGGAGCGCATGACCGTGCGGGTTCAACTTGATCGACACGTTCGGCGCCACGGCAACCGATTGATGGACGGTGCAGCCATGCGCCACCTTTAACAGCCGCTCCTTTTGTTCCGGCGTAATGCGATGCGGCAGATGAATGGCCAAGGCGATCGCACCGACGCGATGCGGGCCTTCGGCCATCGTCCACTCGGCATCGACCGTCAAGCCGTCCCGGGAGATGTTGTGCCGTGCGCAGAATTGGCCGACGAAATACCCGACACAACTGGCCACCGATCCGACAAACAGTTCAACAGGGCTCATCCCCGCATCGTGCCCGCCATCTTCAACCGGCTGATCGGTGATAATCCGATGCCGTCCGCTCGTGACGTCATATCGCGTCCCGCCATGATAGGCCACCGTGAGCGTCATCGCGCACCTCCCGGATCAGGAAGCCTGACCGCCAGCCAAAGACAAAGCGCACCCAGCGGAACCGCCAGCATAACGCCCGGCATCCCGAATGATTCGTGAATGGTCACCGGCCCATACTGGCCGAGGGCCATCAACACCGTTTCCAAATCCGGAAACATGAAAGCAAACACCAGCGCGCCGAGCAACCCGCCAAAGACCGTCGCCCAGGCATCCGGTTTGCCTTCCGCCGCCGCGGCCAGCGCGGTGCCGGGACAATACCCTGTCACGGCAAAACCGACACCGAAGATCGCACCGGCCACCACCATTCCCGGGAGATACAAATCTTTCACTTTCATGTGGGCCAGTCCCAGCGCATCCAGAAGATGCACCCCGATCAACCCTACCCCGATCGCCGTCAGAATGACTTTCATGATGGTCATATCCTTGAGCCGCAACGCATTGGTAATTTTCGTATGGCTAGAGGCTCCCGACAATTGCAGCACGGCTCCGAAGGCGGCCCCCAACACCAATCCCAACAGCAGCTTCATTGCTTCCCCCAATCGCCATATAGCCATCGCGCCGTCAGGATCGCGCTGACAAAGAGCACCGCCGAAAAGACCAGCGAACTGACCGCAAGCTGAGATACGCCGCTGATCATGTGGCCGGACGTACAGCCTCCGCCGAATCGCGCACCGAACAGGAGCAAAAATCCCCCGATGCACGACCAGACCAGACGCCGCCCGGGAATCGGTCCAAACCGATGAGCCCACTCACCGGGCACCAGCCTAGTACTGAATCGCTTGGTGGCCCATGCAGCTAGAAAGGCCCCGATCGGAATGCCCAGCACAAAAAAGAACTCATAGGTCGCCAGCGTCCAGCCACCTGCCGCCTCCGACAGGTAGGCGCTCTGGTCGGCGACGTCCGGCAGCACCTGATGCAGCAGCACCCCGTCCAAGACCACATACTGCGTCGAGACTCCGATCGGCTGCACCAGCGCGACGGCCACGATCAGCACGAGACCGATCCCCAGCCCACCGGTCCACCAGGGAATGGCCGGAGCAGTCGTATGATCCGGTGAATCAGCCCTCTGGGGATTTGGGAAGTTGGTCATCGTTCGCGCTTTCACTTCACCACGTCATCCTCTTACGTCTTACGTTTTACGTCTCACGCCCTAATACGGCACATCCACCGGCTTCCCGCCCTTCGGCCAATCCTGCGCTTTGGCCGGGAAATCAGGACGCGGCTGCCCCAGGATAAATGCCGCCACATCAAACGCTTCGTCGTCGGTCACCGTCCATCCCCAACCGCGCGGCATATTTGCCTTGATAAACGACGCCGCCACACTCACACGCGCCATCCCTGCCGCGATATTATACGAACCCGGCCCCCATAGCGGCGGCGCGGCCATCGTCCCTTGTCCATCAGATCCATGGCAAAAGACACATTTCTTGGCAAAGACCGTCTTGCCGTTCACGGCATCCGGCGGCCGAGTAGCTGTGATGCGGGGAATCCCTCGCCAGGGAACAGCGCTTCCCTTCGGCACATTCTGTGACAGCCAATCGATATAAGCGACCACCGCCGCCAATTTCGAACTGTCGGGCGGCAAGGCTTTGCCGTTCAAACTGCGCTCAAAACACTCATTGATCCGATCGGCCAGACTCATCTGCCGATCTGCCCGAGCCCGGTATTCCGGATACAGCCGGCTGAGGCCCACAAAGGAGGCGGCATTCGGATTCAGCCCCGCATCGAGATGGCAATTGGTACAGTTCAGCTTGTTCCCCACATAGGGCTGCCCGTATTCCTGCGTGTCGGCGACAATCTTGAAGCCCAACCGGATCTGCTCGCCGCGCTGGTCGCCCCGGATCGTCTCCGGAGACGGCGGGGCAAACAACGCATCGAACGCCGGTTCGTGTTTCTGCGAAGAATCATTGGACTCAGCCGCCTGCCCCACCCTCGGTGGAGGAATACACCCTGCGGCAACGCTTCCGGCGGCCGCCAACAGCAAACACCCCAGCGCAATACGGCGCATGACCAACCTCTTAATGTTTGGGACAGCAGCCCGTTGGACAGGTATTGATGCCCAGCACCGTCCACAAGGGGCAAAAACCGATGGCCCCTGTCACCAGCGCAATCGTACCCACCACGAATGCGATCCCCGTTCCCACCGGAGGCAACCCGGCAAACGCGCCAACCCCCAGCGCCACAATCCCAACGACGATTCGGATAGGCCGTTCAATTCCTCCGACATTGCATGTCATGATGAAACCTCCCGGTTATAGACTACGGAGCGCAATGCGTCCCTCCTTCCTTGGAGTCAAGAGATGGCAAAGAGATTCATCCTTGCCCCGACCGATTAATCCTGCCGAAACGTTCGCACGTACGCCAGGACGTCCCAGATTTCATCATCGGACAACGCGGTGCTCCAGGCCCCCATCGCGGTATTGGGCTTGCCGTCATGAATGCGCTTGAACAAGCTGGCATCCAATCGCCGTTGAATCGCGTCCGAGGTGAGATCAGCCGGCTTGGGCACGAGCTGAAGACCCATCGCCCCTTTCCCATCGATTCCGTGGCACCGGATACAGGTATTGGTATAGATCTCTCGGCCCGTCACCGCATCACGTTGCGCCGCCGGCGCAGGGAGATCCTTCAACCCTCCACCGCCGCCGAACCCGGCTGAGATCATTCCAACCAAGATACTGAGCGCGATGCCGGCGATACGCATAGGTCACCCCTTTCCTCAGGGAAACTACTGCGAGCGATGTGCCAGGAGTGCGCTATGCGCTGGCGCATAAAATTCTGCAATTTGCCAGTGAGTTAGTCGTCGGCGGACAGCCGGCCTGCGGGGAGTGGCGAGAAATGCCCCGTGGCCCATTGAGGGGTCTGTCCCAAGATGCCCCAGCAGAGAACGATTACGTAATGGTGGGCACCAAGGTCACCTGGGCCTTCATGGAATTCGAAATAAGACAATTCGCTTCCGCCTTCTCGATAAGTTCTTTGGCTTTGACGGGATCACCCCCCGCGGGCAGCGTTATCACTGGCTTGAGCGTGAGCGCCGTAAACTGAAACTTGCCATCCACCAGTTCGAGCCGCCCCTCGGCGGAGCTTTCATAGGCCGTGAACGCCAATCCAGCCCGCTCCGCCACCGCCAGAAATGTCGTCATCAAACAGATATTGGCCGACGCCACGAATAGATCTTCCGGCGACCAGATGCCGTCATGCCCTTTGAACTCCGGCGGCGTGGCCACCTGCACATCGGGCTTCCCCGCGCAGGAGATCACGCCCTTCCGCTGCTCCGTCCACTTCACCGCCGTATGATACAGATACATTTTCGGTCTCGATTCCATGGTCCCTCCTGGTGTTTGCCCCGCCTATCCGCTCTCACCCCTTCTGCAAGATTGCCCCACGCACTGCCATCCTCGCACCAGCCATATCATAAAACCGGCCAAGGCACACCTGCCGTTAACCATGTCTGCGGGCTCTCTCGCCTTGCGGATCAAGGCCTGGTGGTGAAGGTCCAGACGGCGGAAAAAATGAGGAGTTGCTGAGAAGGCGTCAGTCCAAGTGAGCCGGACGAGGTCGGGGCATCAGTGAAAAAACCGCCCTGTTGTCCGGTCGATTCATCGACACGATACTCCAGGCGAAGGATGGTCTCTCCTAACCGACCTGGACGGCGATGTTCCACCGTCGCGGTCACCGCTTTCACGAATTGTTCGGACCCGGTCAGCCGCCCATTCCGGTCCCAGTACAATTCAGGGCGAACCGCCACACTCCAAGGCCCGCTCACATGCCATTGGATCGGCATCGACGCGCCGGTCCAAAAGGCCCGAGGATGCCCTGGGAGCCCGGCCATTCGTTCCGTGCCGATCTGATAGTCGAAGCCGACGGTGACCGGACCATCCTGGAACTTCGCGATGCTGTCGGAAAAGAACCGCCAGAACTTCATATCCGTTTGTGACTGATCCGGGCCATAGTAGACGGTCTGCTGAAAGGAAAACCGGGACGCCCCTTTCCATGCCAGTTGGGCCCCATAGCTGGGCAGATCGTTGGCATGGGCGAGATGAAAATATTCGTTGATGACAAAGACCGTGCCTGTGAGTTCCTGCGTGACCGGATAACTCGCATTGACGCCGAACATGAGGTAGGGGGAATAATCCGAGACCCAGGCACGCGTATAGTTCGCATTGTCCTTCGAGTACAGCGACTCATAGCCGATGAGACTATTGAACAAACCGGCCTGTATTCGCAGCCCGTGACCGGCCGGGGCGAGATAGGACACGTTCGCGCTGCCAAAATGCCGAAGCTGGTCTGATGCGCCTACTTTCGGTGCGTTATTCGCAAAGCCGAACTCTTTGGCATCTTCTCCTGCATGAACAAGAAGCTCCGCCCCCCACCGTGAGGAAGCATTCGCGTCTTTTCTGAAAGAGAGTCCGGCCATGTTGAGGTCCAGCTCATTGGCTCGTGGCGTCGTACTCCGGCTTCGAAACAGGTGATTGGGAGGAAAGTTGAAATTCAGCAGGTAGGCGGCATCGGCAAAGCCGCCCACTTCCCAGGGGGATGCCTCAGAAGCAATCGGCCGACCGTCGGCGACACCCGCATTTTCTGAAGCTGCACCATCGGCCACAACGGCCATCCCGATTGCGAGAATCGTCAGAACGGACGCGCCAATCCCTCTGCACCGCTTCCAGCCATTCAGGAAAGCCCGATTTCGTGGAGGGAGAGGCAGCGCATCATAAATTGCCCCCCCCCCAACAGATGCCTTTCTCACAAGGCGGACACCCCTCACTGAGCCAGCGCCGGCCTCATTCCATCTCTTGCGGCCTACTCACCCGACTGGCCCGATTTTCTTAGGCCCCTTCAATCCTGTTTTGTCTTCCCATACATCGCTTGCGCTTGTTCAACATGCTCGGCATAGCGCGCCTCCATCTGCTTCGCCTGACTGCGCGCCTCTTGCGCGGCCGTCAACAAGGCGCTCCGCCTGAACCCCTTAGGATCTTCATGCAAGCTGATTGTGGATGCGAGCGCCTGGTAGCGGTCAGCGTCCGCCTCCAGCCGACTGATCCGACTCTGATACAACACCGCCGCTGCCATATGGTCGTCCGCGCTCCCGTTGGATGCCAGCTTGGCTTGCAGGTCCACCGGAAGGACCGTGCTGCAGCCGGTCAATCCGAGAACCACCAGCAAGGGAAGCGCACGGGAAAGTGCCTGCGTCCAATTGAGCCTCATGGTTCACCTCCTTCACTATTCCAGAAGCATCATCGACTTTCTCAATTACGACGATACAGGAGGAGGGAACAGGGGCCTATCGGGTTGAAACCTGAGAAGCGGGCGGGAAATACCTGAGTCCTCGCCGGGTGGATAGGTCCGTCACCTGCTCCACCCGAGTTGGCTGCCGAACAGGCGGTGCGGCACATGAGTGGCACGATGTCAGGCGTCCGTCGAGACCAAGCCCCGGCGGATCGCATAGCGGACCAAACCCGCCACGTCGTGAATGTCCAAGCGGCGCATCAATTCGGTGCGATGCGAATCCACCGTCTTGACGCTCACGCCCAACTTCCTGGCAATGTCCTTCGTGGAACAGCCTTCGGCGATGAGCTGCAAGACCTCCCGCTGGCGGGCGGTCAGCTCAATGGCCGGTCCAAGCTTGTCTTTCCGATGTTCGAGATAGTCCAGAACGAGCGGCTTGGAAATACTGGGGCTCAAATACGTTTCACCCCGCACCGCCGCCTTGAGCGCCAGTTCGAGTTCCGCCGGCTCCGCCCCCTTGAGCAGATAGCCCGTAGCCCCTGCATTGAGCGCCTGCCCCACATACTCTTCATTGGCATGCATCGAGAGGATGATCACTCGGACCTTGGGCCATTGCCGCGTGATGCGACTCGCCGCTTCCAGCCCGTTCAAATTCGCCATGGCGATATCCATGATCACCACGTCGGGCTGAATCTTCTCGACGACAGCCACCGCCTCGTGGCCGTCGCTCGCCTCGCCGACGACCTGGACGTTCGGCAAACTGTGCAACAACGCCCGCAAGCCCGCCCGGATGAGCACGTGATCATCTGCCAGAACGACCCGGATCGGCATGAGAGGCCTCCTCCCGCTCCAACACGTTACGCCGTGCCCGCATTCTCCAGAGGAATCTGCGCACGCACTTCGGTCCCTCGTCCCGCCTCCGAGCGGATCACGAGGGCTCCTCCTAACGCTCGTGCCCGCTCTTGCATGCCAAGCAGCCCCAGCGTCCACCGATCGGACGCGCCGGCCTTCGACTCCGGCAGGGAAAAACCGACGCCATTATCTTTGATGCGCAGTTCGAATCCTGCCCCGGATTTTCGCAGCGTCACGTCCAGCCTGGATGCGTTCGCATGACGCAGCACATTGGTCACCGCCTCCTGCACGATCCGAAAGCAGACCACTGCCTTATCGGCTGAGGGCTCCTTGGGCAAGTCCTCAGCGTCGACGTGCGCCACAATTCCGGCCCGCTCGGCCTGCCGCATGACATACCATCGAATCGCGGGCACCAACCCGAGATCGTCCAGCAGCGACGGGCGCAGATCCAGCGAGAGATCCCGTATGCGCTTCAGCAGAGAGTCCAAAATCCCCAAACTATCATTCAACGTCTCTGCGACTTGCCTCGTATCGGCCACACGCTGCATGGTCTGAAGATTCATCTTCAGCGCCGTGAGCGCCGTTCCAACTTCATCATGCAGATCATGAGCCAGCACTCTCCGCTCCTGCTCTTGGACTTGCATCAGTTGGCGGGAGAGCGCTTGCAGCTGGCCATGGGCATCCCGAAGCCCTTCCTCCGCCTCCCGGCGGGTCAGGTAAGAGGACAGGCTGTCGGCGAGCGAATCGATAAGGTGCCGTTCTTCGAGAAGAAAGGAGCCCTCCGATTCCACGGGCCGCTCCTGCAGATAGGCCACCTCGATCCATCCTTTTCGTCCCGTCGAGGTGGCCAGTGGAGCCCGTTGCATCCAGGGAGTTTCTTGAAAATCCGGCGTGCTGACAGTTATGCCGTCGAATTGAATCCGCGCAACTGCGATGTCGGGATATTGCCACGCCGGCGGAAGAAGGGCCGCCACCTCTGTGAGAACTTCTTCCAGCGGTTTCGTACGGTCTTGCAACAGACGAACGGTGCCGTGCAGCGCCGTCAGCTCTTTGACCCGTTCGCCAAGGTAGTGCAAGAGGCGTTGCCGGTCATCCTCATGTTGAACTGCCTCTTCCGAGCGCGGGCGCTCAGAAGACCGGACTGCATCAACAGGCTGGTCAGATCGTCTGGCAGGAGGGGGCTGACGGAGCGGCCGTCGTGAGCTCATAGATGCACCGGCGGAACTCTCACGGAAAATGGAATGGGAGAAATCCTATCGAGAATCAGAGTCAACATGCAACATCGGTCAAGGCTTGATATACGCCCATCCCTGCTCCTGCCGCTCCATCAACCGCACCATCGCCGGCACCGTCTCCCCCACCTCGCCGATCAAATCATCCCGCGTCACCTTCATGGCCTTCATCGTGTTGGAACAGGCCGTGATCTTCACCCCGTAGTCTGCTTTCAATTGAGCTAATTCAGGCCCAAGCGTCGTCGTGCTTGTCATCAGCAGCGACAGCCCTGCTCCATGCGCCACCAGTTCGAGCTGGAGCCGCTCACGCCCCACTTCCTGATAGAGGTGCCGGATATTGTTCAACACGCCCCGCTGCACCTTCTCCTCGCCCGAGTTCAGCTGCATCACCACGCGATGCAGCTTCTGCGTGCCGCCGCTTTCAACGGAGTCCGCCCCCAAGACCATCTGACGCGGCCCCCACGCAGCCACGAGCAGGACGATCAGCGCGATCTGCTTCCACATAGACATCCCCTTTCCCCTCACGGGGCACTGGTCACCTGTCGCATCAATTGCGTCACCGCCCACAGCAGAAACGCGCCGTAGACGAATCCGAAAAACCAGGGGAAACTGATCGCTCGATGAGCCCACCACTGCCGGTGCTGGCGAAACGCCCAGTTCGGCTGGAACACCGGAGGCTCATTCCGTCGATCTTCGATCGGCTGCCTCGTTTCGTGCAGCTGATAGACGCTTGTGATCAGCTTCTGCCCCTTCCACTCCGGATCCTGTTCAATTCCGCGCAGCCGCCATTCCCACAACGCATTCTGGCCCGACAGCCGGCCCAGGACAATCGCCATTTGCAGGCACAGGAGAATGCCGAACACGCAGAGGAGGCCGATCAAGACCGTGAATGACCAGGCCAGCGACTCCCGCGAGACAATCAACCCGATGACCGCGACAAAGATAGAGTTGGCCGTCAAATAGTCCGAAAGCATGGTGTGATAGTCGCGGACCCCGGAGGTCCAGAGCATGAGCAAATGCTCGTAGGTGGACGCAAGGGAGGAGCCTCGCGGCATCGTCATGGCATCGTGGCTCACGGGAGAGGTCCTTTCATTCCGCCTTAATAAGTTCTTGCACCCAATCACCGAGCGTATGCGTGAGAATCACCACGCACAAGGCGATCAGTAGATGCTCGCCAATGACCCTCCACGGAGAAATCGCTTGTGCTCGCGCAACAAACAGGCTGAGCACCGCCAGCAAGAGCAGGCCCCAGACGACGCTGATCACAATCGCCTGATCCAACGGGAGCATCAAAACCGGAACCGCAAAGGTCATCGCAATCACGAACTTCGCGGCGAACGTCGCCAGCGTCGCTTCCCAGACATGCCTCGCAGGACCGCTGTTCTTCGATTCCTCGGACACATGAATGCCGAGGGCATCCGACATGGCATCGGCAACGGCAATGGTCAGAATCCCGCCGAGCACAATGGCACGCGAATGAGTTCCTGAATGCAGCCCCACCATCAGGCCGAGTGTCGTGATGACGCCCGAGGTGAGTCCGAAACTCAGCCCGGTTTTCCATGACAGCTTCATGACCGCCACATCATCGCGGGAATGTCAGCAGATAGGCCAGCACGTCACGGATGGCTTCGTCCGACATCGTGGACTGCCAGGCATCCATCGCGGTGTTCGGCCGTCCCTCGTGAATACTCTTCAAGAGCCGGGAGTCCGGCTTGAGCAGCACCTCGCTTGACGTGAGATCCGCCACCGGCGGGTTCAACGTCATGACCCCGTCCCCTCTTCCTTGCGGACCATGACAAGCCAGACAATATTTTTCATACAACAGCTTCCCTCGCACCAGATTGCGTTCACCGGCCGTCAACCCGGATGTGGGTGCCAATAACCAACAGCAGGCCATGATGGCGCAGATCAAGGAGCCACGAGTGATCGTCATGCCGTTCCCTTTCTGTGTCGTGTCACGAACGCCCGCAGACAGGTGCGCGCCGTACACAGCCCTGCAGCCAGGCGCCGATCTGATCCAGCAGCGCCGCCATCGCCCGATTGGCCGCCACCACGCCGCCATAGGCATCGCCGCTGGGCGCGTCCTCCAACGCCTCAAAGGTTCGGGCCCCGACAACTCTGGACTCCTTGAGGTCGATCAACTGCGTGCGAACCGTCATGCGCACACGGCTGGGCTGCTGCAAGAACTCCTGTTGCACGGCGAACCCAGAGGAGTCGAGACGATAATCTCCACGCCCAGCTCCCGGCAAGGGGAGGACGGCGCGCCAAGATCCACTCCGATCCAACGACTGAATGAGCAAGGACGTCAACATGCGCGCCGGCGCGTCGGCCCATTGGCTCTGCGCAAAATACTCCACCTCATACAGCCGTTTGAAAAACACCATGCGCGGCGTCTCAAACCCAGGCTCGGCCTGAGCGGGACTGACGAGGAGCGAGGGTCCGTTGCTGTCAGCCGGTCGAGCCTCACCGAAAGACTCACCGAGAACCAGCTGATAGGTATGCAGGGGCAGTGCGTCGCCGCGAGGCGACAGGCAGCCAGCACCCACCGCCATCCAGGCCACTAAAACTGCTATCACCCCAAATCTCATCATGTGCCCAGTTCCTCCATCGCAGGATGCTCAAAAAGGCCATCCGGCAAGGCCGCAGCGAGCGAAGGGGCGAGGCGTACGCTTCGGTACGTTGAGCCTCTGAGCGATGCGAGAACGACGCTGGGGGACTTTTTCAGCATCCTGCTATTCACCGGGTCCGCGCGGCGGCGGCGTTCGACCAAACACCAGCGAGTTGGGCTCGCGCTCCAGATCGCGCGCCACACGAGACAACGTGGCAGCCAGCTGACGGAGTTCCGCCACCAGCATGCCCGCCTCAGGCAACGTCTGCCGCGAAAACTGCTCCAATTCGGGACGCGTCTCCTTCACCACTGCTCCCACGGCCTTGCTGGCATGGGCCAGCTCTTCCGCCACGGTCCGCAACGAGGCCGCGCTTGTATTGATTTTCGCCAGCAGGACCGGAACCTGTTCATTGAGCGCGCCCGTCACCCTCACAAGATTGTCCGCGCTCTGCGCCGCGCCCTCCAGGCCGCGCTCTACCTGCGCCTTGTGGGCCGCGACCATCTGCGCCACATCCGAGAGATCCTTGATCGTGCGTTTCAGCGCCGTGCGATTGTCTTCATCCAGCACTTCCGCCGCTCCCTTGGCCACCGTATCCAAATCCGCCAGGAGTGTGGTCAGCCCCTTTTCAGAGAGCAGCCGCGAAATGGCTTCGTCGAGCCGGAAGAACAGCGACGGCCCCGTCTGGATCACCGGATATTTGTGTCCCTCCAAGGCCTGCAACGGGGGCGTTTCACGGCTGCCCCCGGTTAAATTGACCGTCGCCAGGCCGGTCAGCCCTTGCGTCTGAAGAACCGCAACCGTATCGGTCTTGATAGGGGTCCCGCGGACAATATCCAGAGTCAGCCGCACCTCCTCGGGATTCTCTGGATTCAGCGCAATGTCTCTCACGCGACCAACGTCCACCCCCCGATACTTCACGGTCGAATCCACACTCAATCCTGCGACAGACTCCCGCATATACGCTTCATACCGCTCGTAAACGCCCCGATAGTCGGTCTTCCCCAGCCACAACACACCGGCCAGGATCGCGGCGCCCAACACGGCGACGAACAACCCGACAACGAGATAGTTCACCTTCGGTTCCATGCAGCGCCCCCGTCACACATTTCGGTCCCGCCCGTTCCACGCCGCCTGCTCGCTCGCGGCGCGCCCACGCGGACCGTGGAAGTATTCCCGCACGACGGGGTCCTCCGATTGCGCCAGCTCCGGCATCGTCCCGACTCCCAACACCCGGCCGTTGCCCAACACAGCCACCCGATCGGCGATGCGCCACAGCGAATCCAAATCATGCGTGACCATGACCACCGTCAGTCCCAACAGGCCTTTCAGAGAGAGGACCAGGTCGTCGAAGCCAGCGGCAATCATCGGATCCAAACCGGCCGTCGGCTCATCCAGGAACAACAGCTCGGGATCCATGACGATCGCGCGCGCCAGCGCCGCCCGCCGCCGCATCCCGCCGCTCAACTCGCTGGGATATTTCGTGGCACTCTCCGGCGGCAGTCCCACCATCCCAATCTTGACGGCCACGATCTCACGAATGAGCGCCGGACTCATGACGGTATATTCACGCAACGGCACCGCCACGTTTTCCGCCAGCGTCAATGAACTGAACAGCGCCCCGTGCTGAAACATCACCCCGAACCGCCGATGGAGCGGCGTCCCGTCATATTCCTCCAGCGAGCGGCTGTCCACGCCAAAGAGGCGGATGGCCCCGGACGAAGGCGTCAGCAATCCCACGATCTCGCGCAACAACGTGGACTTGCCACACCCGTTTCCGCCGGCGATGGCAAAGACCTCGCCTTGCCGCACCGACAGGCTGACATCCGCATGCACCACGGCCTCCCCGAACCGAGTTGCCACATGGCTGACCTCGATAATCGAGGTTGGCGGTGAAGCCTGAGACTCGGCAATTCCCACTAGCCTCTTACCTCGCGCCTCTTGCCCATACTTCCCATCACAGATCCCACCAATTGAGCAGAATGCTGCAAATCGCATCGAACACGATCACCAAAAAGATCCCCTGCACGACACTGATGGTGGTATGCCGCCCGACATCGTCCACGCCGCCACGAATTTGAAAACCTTGATAACATCCTACGAGAGCGATGATGACGGCAAAGAACGGGGCCTTGCCGATCCCGATCAGAAAATGCCGCACCGCCACAGCCTCTTCAAATCGAGACACAAACTCCGTAAAGCTCACGTTGAGCTGCCCCGAAGCGATCAGCATGCCCCCAAAGACCCCCAGCACATCCGCGTACACGGTGAGCAACGGCAAGGCAATCACCAGCGCCAGCGTTCTCGGGATGACGAGCAGGTTCATCGGGGAGATGCCGAGCGTGCGCACCGCATCCAGCTCTTCCGTCACCTTCATGGTCCCGATCTCAGCGGCATAGGCCGACCCCGAGCGTCCGGCAATCAAAATGGCCACGATGAGCGGCGCGATCTCCCGCAACAGCGAGATCCCGACTAAATCCACGATGAAAATGTTCGTCCCGAATTTTCGCAACTGTTCGGCGCCCTGATAGGCGATCACGACGCCCACCAGAAAGGTGAGCAATCCCGTGATCAGCAAGGCATTCACGCCATCGATGTGGAGCATCCGCAAGAGCGACTGCCAGCGAATCAACCGCGGCTGCAACACCACACGAGACAAGGCCACGGTGCTCTCGCCAAGAAACGTCAGGCCACGACGGCCGCACTCCCATCGATACCAGGCGGCCCGCCCAAGCCGCTCCATGCCGGTTCTTCGCGCCGCCAAAGGCTCCGCAGCGCGGCCCGCCCGCTGAGCGCCGACCAGCTGAACGAGCCCCTCGAACTCCGGCCGCAGGCCTTCCACCGCCGGCTTCGGCCCCCTGCGATAGATGGTCTGAAGAGTCTGTTGAAGCAACACGGCACCGCCTGTATCCAAGGCGGTCATGTCGCTCGCATCGCACAGCACCCCACTGCCCTCAGGCCAGCGAAGCGCCAAAATTTGGCGTTCGAGATCCGCCAAATTTGGCAACGTCCACCGCCCACGGCAGTAGATCACCTTGCCCGAAATTTGAACCGATGCCGGCTGGCCCACAGTCACGCTCCCTATTGCAGGAGGACGATCCTGTCTCGCGGCTCGCTCGCGCCTCAGCCTTTTCCCATGATCGCCCGCAACTCCGCCCCGCTGATCACTTCCCGCTCCAGCAGCATCGTCGCGCCGGCGAGCAGGGCGGCTTTCTTGCCCGCCAGCAACTGTTTCACCCGTTCATACTGTCCATCGACGATCCGCCGGATTTCGCAGTCGATCTCACGGGCAGTCTCTTCCGAATAATCGCCCTTTTCCTGCGCCGTTTGAAGCTGAAGAAACTGCGGCTGCCGCTCCCGCTCCAAGGTAATCGCCCCCAGTTTCTCGCTCATCCCGTAGGCCTTCACCATGCTCTTGGCGATGTCGGTGGCTTTCACCAGATCGTTTTGCGCGCCGGTCGAGGCCTCGCCAAATATCAGCTCTTCGGCAATCCGCCCGCCAAGGAGCACCGCCACTTTGTTCTCCAGCTCGGATTTCGTCATTAAGAATCGGTCTTCCGTCGGGAGTTGCAGCGTATAGCCGAGCGCCGCGATGCCGCGCGGAATGATCGAGATTTTCTGAACCTGATCCGCTCCCGGCAAGGACAGCGCCACCAGGGCATGACCGGTTTCGTGATACGCCACCCGTTCTTTCTCCATCTTATTCAGAACGCGATTCTTTTTTTCCAGCCCCGCAATGACGCGCTCAACCGCCTCCTGCAGTTCGGAGATGCCAACCTGGTCCTTGCCACGGCGCACGGCCAACAGCGCCGCTTCGTTGATAATGTTCGCCAGATCGGCGCCGGAAAAACCGGGGGTCATCGCCGCGATGTTTTCGAGATCCGCGTCCGGGCCTAGCGTCACCTGTTGTGCATGCACGCGAAGAATCGCGAGCCGGCCGCTCTTATCCGGCCGATCCACCAGGACATGGCGGTCGAACCGGCCCGCCCGCAACAAGGCCGGATCAAGAATCTCGGGCCGGTTGGTGGCCGCCATGAGAATGACGCCAATCCGCGGATCGAACCCATCCATCTCGACCAGCAACTGATTCAAAGTCTGCTCCCGTTCCTCATGCGCCATCGGCCCCATGCCGCGCGCCTTTCCCAACGCATCGAGTTCGTCGATGAAGATGATGCAGGGAGCCTTCAGTTTGGCCTGTTCGAACAGATCACGAACCCGGGCCGCGCCCACCCCCACGAACATTTCCACAAACTCCGACCCGCTGATGCTGAAGAACGTCACCCCGGCTTCGCCCGCGACGGCGCGGGCCAAGAGCGTCTTGCCGGTTCCCGGCGGACCGACCAGCAAAATCCCCTTTGGGATCTTTCCGCCCAGTTTCGTGAACTTTTCCGGTGTCTTGAGGAACTCGATTACCTCGCGGAGTTCTTCCTTCGCCTCATCCACTCCCGCCACATCGGCGAAGGTCACCTTCGTATCCTTTTCCGCATAAATCTTCGCCTTGGACTGCCCCACCTGCATAAAACCGCCCTGCGCCTGGCCCAACCGGCGGAAAATAAAAAACCAGATCCCAAGAAACACGACGACCGGCAACATCCACGACAGCAGATCACGCCAGAAGGTGGTTTCGATCACCCCGGCGAATATGACACCGTGCTCATTAAGTTCCCGCACCAGATCGGGGTCCTCGACACGAATCGTCGTAAACAACTTCTGCTCTTTCGCCTCACCCTCGGGTTGGAGCTTCCCGGTCAGCACATGACTGCTCACCGACACCTCGGCCACTTTGCCTGTGGCCACCAAGGTCTTGAACTGGCTATAGGGCAGCTCTTCAACCTTGCTCAAGGCATGGATGAAATCGTGGACCAGGATCACGGCCCAGATGGCGAGAAACACATACCAGATGGAAAAGGAGATCTTTTTGTTCATAGGCACAGCCTGCCTTCTATGCTGAATTATTGCAAGGAGGGAGCCTGCGCCCCCCAAAGCGCTCACCGAACTTGCGCGAAATTATTGGGCAATCCGGGAACTGAGCTGACCAGGGGAGAGAAGCGCAGGGGAGTCTTGCTACAGGTTCAGACCAAGCGCTGTCGCGGAACGCAACAGAGGCTCGACTGCTTAGTCGCCCGCCGATCGAGTTATTTACACCCCTTGTAGGGGTCCTCGAACGTTGCTCCACACTCGAGACAACGCACCTGGCCCGTACGCTTCCCATCGAGACTCAAGACGTCGTCGATGAGGCGGGCATGGGGGCAGCAGGCTGTGTGGGGAGCCGGCATCGGCGAGGGGTGTTCGATCGTCTCATGCGACATGAACGACCTCTCAAGAGTCCAGGAAATAAATTGAGAAGGGATGATAAGCCTTCCCATTGGATTTGCCAAGCTACAAAATATGGTAGGTATTCTCCCCATCCCACCTATACACACGGCCATACGCTCCAATAGATTGGTTGTATTCGCTGATGGCACGGCCCGACATCAGTCGCAACAGCCAGCGCCGTTACACGACACGGTTCTTGCCGATCACGTGATAGTACAACACGGGAATGATGACCAGTGTCAGCAGCGTGGCGGCGGCCACGCCGAACAGCAACGACACCGCCAGACCTTGAAAGATGGGATCCAGAATAATGACAAAGGCCCCGACCATGAGGGCAGCGGCAGTGAGAAGAATTGGCCTGGTGCGGATTGCGCCGGCCTTGATGACGGCCTCCGCCAATGACGCGCCGCTTCGCTCTTGAAGCTGAATGAAGTCCACCAGCAAAATCGAGTTCCTGACGATGATGCCGGCGAGTGCGATAAAACCGATCATGGAGGTCGCGGTGAAATAGGAACCGGTCAGCCAATGGCCAGGCAGAATCCCGATCAGGGTGAGCGGGATCGGGGCCATAATGATCAGCGGCGTCAGGAATGATTGAAACTGCCCGACGATCAGCAGATAGATCAGGAGCATCGCCACCGCAAACGCGATGCCCATGTCGCGAAACGTTTCATAGGTAATCTGCCATTCCCCGTCCCACTTCATCGCCAGCTGCTCTTCCGACCAGGGCTGTCTCGCATAATATTGCTCAATCTGATAGCCCTCGGCCGGACGGTACGCGTCCAGTTTTTTCCCGACTCCCAGCACACCGTAGACCGGGCTCTCGGCCTTCTCCGCACCGGGCCCGCCGACATCGGCCACGATATAGACCACCGGCTTCTGATTTTTGTGGTAGATCGCGTGGTCCTGAATCCGCTGCTCGACGGTCAACAACTCGGACAGTTGCACCATCCCGCCGGTGTTCGTCCGCAATCCAATTTCACCGATGTGCTCAAGCCCCGTCCGCTCCGCCAACGGCAGCCGCAGCACGATCTGGACAGGGCTCTTCTCCTGGGGAATATGGACCAGCCCGATTTTTGTGCCTTCCAGCGCCATGCGCAAGGTGTTCACGATGTCCTCGGATGGGATCCCGGCCAGTGCCGCCTTGGCCCGATCCACCGTAAAAAGATATTTCACCTGGTCGGCTTCGATGTAATCATCCACATCGACCACTCCCGGCGTGGACTCAAACAAGGCTCGAATCTCCCGCGCAGCGGCAATCTGGCTTGTGTAATCCGGCCCATAGACTTCTCCCACCAGTACCGACTGCACCGGAGGCCCGGGCGGGACCTCGACAGTCTTCACATTGGCCCCGTACTGCTTGGCAATTTCCTGAACCTGAGGACGAATCCGTTGAGCGATGTCATGACTTTGCGCGGCACGCTCGCTTTTCGCCACCAGGTTGACTTGAATGTCCGCCTCATGGGGCTGTTCTCGAAGATAATAGTGCCGCACCAATCCGTTGAAATTGAATGGCGAAGCCGTGCCCACATAGGCCTGATAATCCCGCACCTCAGGAACGGTCCTCACGAAGCGGCCGAGCGCCTGCGTGACTCGCGCCGTTTCTTCCAGCGTGGTGCCTTCCGGCATATCCACGACGAGCTGCAATTCGCTCTTGTTGTCGAACGGCATCATCTTCACCACGACATGTCGGGTATAGAACAACAGGCAAGACCCGGCCAGCAACAACGCCACGCCACCCAAAAATCCGTACGCCAGAACCGGATGCGCCAGCAGCGGCGACAGCACACGCCGGTATAGACGAGACGTCAGCCCCTGCTCGTCCCCCTCATGATCCACTCCCGCGACTTTCACGCCAGGCCGATAACAAGTCTGGCAGAACCAGGGAATCACGATAAACGCAACCAGCAGCGAGAAGAACATGGCGATCGAGGCGTTTACGGGAATCGGACGCATATAGGGCCCCATCAACCCGGAGACGAATGCCATGGGCAGCAAGGCGGCGATGACCGTAAACGTGGCCAGGATCGTGGGATTCCCGACTTCGTCCACCGCATAGATCGAGGCTTCCTGATGAGGCTTCAAGCGGAGCGTCAGATGCCGGTAGGTGTTTTCGACAACCACAATGGCATCGTCCACGAGAATCCCGATCGAGAAGATCAGGGCAAATAGCGTGACGCGATTGATCGTGTAGCCGATCAGCATCGACGTGAAGAGCGTCAAGGCCAGCGTGAGCGGGATCGCCAAAGACACGACCACGGCGGGGCGCGGTCCGAGCGCGATGCCGAGAAAGACGACCACCGCCACCACGGCGGTGAGCAGGTGCCACAGCAGTTCGTTGGCCTTTTCCTGCGCCGTCTCCCCATAATCGCGCGTCACCGTGACGCGCACATCCGCCGGAATGGTGAGCCCCTTCATCGCCTCGACTGTGCGAAGCACTTGTTCGGCCACCGTCACCGCATTCGTTCCGCCCTGCTTGGCGATCGCCACCGTCACCGCCGGAGATTCGTGAGACGTAAAAGGTGAAAGGTGGGACGTGGGCTCTCTCATTTCACGTTTCACGTCTGACGTTTCACGAGCACTCCCAGCGCCCAAACCAAACCACACATACCTGTTTGCCTCAGCTGGCCCATCCGTGACCTCGGCCACCTGGCGCAGATAGACCGGCCGCTGTTCGCTGACGCCCACGACCAGCGAGTCGAGATCGTCACGCGACCGGATGAAGCGGCCCGTCTCCACCAGGAAACTCTGATTGCGCGCATCGAATCGGCCTGTCGGCAATGCCCGATTTTCCCCGCGGATCACGCCGGCAACTTGCAACGGTGTCAGACCGTAGGCCTTCAACCGCGCGGGATCAATTTGCACCTTCAGTTCCCGAGTCTGACCGCCGACAATAAATCCGGCCGAGGTTCCGGCCACTTTCTTGACCTCTTCCAGCACCTGTTCGGCCAGCCGATGCAGTTCAAATTCGCCGTACCGTTGACTCGACAGCGTGAGAGTCACAATCGGCACGTCATTGACGTCCTTCGGCTTCACCAGGAAGGGTTCTGCTCCCGGGGGCAACAGATCCTGATTCGACATCAGCTTGTCATAGAGATCGACCAGGCTCTGCTCCATCGGCTGGCCGACGTAGAACCGCACGATGATCAGCGCGCCGCCGGGCCGTGAAATGGAATACACATACTCCACGCCCTTGATCTCAGACAGCTTCCGCTCGAACGGCTTGGTCAGTTGTTCTTCGACAATCTTGGCGGAGGCGCCGGGGAAGGGCAGCCAGACATCGGCCATCGGCACAACGATTTGGGGTTCTTCTTCGCGGGGAGTCACGACAATCGCAAACAGCCCCAGCAGCAACGCGCCCAGCATGATCAGCGGCGTCAGCTTGCTGCCGATAAACAGGGCGGCAATCCGGCCGCTGAGCCCTGGGCGATACTGATCCATCATGTCCTGTCGCTATGGGTTTGTCGGGGACGTGACTGTATGAATGCCCTGCACCATGGCGCCGTCGATTCCCCGGGCACCGTCGAGCAGCACCCGTTCGCCGGCATTCACACCGGACAGAATCTCAACCTGTTTGTCGAATCGGCGTCCCAGCTTCACCCACCGGAGCCGGCCGATCCGATCGGCCCCGACCACGAACAGGCTGGTCAGTTCTCCACGCTCGATCACGGCAGAGGAGGGCACCAGGATGGTCTGGGTCATCCCCTTGTCCAACTGCAACCGGCCGAACATGCCACTCTTCAGGCCGGGGGTCACCGGTAAATCCACCTTGACCATGAAGGTATGGGTTTGAGGATCGCCCGCGGGAAGGATTTGACTCACCACACCATGCAAGGGGGCGGCACCGAGCGCATCGATAAGGATCGGAATCTTGTCACCGAGAGACACGGCCTTCAGATCCCCTTCGGCCACCGTCGCCTCGAGACGCAGCTGCCGGGGGTCTTCCATCTGCAGCAACGGCTGACCAGGCGACGCCAACTCGCCGGCCTCCACCCTCTTTTCGGTGATCACACCATCGAACGGGGCCTTCACCACGGTATAGCTGAGTTGGGCCAGGACCGCTTTCCGACTCGCCTCGGCCACCTTGAAGGCCCTGGTGGCATTTTCCACTTCCTGCTTCGAGACGGCATCCTCGGTCAAGAGCGCCTTCATGCGAATGAGTTGCGCCCGCGCATTCTCCACTTCCGCCGAAGCGCGCGCCAGGTCGGCTTGCACGTCCCGATTATCCAGTTGAATCAGGATTTGCCCCTTCGCCACGCGCGTCCCTTCTCTGACCAGAAGACGATCGATCGTGCCTTGAATGCGGCTGGAGAGCGTGGCCTGAAAGATGGCTGTGACCTGCCCCGTGACCTCGACACGCACAGGCACCTGGGCCATCGCCACATCGATGACCGCAGCCTGAATCGTCGTCTGCGGCGCGGCCGCCACAACAGCCGCAACCGGCTCCTCCTTCGAGCCGCATCCGAACGATACCAACAACAGCAGGCCAATCAGCAGTCGATTCACGTCTCGTCTCCCCTGCGGTCACCGTTCTACTCCCGAACACCGAGCTTCCTCAACAGTGCCATCATCGGACACCAACAGGTAAAGGCCGACTGAATCAGGTTCAACGCCACGAAGGCGGCAAAATAATTCCAATAGGGATGCACGGTGGCCCCCAGAAATACGGCCAGCAACACGAATATCCCGGCAATCAACCGCAACATCTCATTGAGTTTCATAGGGGCCTCCTTTTCTCCTGCCTATGGGAGCCTTCGGCAAAAAAAAGGATTCAGCCTGCTTCTGAGTCACACCCAGCTCATTCCAGCTTATTGATCCCCATGGCGTTCAAAATCGCCTTCTCGAAAAACGGTTCGCTCACGCCCCGCTTCATCTTCATCAGGAAATACTTCTCCAGGCCGATCTTGGCCAGATGCACCCACTTGCCCTTCTTGGCCCAGGTGACGTTTCGAGGGGCCATTTGCGGAAGCGCGACAAACGCCATCCCCGTATCGCCCATGTCGGCGAGACAGATGGCATTCCACGTCGCCGTGTCCCTCTTGGCGTTGTGCTCAATGTCCGCGTTGATATTGTGCACGGCGGCCGACACCATCGATTCGATCATGTACCCGGTCTTCGGCGCACCGGTCGGCACCGGCGTCTGCTCCACCGGAGGAATCGCCACGCAGACTCCCACCGCATAGATATTTCGATACTTGGGATTCGCCTGGTAGGCATCGATGTTCACAAACCCCTTGGGGTTGCACAACCCAGCCGTCCCGGCGACGGCATCCACCCCCGCAAACGGCGGGATGATCATCGAATAGCGGAAGGGCACTTCCTGCCCGTCATCCAAGAGCATTTTCCCCGGCTGCACTTCCTTGATCGACATATTCGAGATGGGCTTGATGGAATGTTCGGCGAATTCATCTTCCATGAGCCGCCGCGACTTGCCCACACCGGCCAACCCCATATGCCCGATGTAGGGCTCCGGCGTCACAAAATAGATCGGGACTTTCTTGCGGAGCTTTTTTTTACGCAGGTCCGCGTCGATGACAAAGGCCATCTCATAGGCCGGCCCGAAGCAGGAGGCTCCCTGAGCGGCGCCGACCACGATCGGACCGGGATCTTTGAGAAAACTCTGATACGCCCCCCAGGCCTGTTCGGCATGGTCCACATTACAGACCGACTGGGTATAGCCGCTGGGGCCCAGGCCTGGGACGGCGCCAAAATTCAACTTCGGACCCGTGGCGACGATCAGATAGTCGTACGGCACTTCGCCTTTCGCTGTGACCACCCGGTTCTGCTCCGGCTCGATCCGGTCGGCCGTGGCATGCACAAATTCGATCCCCTTCTTTTCCAATACCGGCCCCAGCGCAAAACTGATGTCCTTCCGCTTGCGCCAGCCCACCGCCACCCACGGATTCGACGGCACAAAGTGAAACGACTCAACATTTGAAATCACCGTCACCCGATGCTTCTTGTCCAATAGAGCCCGTGCCTCATAGGCCGCGGGCAATCCCCCGATCGATGCGCCGATGATGACCACTCGTGCCATGGAATCCTCCTTTTCTCCACGCTGTCAGCAGTCAGCGTTCAGCATGTGTCAACAGGCCCTCATCCTGATTGATAGGAGTCATCGCCGGCAAAATGGATTCGCGATGTCCCGCCCGCACGCGTCCCACGTCTACCGCTCCGTAGAGAACCGATACAACTCGTGGCACGCCGTGCAGCGGGCCGTCATGCTCGCGAGGCGTTGCAGAATTTGCTGCGAACTCTCTTTCCGGCTGATGGCATCGGCCAGCGCATCCATATCCCGATGGATCGACATCCCCATCTGCTTGAACGGAAGCGGCAGCTTGACCATGATCGCCGGATTGACATCCGCCGCCATGCCCATCCCTGCCCCTCGGGCCACAGCTTCCATCGATGCCACATCCGGCTGCGGCTCCCCCAGGCCTCTGACGACCCCATCCACCGCCTTTAAGAGCTGCCGCATCTCTCCGAGAATCAGATCTCGCTCGCTCGCCGCCAAACGGATCTCCGTGCGGCCGTCCGCTCCGGGCCTCGTCACCCCCGATACAAACAGCCACGCGCCCGCAGCGATCGTGACCGCCCACAACATCACCGCCACCATGCCGATACGTTGTTTCATCCCGTTCCTTTGTCCCCTGCTCGTTGCTACCTTGGAACCATCACCCCGGCGCCATATTCATAGACAAGACTGCCGCCGAAGTAGCTGGCCACGAGCAGCACCGCAACACCGGTCACCCCGAGCGCCAGGGAAACGAGCGGGCGTTCCTGCACCCACTCAAGCCAGATGGCGGCCCGCAGCCCCAGCAATCCGGCAAAGATCCAGAACGTGGCGAACCCCAACGATTCATGCAGCTCAAGCACCTGCTCGGGCACCCCGCTATGCTCCACCGCCTCCTCCGCCATGGCGCCACTGGCGACTGCGGCGAGCGCGCCAGCCAATCCCAATATCAGTGTGTACAGGCTGGCGATCCGGCACTCCTCCCGCCGCCATCGTTGCGCCAGCACATCGAAAAATACCGTGGCCGACAACAGTGCGATGGGGAAATGGACCAGCATCGGATGAATGGGATGCATCGTCATGCTCCTTTTGTTCCTTCATTCACCGGAATGCAAGCGTAGGGCCGTAACTCCCTCGCAGCAACCGGAGCTATTCCTGCTGGAATTTCAAGTAGATGCCCTCAAGCGCACGGAGTGATCCGGCAAGAAGGGGAGTCTTTCCACAGAGCCATGAATCACACTGTCGCAGAACGGGTCACTCGCTGAGAGGAAAAGAGGACTTGAGGGGAGAGAGGGAAGAGAACACAGCACGGGCCCCCGGACATGAATCCGGAGGCCCATGCATCGCGCTCATTATTTTCTGACCGCAATTCCGTGAGTGTCGGCGGTCTCCTTGTCGTCCTTCTTATTCGTAATCACCGCCTGTCCCTTGTAATGCCCAACTTTTCCGTCCGCATCGACATGAATCACGCCAACACCGGGGATCGTGCCCTTGGCATTATGCACACCCTTGTCGTTGCCGGTCAGCGGATTGGGGCCTCGCAGCCCCACGAACACATACTGGCCGTCCGGCGAGACATCCATCAAATCGGGAGCCGGGTCTTTATTCCCCTCGGTCGCCAGATCGATCGCACTCACGCTCAAGTTGCTGAGAGAGTCGATGATTTCGACATTGTTCCCGGCCCGATCGGCCACCCACACGTAGCGGCCGACGCCCACCATCCCGTGCGAATCGGCAAACTTCTCGTCCCGCTGGGAGATGAGCTTGGCCGAAATCGAGTTGGGCAGCGTCGTGAGATTGATCGCATACACATCGTAGGACAGCGGCGCCACCGGCCAGCCGCCGCCGGAATTGATGTACATCATCTCACCGACTTGGACGCCCCCGCATCCGGCCGGATGAATCTGGTTGTTATCGAGCTTCGCCACGGCCTTCATCGGCGTGGTGGTCACATCCATCACCACCAAGCCTCCGCCACGCAAGGTGACGAACGCATAGCGGCTCGACGCTTCAGTAATCGGACAAATAGGCGAGGTGTCGGGACGCTCGGCGCCTTCGAAGGCGGTCAAATTCACTACGTCTTTGTCCGGATCGAAGGTAAACGTGTGGGCGCTGTAGTCCGTCCAGATCCGGATAAACTTCTTTTCGGCGATGTTGGCGGCAATCGCCATCTTCTGATCCGGCGTCGGCCAGGCTGCATGAACGTTCTTGCCCATCGAAAGACAGGCTTCCGGCTTCTTCGTCGCCGCATCCATGAAGAGCACATGCCCGCTCAAGAACGACAGGATGACATGGTCCTGGGCCTTGTTGAAGAACAACATGTGCGGACGGCGCACCGGCTTCTTCGTCGCCTCCTCGCAAAACTTGCCGATCTCCCCCGAGAAATCGATCGTGGTCATGGGCTTGGCTGTGGCTGGATTCGCCGCCAGCTGCGCGCCATCATAGATATGCAAATACCCGCCGCTCTCCTTCCCTGTATCGGATTGATCGGTCAGCCAGACCTCATAGGCTGAGGCCGCATTTGGCTGGGCCATCATCACCCCCATCAGTGCCCACGCACCCAATCCACAGGCCTGGACTGCACGGGCAGCCCGTGCGCGCATATATTGGTTACAACTCATAGGCATCCTCCTTCGATCCGCCATGCGCAAACAGGATGGATTTCCCGCGCGCCATCTCAGCTTCATACTGACTATAGAGTAGAGGGATCAAGGAAAGAGATCAACCGGCCGGCTACTGGCGGGCCAGCATCACCGCCGCCAGCAAGACCGCAAGGGCCAGCAACAGCGCCAAGCGCGGCAGCCAGGTGGCCGCCGTCAGAATCGTGCGATCGGAGGCCTGCCGCTGATCGGCGGGCACCGCCATGACCGCCCGCACCAGCGGACCGAGCACCAGATCATGGGCCAGCGTCATGAGCAATAAGAGGCCCACCAACGACAGCTTCACCGCCAGCAGCGACGGCCATCTCGCAGGTTCGAAGAGCGGCCAGCCATGCGAGACAACCAGCATGGGCCCGGTCAACCCCAGCACCGCGACCGCACTCCACACAATCAGACGAAACCGCCTCGCCGTGGCCCGAAAGAGGGCGCCGGCATCCGGCTTGGACGCCAATGCGCGATACGACGGCGCCAGGACCAGGGAGAGAAACAGCGTCCCTCCGATCCAGCTGACCGCGGCAAGAAGATGAATCCAGACCAGGATAAGTGGCAACATGACTGGTCTGCCACTCTACGGACGGGCTGAGCGGGGATTCAAGAGCATCGGTTGGGCTCCGGCAGGCGGCGCCATCGCCGCCGCCAGGTGCGGACACCACTCGACTTCCGCGAACGTGGCCGCGTCCGCGATCGAGACACTGAGAGAGGGATCGAGATCGTCCTGCAACATCAACCGGCAAGGCGTGCAGAGAAACTGGCAGGACACCGGACAGCGGCTCACTTCGCACCCCACCAGGGTGTGAAAAAGGGCCGACTTCTCCAAGCAATGGCGGCGCACATCGTCCACGAGCAAACTTTCCCGATAACACTCCAATCGCTGCCAGAGCTTCGTCAGATTGGATATCGGGCGGGCGTTGATACTGGCCCAGGCGCCGTGAATGCGAACGGATTCCCCGATCAGCTGCAGCGCCAGATCGATGCCTTTCGGCAGGTCCGGAAATGTGGCGATACAGACCCGCTCCTCCCCTTCCGATTCCATGATGAAGGTGGGAGCGCGCTGAGCGAGGCTCAGCGCGCCGGAATCTTCTTCCGTCACCCGATGGGGAATGTGCACCACCAAATTCATCGCCTGCACCCCAGTCGCGCCAGCACGCGGGGCGTCAACGCCCCGCGTGCTGGACATCTCCTAGAACGAAATCCCGACATAGGGGCCGACTTGGAAATAATCGTTGTTCGTGTTGGTCATGCGAGCCGTGAGGTGGTACCGAGCATCCACGCCAAGCATGAACGCCTTCCAGACCTGCATCTCGAAGCCCGCGCCAAACTGCACGCCCATATCCAGATACTGCGTCCTATTCGACGGTGGGCTGATCACATGAAAATCCAGCCCGATCGGAATGATCCAAGGACGGAACGCACTCCCCTCCATGAACTTGATCTTTGGCGACACGTTGATGGTCATCATCGTGAGTTGCACCTGCTGCATGTCATTCGTACTAGTCGTTACATACCCAATCGCGTTGTTTACTCGGGCTGAATTGATCCGGTTAAACTGCAATCCGATCTCGCCCACCACCCAGGTCTTGTCCACGGCCCCCCAGGCATTCTTCGACATGACGAGATCAAGACCGGCCCCCGCATACCAACCAGCATTCCCACCGTTAGTACCGGTCGCTCCGCCCCCCACATCCGTAAACGTCTGGTTCCCTCGGTCATGGTTCAAATTCATGAACCCGCCCTTGAAGAACACCTGATTCCCGGTGCCTTCTTCAGCCATAGCCGGCGAGGCACCAGACACACCGAGCCCCCCGGCGATCGCAACTGCGGCACACCACACTCCAATGCTCCGTACGGCTGTCCAAACCTGCATGATGCTCCCCTCCCTGGGTTGGTGGCAAAAGATCGTCCTGATCTTTTGTCGGTTCAGCTGAATCCGACTCGCCGGCCCGAGACATCAGCTTGGTAAAAAGTACCTTCATAAACTCACTCGTGCACTAGTTCTTCATCAGCGAAACTTTTGATCCCGCCTCTCCCTGCGCATCGCGCGCACAGCGGAAGCCCATCCAATTGATCTTCGTATTGGGATCGGTGCCGTTGCGCATGGCCGCGCGCATCGTGGTGGTGCTGTCCATCCAGCCACCGCCACGGAAGGCCTTCTGCGTCCCTTTTTCAGGACCTTGGGGATTCCGGTCCGGGGCCGTTTTGTAGTAATCCTGGTCATACCAATCGTTCACCCATTCAGAAACATTGCCAATCATCTGATAGAGGCCATAGGGACTCACCGCATTGTCGTAACGATCAACGGAAATGATCGGCGGATACAGCAGCAACCGCTCCGGACGGTCGCGCACAGGGCCGGACAATCCAGTCCGCCCGAAATTCGCTCTGGTCGGCCCGGCCAGTTCGGGTCCCCAGGGAAAGAGCCGTCCATCGGTGCCCCGCGCCGCCTTTTCCCATTCCGCTTCAGTCGGCAAGCGCCGGCCCGCCCACTTGCAATAGGCATCTGCGTCGTACCAGGACACGTGCATAATGGGGTGATGCGCCATGGTCTCCTGAAAATTGCCGCCGTCATAGCGCCAATCCAATTGCGGCTTCCGGTCGGTCGCCAAGACGAACTTCAGGTATTCCAACGCGGTCACTTCGTACTTGCCGATCTCGAACGCATCCAGATACACCCGCCGCTGGGGAATTTCCCCCCGATAGGCGAGCCGGTCCGTCTTTTTATCGCTGCCCATGATAAATTCACCGGCCGGGACCAGCACCATTTCGTCTTTCGTCTTCCAGTTTGCCACCCGTTCAGTCGCGAGCTTCTTCCCGGCCTCCGTCCATTCCACCACGATATCCTGGGTATCGAGCCCCCAGGCCATGCGCGCCATGATCAGCAGCGCGGCTAACACCAACACGGCATTGATCCCCCACTCCCACTTCCGAAACTGCTCCGTTTCTTTCCGTTCCATTTCTCGGCCTCCTTGTTCGTCGCAAGCTAGCGGCGCGAGGCAAGCGGCGCGGGGATCGCACCATCCCCCCCTTCGCCACTCGCCTCCTGCCGCTGGCCCAATTCAGACTTCGCACAGCGAAATCCGGTTAAATAGCTTTTCCTCGTGACCTCGCCCCCATTGCGCCCAGCCGACCGCGCGACTTCCGGATCTTCGTTCCAGGATCCGCCACGAAACACTTTCAACTCGCCGGTCGCAGGCCCCTTGGGATTGGCATTGTGCCCTTGCCCGTAATAGTCCGGATCAAACCAATCGGCCACCCATTCACTGACGTTCCCCGCCATTTGATAGACCCCATAGGGGCTGGCCCCTTTGTCATACCGGTTGATGTTGGCCAGGGGGGGATACTTGGCGCCCCGCTTCGATCCGGGATGGGCGATATTGCTCTTGATCCATCCCGCCGGCTCATCGCCCCAGGGGAACACCCGCCCATCCTCGCCCCGCGCGGCTTTTTCCCACTCCGCCTCGGTCGGCAACCGCTTGCCGGTCCAGCGGCAATAGGCATCCGCCTCCTGCCAGCTGACGTTGATGACGGGATGCAGCGCCATTTTGTCAGGAAAGGGTTTGGCCCGCCAGAACGGCGGCCAGTCCGCGCCGGTGGCGAGAATAAAGCGCAGATACTCGACATTCGACACTTCATACCGATCAATCTGGAACGCATCGAGATAGACGCGATGCTGCGGCAACTCTTGCGGTCCTGCGGCCCGATCCTTGCGCGGATCGCTCCCCATCAAAAACTCTCCGGCCGGTACCGTTACCATGCCGCCAGGCACCTCCAGGGCCGCCATCCGTTCGACATCATCCAACGGGGTCCATAGCGGCGGCTGCGCGGAGGACTCGTGATTGGCCAATGCAGGGCTTGGGCACGAGGCTAGAGGCACGAGGCACGAGGCAAGCACAACCAGCATCACCCCGACTCGCGACTCATTGAATGCGCCCCATCGCCTCATACCGTTGTTCCCCTTGCCCCTCGCCTCTCGCCCAATTCTGGAAAACCAAATTTCCTTCAGCCTGTAGAAACACGATGGGGGAGCTGCATGAAACAGGCAGCCCCCCCATCAGGTGTTACACCATGTCCGTCCCGCTTACTTCATTGCGGTCGGAATGGCTTTCACTGCGGGCTGCGCATCCGCCTGCTTGGCGCCCATACCGGCCGCGCCGAGCGGTTGGATCCGTGAATCGCCGGCTGGCAACACACGGAGGTAGCCCCACTGTCCTGACTGCGTGTAGGGCAGCCGGGCGTTGGACCAGACGAAGTCACCCACCTGACGATACGGGCCGCCCGCACCGCCACGGAGGAAGACATCGAGGGTCTCGGATCCGGCATACTCCACGACGCTGATCATGTCAGCACCGGCCATGTACGGCTCGATCGGCCACTCGTGGCCTTCGACCGCAAACATGCCGTTCTGCTCGCTGTTCGCACCGATGACATGGATGCGAACGGCGTCACCCGCATGCGCCTCGATCAGAGGCGTGACGGGATCCTCGGGCTTATCCACCGCACAGGGCTGGAAAATCTTCCCGAGCGAGCAGCCTTGCTCTTCACGGAACTTGTACGGTTCGGCGCGGTAGTTCACCGACGTCAAACCGGCCACGTTCTGCACATAGGGCATGAACGCGGTCCCGATGATGTTGTCCTCGTCTTGGAAGAAGAGGGCCACATCACGATAGTTCCGCTTGCCCATGTTTTCCGGCAAGGTGGCGTCCACAATGACGTCCGCCCGCCAGCTGTTCTTCTGCGACACATCCGCGCCGGTCACCGGATCGCGGTACTGCGATCCCTTCGGGCCGACGATGATGGCACCATACAATCCGTTACGCGGATTGACGATGATGTTGCCGCCATCCCACACCAGCGACGTCGTTTCCTTATTCGCCGGATGGGCATAGTAGGTGTAGCTCCGGCCTTCGCCGGGCCCCACGGTCTGATCGCCGCCGTTGTTGCCGACGTTCAGGCCCTGGCTATCCTTCGGATCGAAGGCCAGGCCCGGCGCAAAGAACGACGCCCGGCTCGCCTTCATCTTGTTCTTCAGATTCACCTTGATGCAATCACCAAGGTTGACGCGCAGCGTCAACGGATTCGGTGTCGCACCGCTGGCGACCGTCGTCGCTTCCTCTTCCAGCGCGAAGATCTTGCCTTCCGGCATGGTCATTTCGATCTTCCGCTCGAAGTCCACTTCGATCGCATCCGGCGCCTTCGGGTTGAGCTTCATCGGGCGATCCAACGCCACAACGTTGAAGCTCTTCACCGGGGCATCGGCCGGACAGACCGAGCTGGGCGTCGCTGGAATACCCAGCGGATTGGTACCCTTAGGAAGCGGCTTGAGGTCCGCCACTTCCTTGTCGAGCACGCGCACAATGCCCCATCCACCTTCGGCGAAGTGTGACGTTCTGCCGTTGAAGTGGATGTAGTCACCGGGCATGCCCTGGAATCCGCCCGCCTTGGTGACGAGGTCATACCGCTCGGCGATCCCGACGTGAATCGAGTTCTTCCGGTTGGCATCGCCCGCATAACGCTCCGTGAGGAACGTATGGCCGGCAATCGTCCAGACGTGCGATTCGTTCATCAGCTGATGCAACAGGCGGAACACCATGGTGTCGCCCGTGTACGCCCGCAGGAGCGGTGTGCCCGGATCCCCATGGACCGCGCTGCTGAACAGCTTTGACGTATCCGGATTGTTCGAGAGGCGCTGCGCAAACGGAGCCGCGCGGAAGTTGAAACCGCTGCCGGTCGTATGCGTACCGCCATTGATGTACTTGTTCGGTGCGTTCATGATCTTATCGGGCATCTGGAACGACACCGTCTTGCCCGCTTCCAACGCCACTTCGATCGGCTGTCCCGGAGGATTGCCGGCTTCAATGACGTTGACCGTGTGCGGCACCGTGTCGTGGATGGAGACCATCAACTCACGGAAGCTGCCGCTGACACCGGCACCGATCGGCTCGTTGCTATGGATGTCCGCGATCGGACCGCTCCACACCAGCTTGCCGTTCTTCGGATCGTGATAGGTGGACCCGAACGGCTCCACGATCGTCACGCCGAACCCGCCATGCGGCCAGGTCGTCGCGCCGAACGCGTGGTCATGCCAGAACACGGTCCCCATATCCACGTCCACCCACCACCGATAGCGCACGAACTCCGGCGACACGAGGTCGTTCGCCGGGTGGTTGTTCTTCAACGGCTTGAAGAACGTCACCTGATCGCCCTTGATCTCCTTGATCCGGGCGACTTCGGAGCAGCTCTTATCCCGCGGCAGTGACGCCGTGGCATCGTTGCCGTTCTCCAAGCAATCCATGCCCACCATGACTTCGGTGTTCACATGGAACGCGGTCGCGCCGGGAGCCATCTGAATCTTGATGCTGCTGGCTCCGGCTTTCGCCCCACCGACGATCTTGGCGACCATCGGAGCAGGCAATCCGTGCTTCGTCTTCTTGCCCCACATGGTGAAGGGGCGCACCGACATTTCATACTCCATCCCGGAGATCACACCGTCCGAGTTCCCTGTATCGAACTGGAAGAAGTGGGGATGGATGTTGATCTTGGACGACTGGAAATTCGTGTAGTCGTCGTCATCCCACTCGCTCGTCAACAACAAGTCCACGCAGTCATACACGTTGGCGCGAATGACCGCCGGAAGCTTGAGATCGTCGTTGGCCCTGGTCAGCCGCTCTTCTTCGTGGAGCAGATAGATCAGGCCGTCCTTGTCCACCATGGCCGGCTCTTTCCCCTGCTTCTTGGCCAGGGTGATCGGCATGCGGACAAAGTGAATGTTGTAGAGCTTCCGATTGGCGTTCACCGGACAGAGACTCCAGCGTCCCTGTTCGCCCGGTTGTGCCGGCTCGGAAGTCCGCTCACCGTTGGCATCCTGGTGGATCGGCTCCAACCAAGGCGCGCCACTGTGGTTCGCGGAGAACGGCACGCGCTTGCCGAAGTGCGGCTTGAACAGCGGCCAGGCCATCTTGCCCGTGGTCGGGTCGAAGAGAATGGCGGGTCTGGTGCTATCATCCCACTTGGCTGCCGCCGGATACTTCGGGTTCAACGCCGTGCTCTCGCGTTCACCGCGGGCAATGTTCCCATCCCACTTCCAGTCCCACACCGTCGAATCGTAGGCCAGGATCTGGGCCTTTTCATCGTTGGTGTGGCCAGGCTGGCCCTGGGCCGGCACGAACATTTCCACCCAATCCTTGATGTTCACCACCACAGGATCGGACTTCCAGTTCGTCTTCTGGCCCTTATCGACGATCTTAAAGGTCTTGCCGAACCAATCGACGGTCGTGCCGATCAGCTTGTCCGACGAGACACCCTGCTTCATGCGGCCCAGACGATCCGGCAACTCCCGCATATCCGGCATCGTGTCGGTATGCGCCGCGCCAACTTGGAGCGTGTTGTAGAACCGGCCGTACCCCCACATGCCCGCGACATAGTGATGCGCCACGTGGCAGTGATAGAGGAACTCGCCGGCCAGGTGCTGACAGCCACCGCCGCCGCACTCCGGTTCCAGGTCGAGCGACTCGGACGGACCGACGACTTCGACGTCCACCCGATCTGACTTGGTGCGAACGACCGGGTACTTCACCGGACCGTCCTGCCCCTTGTACCAATGCTCTTCCTGATCGGCACGCGGGCTGCGCTGCCAGCGGATGGTGCCGCTATGGGGATGGTGGCTGTGGAACACTTCCGATCCACCATGCACCAACCGCCACTTGACCGGATCACCGAGGTAGCCGCGGGCCACCGTGGTGGGAGGATCGCCGAAGGTGTACGCGCTGTACGCCATCGACTCGTCCTCGAACCCGAAATATTCATGCTGCAAATGCATCTGATCGATGCCGAACGGCTCGCTGCGATAGTTGATCGCGCGGCCACCCGGACGATAGGCATCGGTCAGCGGATCGCGCTGCGGCAAGAAGTCACCCTTCTTGTTCAGCGGACGGAACGCTTCGTCGCCGATTTCGTGATAGAACAGCACGAACTCGCGGAAGTCCGGACCGGATCCGTTGTCGATCATGACCTGCCAGCCGCTCGCGGTTTCGGGCGCGGCGCCCGTACCGAGCGGATCGAGGTATTTGGAGCCCTTCGGCTCAACGATGAAGGCACCGAACATGCCCAACACCGTCAACTCGCGGTCATTGCTCCACGAATGGAACTGCCGCACACCTTCCTGCATGTTCGGATGGATGTACCATTCGAATTCCTGCGACTTGCCCGGCGACACGACCGTGTCCGGGTTCGTCGTCGTCGCGGGCTTCCCCGTGGCGCTCACGATCATGCTGGACGCCTGAATGACCAAGCTGCCGTCTTCGGCCTCCATCTGGTTGCGCAAGGTCATCTTGACGCAATCACCCTGGTTGGCGCGAAGGACGAGCGGCTGAATCGCATCGCCCTGGTTTCCGGTCGTCACCGCGCCCGGATCAAATCCGTCTTTTTCACGAGCCGCCTTGTTCGCGGCCTCTTCGGCGCGGACTTTGGCGATGTCGCCCGTGTGGACGTACATGTATCCGGGATAGAAATCGAGCCACCGGTTCAGACTGATCTCGATATTGATCATCGAGACATCGAACTTCTTGACCGGCGCATTGGCCGGGCACTTGCCGCCGGAGGACATCACCGGCTCGCCCTTGCCCGAATCCGTCATGAGCAGGAAGCTGCTGCCGTCCTGGCCCATGTACTGGTGCATCATCGACATCTCGTTGAAGGCACCGGAGGTGGGGGTCGCCTGCGCGTCTTTCTGCGCCTGCTGCTCCAGCTTCTCCATCAAGCGATGATGCTGCATCTCCATCTTCTCGGCGTTCCCGGCGCGACCCTCGATGGCGTTTTCCACCACCGTCTGCCCCTTCAGTTGCTGGGTCCACCCCGGCATGGCGACGGGAGTCGCGTGTCCCTGATGGGACCCCGATCCCGTTTCTGCCGCAAACAGCCATGGTGTCGCCACCAAACTGCTTGCCAGCAGCACGCTTTGAAGCATCAGCGCCGCCCTCGTGCGCCTCCGCTTGCGTGTAGGTTGGAATAGAAAAGACCTCATATCACGGCCTCCCCGGTTAAGCCCGCCATCATTGGCGGCTGGTTAAAGAACCCTTGTCTATTACCGACTTCCGCTCCGTGTTCGGCTGAACGATGAAGGGAACCGGCCTCCGCATCCTCCGGCCTTGTCTTAGGAGGAAAAGAGCTGGTGAAGGTTTCCTTCTTGCGAAGGAGAGGGTCATTCGGAGGCCGGTCCAAAATCACCCAGGCCTTCACCAGCGCCCCACTCTACCGCAAGCCTTATGCCTAACCTGCGGCAATATCATCACAAATCCGATTCTCCAATACTGGCGCGATATCGGCGCTTCTTCCCCTGAATCTTTCCCTGCCGCCGAAAGAGACCTAATTCCACAGACATAGACAGAACCACCAGGGACAAACACGCGCCCTACGCATTTTCAACAAGTTGCACTGTCCATTCAGCTAGACACGTAAATAATTCCAATTGGGGACATTCGGGACTACTTAAGGTTACTGCAAATCGTAATCGCGCAATTTATTGTAGAGACTAGCCCGGCTAATTTTCAGTAACTTGGCCGCCCGCAGCCGATTGCCGCCGGTCTTTTTGAGGGCGTCAATAATCCTGGCTCGCTCGGCCTGACTCACGGCATCGCGAACGACCGTTCGCAATCCGTCATCGCTGCTGGCCTTCGACCCGAGGGCCACCACATCTTTGCAGCTCAACTCGGCGCCGGTGGTCGTCACGACGGCCCGCTCTATATAATGTTGCAACTCACGCACATTCCCCGGCCATGCCGCTTCGCTTAAGGCCTGCATCACCTCCGGAGAGACGGTTCGCAAGGGCTGCCGATGGCGTTTGCAGGAAGCCGCCACAAAATGCTCCACCAGCAGCGGGATGTCCTCCCGGCGCTCGCGAAGCGGCGGAAGATAGAGCGGCAACACCGCCAGCCGATAGTACAAATCCTGCCGAAACGACTTGGCCTTGACGAGCTCGACCAAATCCTTATTCGTCGCCGAGACGATCCGAACGTCGACTTTAATCGGCTGATTGCCGCCGACTCGCTTGACTTCGCCTTCCTGCAACACCCGCAGGAGCTTGGCCTGAAAGGCCGGCGTCGTGTCGGCGATTTCATCCAAAAAGATCGTGCCTCCATCGGCCTCTTCAAACAGCCCCCGCTTGGTCGCCGTCGCGCCGGTAAATGACCCCTTCATGTGGCCAAACAGCTCGCTCTCCAGCAGCGTTTCGGGAAGCGACCCGCAATCGACCACCACAAACGGTTTCTCACGCCGATAGCTCATCCGATGCAGCGTCTTTGCCACCAGCTCCTTGCCGGTCCCGCTGTCGCCCTGAATCAAGACCGTCGCCGGACTATCGGCCACCAAGGCAATCGTGTCGAACAGTTGCTGCATCGTCGCGCTCCGCCCCAGCAGCTCACCGAGCGACTCCCGCCCCCCCGAGGGTGGGGGATTGGTATGAACAGCTTCGGCAGAACCGCGCCGGCTGGGTGCCTGCGGCTTGAAGAGCACCAGCATCGACCCCACCGTGCCCGCGCTGGAGCGCAACGGAAACGCTTGGTGCATCCCGCAGGCCGCGCCATCTACATGACTGCTGCACGCGACGGACTGCACGTCGGGCGAGTCAAAGACTTTGCTCGCCGGGCAGGCCTCGCAGGGATCCGTCCGATTGGCAAACGCCTCATAACACTTTGCGGAACGATCGGAAGGCGCACTCCCCGGGCCTCCCGGCCACCCGGCTTCGTTGGCATAAATGACATTGAAGTCGCGATCCATCACCGACACCCGGTCGGCCGATCCACCGGCCAACTGCTGAATCGCTTCCAGCCGCGCAGCCAGGATGGGATCATCAAAGGGGCCCTGTGCGGTCTGCTCAAATTGAGATCCGGCCATCTCCACTCCTTCTTATGTATGGGCACACACGCGCTCACTCACATCAGACTCAACCGACGGACATTCAATTCGCGCTCGCCCCCTGCCTTTCGCCCTCTGCCTTATTGTTCAACAACCGTTTAATCGTGGCCTTTAATTCCGACACATGCACCGGCTTATCGAAGTAGGCCGTCGCACCTGACGCCAAGACCTCGGCCTGTAATTTGGCATCCCCAAAGGCCGTCATCAGCACAAGCGGGCAGTTCGGCACCGCGCGCTTTAACCGGCTCACATACTCCACTCCGCCCCCCGGCATCTTCAGATCCGACAAAATCAAATCCGGCGGCGACTCGCGCGCCACCCGCACCGCCTCTTCCCCATCCCGGGCTTCCTTCAACACATACCCCTCGCCCCAGAGTTCATCCCGCAAGAGACTCCGCATTTCTGAGTCATCTTCGACTATCAAGACCATCGGCATCACTCCTTGTTGACTCACAACTGCCCCCCATCGATCAGGACCGGCATATGCCGGAACATTCGCAAGCGATGTGCCATAGCTACGCCATGAATCCTGCGAAAATTATCCTGCAATCGCATGGGGTTCTATTGCATGAACGGAGCACACAGACCGAGAGGTTTCTTCATTGGCGAGAAAAGCGTCAAACGGGATAGATCAACCTGTTGCGTTGCGCCACAGCTACGGCCCGAACGATTGCGGCCCTGATTCATCGGCAATCGGCAGCGAGAGTGTGACCGTCGTGCCTGTGCCGACTTCACTGGCCACGTGAATGCCCCCGCCATGCTCTTCGAGGATGCCCTTCACCACCGTCAATCCCAGCCCAGTCCCCTTGCCAAACTCTTTGGTCGTGAAAAACGGCTCGAAGATCTTATGCAGCACATCGGGAGGGATCCCGTGCCCGGTATCGCTCACGGCCAGCATGACGCAGGCAGGCCGCGCCTCGACGGACACGCGCAACACGCCTCCATCCGGCATGGCATGAATCGCATTCATGATGAGATTGATCAAGACCTGGCTCATTTGATCGCGATCGGCATGCGCAAGGGGGCACACCTCAGGCAGCGACAACTCCACTCTGATCCGGCTCCGGACCAGCCGCTCCTCGAACATATCGAGACTCCCCTGCACCGTCTGGCGAAGATCGAGCGAGACCCGCTCGATCGGGCTGCGCCGGGCAAACGCGAGCAACTGGTTCATCACACGCGTAATCCGTTCCACCTGGCTGACGATCGTCTGCAGCCCTTTCTTCGTTCCCTCCTCCTTGGTCCGCTCCAGCAGATATTCGGCCCGGCCTAAAATCACGTTCATCGGCGTGCCGATTTCATGCGCCATGCCGGACGCCAGCGTGCCCAGCTCGGCCAGCCGCTCCGCGCGGCGCAACTGCGCCTCCAGCCGTTTGCGCTCCGTGATATCCACCACCGAGGCGAGAATACACCGGCCTTCCGCCGTATCGATCGGGGTGAGGCCGATCTCAACGGGAAACTCCGTGCCGTCCTTGCGAAGCCCGAACAGTTCCTTCCCGCCCCCCATCGATCGCGCCTTCATATGGGCAAAAAACTCGCTCCGCTGAATAGGATGCTCGCCGCGGTGCGGAACCGGCAGCAAGATCTCCACCGGCTGGCCCAGGAGATCATCCTGCTGGTACCCAAACAGATTCAACAAACAGGCATTGGCCATGATGATCGTCCCGGCCTGATTGACCAGCAGCATGCCATTCGGCGCGGCATCGACGATCCGGCGAAACTGGCCTTCATCTTGGAGAATCTCCCGGCTCATTCCTGACTCGCACCCTCCATATCCGCCAGCTTCCGATAGAGGGTCTTCCGGTCAATCCCCAGCGCATGGGCAGCCTGATACTTATTCCCGCCGGTCTTTTCGAGGATTTTCTTGATGTACTCTCTCTCGATCTCATGGAGCGACAGCGTTTTCTCGGCGGCTTCATCCAATACCCGCCGGTCGCCACGCGCGCCCTGCACCGCCGTCGGCAGATCGTCAGGGGAAATGATTTCCGCGCGGCTCAGCGTGACTGCGCGCTCGATCACATTTTCCAATTCCCGCACATTGCCGGGCCAGTCATAGTCCATCAGCATCGCCAGCGCCGACTCGCTCACGCCCTTCACGTTCTTGCCCCGCACCGCGGCGCATTTTTTCAGGAAAGCCTCCACCAAAATAGGAATATCCTCGCGCCGCTCCCGCAACGGGGGCAGCTTCAACTCAATCACATTGAGCCGGTAGTAGAGATCGTCGCGGAACCGCTTGGCCTTCACCTCTTCGGCCAGATGGAGATTCGTGGCCGCGATGATGCGCACATCGACCGCCACCGGCTTATTCGCCCCGACCCGGCGGATCTCCTTCTCCTGAATGGCCCGCAGCAATTTCGCCTGCAGCATCAACGGCAGCTCGCTGATCTCATCGAGAAAGAGCGTGCCCTTCTGCGCCTCTTCGAACAGCCCCCGCTTGTCGGCCTTGGCGTCGGTAAAGGCGCCCCGCATATGGCCAAAGAGCTCGCTCTCCAGCAATTGTTCGGGAATCGCCGCGCAATTCACCGGCACAAACGGCGCATCCTTCCGGTCGCTGTTGTAATGGATCGCCTTGGCCACCAGCTCTTTGCCCGTTCCGCTCTCGCCGGTGATCAGTACATTGGTCGGACCATCGGCCACACGGCGGATCAAATCAAACACGCCTTGTATCGCCTTGCTCTTCCCCAAAATGTGATGGAAGCTGTATTCTTTGTGCACCTCTTTGCGCAGCCGGCTGACTTCCCGCCGGAGCGCCGATTCCCGCACCGCGCGCTCAACCACCCGAATGATTTCCTCCGACTTCACCGGCTTGGTCAGATAGTCGCTGGCGCCGTGCTTCATGGCGTCAACCGCCGTTTCCACCGACCCGAAGGCCGTCATTAAGATCACGCCGATGTCGGGATGAAGCCGTTTGATCTCGTTCAGGAGTTCCGTCCCGAGCATGCCCTTCATCCGCAGATCAGTGAGAACGACCGCAAAATCTTGTTCCGCCAGCAGCTTGAGCGCCTCCTGCCCGCTGCCCGCCGTCGTAATTTGGTGTCCACGCCCGCTTAACACATCGGACACCAGCTCACGCATCTCTGCGTCATCGTCCACCACCAGCACCGCACCCCATTCTTCAGTCATTGGCAACCCCTTCCCTGAACCCTAGTAACGTACCCGGCCACTAGACACAATCATACGCCGTCACTGTGGCACAACTCCACAGCAGCCACTTCCCACTGGAGACAAATGCAACAGTTTTTATCTTTTTCTCGATCTGCACACGGCCTTGGGGTGAATTCTGCAAGCCTGAAGCCAGTAAGCACCGCACCTACCGTCCCAGGACAGATGTCCCTATTGGGAAATAGGGCACTCCTTTCCTTTAGTACTGCCACGTAGCAGCCGATAAGGATCCTGAAGAGTCGCATCGAATGGAGCGCGAACGCGATACTCGCGATACTAGGGAGGGTTACTCACCATGCCATCAGCGCAAGAACTCGTGAAATCGTGCTCCACCGTCTTCACTTTGCCGGAAATTTACTTCCGCGTGCGGGCCGTTGTGGAAAACCATGACTCGACCATGGAAGATCTGGCCAAAGTGCTCAAGATCGACCCGGCCATTTCCGCGCGCCTCCTGAGAATCGTCAATAGCCCGTTCTACGGATTCCCCAAGCAAATCGATACCATTTCCCGGGCCGTCAATCTGATCGGGATGCAAGCCGTCAGCGACCTCGTCACGGCCACCACCATTGGGCGCACCTTCTCCGGCATGACGACGGACCTCATGGACTTGTCCGCCTATTGGCGGAAAAGCGTCCTCTGCGCTCTTATGGCCGCAAAAATTGCCAAATCCTGCGGCATCGAAGATAGTGAACGGTTCTTCATTGAGGGGCTGCTCAGAGACATCGGCCACTTGATCCTCTATCAAGCCATCCCCAAACAAGCCCAGGCCGCCCTCGTGGAGGCCAATAATCTGGGCAGTCCGCTGGCCGAAATCGAACAAGCAAGCATCGGGGCCGATTATGCCGAAGTCGGCGCCGAACTCATTCGCTCATGGGAAATGCCCCTGCAGATGGAATCAGCCATCCGCCATCAGTTGAAACCCAGCGACGCCGGAGAATTCACGCTCCACGCCTCCATCGTGCACCTGGCCGGCGTGCTGGCCGACCACGCCGATCTGGACCCGGCGAAGCTCAAACAAGCACTCCCCTTCCATGCCTATGCCCTCAGCACCACCCGGTTCAAACCCGAGGAGTCCCCAGCCCTGATTGAGGCCTCTCACAGCCAGCTCCATGAGACCCTCGAACTGATCTACCCCTTGGCCTTGGCGGCATAGACCTCAACCGGCCGCCGCAAGATTCGCCTGGCTGCACGACCATCACGGCACTAGGCCCGCCATCCATCGCTCATCCTGCCGCCTAGTCCACCGCGCGATAGCCTCTCTGCGCGTGCCCCTTGCTCCCATTGTTGTCGCGTAGCCTGCATGGTAGCATTTCAACGCGGAGTGACACCCCACACGGATCCCCTCACGCAAGAAGAGGAGGTTCCCATGCTCGGTTGGCAGACCACGTTCTTCCTTCTCTGGCTCACCATAATCCTATTGCCCCCTGCGGCAGGGCAGGGTACCGACGTGTCAAATGGACACATCGAAATCACCGGGGATTATCGGTATGCCGCGCGCGAATCCGAACCGCCTGCCGAGGCCGCAGCACTGGCCTGCCGGGAAGCCTGGCGCCTGGCCGTCGTAAACTCCTCGCTATATCGCGAGCAGACCGCATCCGTCATCGATTCCCCGCTGCTCCGCGACCTGGCGTACACCCTGGCGACGCGCCACGTCCAAAACCCGCAGATTCTTGAGCAGACCGAACGTGGACGGACCCTGTTCTGCCGCGTGAAGGGCTATCTTTCGGCGGAGGATACGACACGCATCATCCGTGCACAACTCGCCGGTGGACCGGCCAAGACGGACGAGATCGACCACAACCGGGCACTGCGGATTCTGACCGTGCAAGAAGACGATGGCGGGATAATTGCGGTTCAATACCAGGCCTTGAAGCGCCTCGATTGGCTCGGCACCCATTATCAAGGCGGCTTGCGAGAATCCGCCGATATCATGGTGGACTTCTACGACAGCCAGGGCCTGCTGATACAGACTCAGCGGCATCCCGCCAGAAAGACCCAGACCGGAGAAGACATCCTGAACCCCGGCGCCGTGGCCGTGCTCAAAGTCGCCAAGCCCGCCGCCTCGAAAACCTACCGCGTGTGGCTGGTGAAGTAGACCGGAGGAATCTCTGAACACATTCTTTCAGGCACGCTCAAGATGCACCATTGCAAGACCTACCCCCGATTTCCTCGACATAGCAGTAGACGCCAACTGACGCCACGCCGTGCGTGGCATCGTCACATCATCATTAGCTCGCTAGGCTGCCAGAAAATGTAGAATGTCCCCGTTTTTCGCACGCAGGAGCCGCATTGAGACGCGTGCACAGGCCTGCGTCAAGACCCGTTCAAACGCGGCATAATCCCCGTCGTCTTCAAACAGCGTCATCCGGGCATTCGCCCGATTCAACACATGGTAGACGATGTCGGCTGACGCAGTGCGTAATGGTCGGCCCATGCCTGCCCCTCAAGTGCTACCGGCCACTTCAAACAATGGTTCCTGACAACTTTTCTTCTCTTCGCAACCATCCGTTTGGCGCTCCCTGAAGCCAATCCCACACTCGCCATGGTACCGGTCTTAGCCGTGACCTTTCCCTTCAACATCACCGTTGGGATTCCCTTTCTCCACTGGTTTGCCACCGTCACGTTCAGCGGATAGGCCACATCACGTCAGAGGAGGAGGCTCCTGCTCACCGCAGGAATGGATTCGACGGTCTCTCCTGCAACTCTCCCCTCCCCAATATAGGCTCAGACATGAGTATTAACTATTTGTAATTTCAACATTACCTTTTGACAATTGTCACGGTTCTGGCAACGAACATCACGCCAAGATCCTTCCCTTCCCCGGTGTGCAGCATGGTCGGAGGTGCCTCAAGATAGCCATCCACCGACACCCGCTGCCCGTCCACAACGGTGGTCGCGCGGTCTTCTCCGGCCTGGCACCGCACGTGATACGCCACATCGATCGAACCTGTCTCGTCGTCGAGTTTGAAATCGGCTCCGCAGAGCGCTTGGTTGGTGCCCAAATCCGTTCCCGAATATCCCACAACCGCTTTGGCAATCCCTTCAAGCTTCATCACTTTCCGATGCAACGCACTGGGATTCCCCCAAAGAGTGCCGATAGGCGTCACCGGTTCTGCCGCCCAACTTTGAAGACTCCAGCCCAATACCATACCCCCAATACACGCAATGCCGACGATCCGTCGCCAATCCCTTTGCATGCAGACTCCTCTCTTTTTATATACCGCAGCGTCATTCGCTGGGCCTCGAGACTGAACCCGTTCGCGCATGCTTCTCCGGACATTCGATTGAGCACGCGTGCTATCCGCGCACACCCCTCTGCTACTGAAGCGTGGAGAGAGTGCCGGTGGCCCGTGCGAGGTTCACCCGCGCAGCGTTAAGCTGAAACAGGGCGGTCACGGCATTTTCTCGGGCGCGCGAGACCGCCGTAATGGCATTGGTTATTTCGAACTGGCTGGCGGCAGTGATAACGGCATAGCGTTCGCGCGCCAGCTCCAACTCCCTGGTCGCCGATTGCAACCCGGCTTGGGCGATCACGACCTGCTCCTTCGCTGATCCCAACGCGGCTAACGCATCATGCACCTCCATCTTCACCTGATTGAGCACCGACCGCATGCGGAATGATTCCTGGCGCAATTGACTTCGGGCCTCGGCGATCCTCCCTTCGCGCTGCGCTCCATCGAAGATCGGGACTTGGAACAAGAGCGCCATATTGTAGGTGTCGATCGTGCTATTCCACCGATTGCCGATCGTTCCATAGTCTCCCTGAGCCACAAGCGACGGCAGCCGCTCGCCGGTGATCGAGGAGTACGTCAGCTCCGACGCACGCATACGGGTGTACTGCGCCATCACTTCCGGCCTGTTGGTCAATGCGGATTCGACCGCGGACTGAGGCTGTGGGGCCTCTCGCACCTCTGGCTGAAAGTCGTCGGTGAGCGTCACAGGGATCTCGAAGGTGAATCCCAGCAGGTTGATCAACCCCAGCTTGGCTCGCGCGGCATCGTACCGCGCCGAGGCGCCCGCCTGGCGTTCATTGGCCAACTGTCCTTCCAGCCTGACCAGATCGAGGCCGGTCGCTACGCCGCCGCGCTGGCGATGTTTCACCATGGCCAGCAGTTCCATCATGACCTGCTGATTGGCCTCGTGCATCTTGACCATCGCCAAGGCCTTCACACCCTCCATATAGAGGAGAGCCACACTGGACATCGTATCGAACTTCCGGATGTCGGACTCAAACTCGGTGACATGCATGGTTTCGCGTGAAGCCCGCCACCGCTGAATCAAGCTGACGCTCAGCAGATTTTGCGAGGCGGTCAGGCGAGCGTCAAAAATGCTGAAGGGATCGGTCCGAATCGGAGAGAGACCGAAGGTGCCCAAAAACTGGGTCTGTCTGGACTGCCGCACGTTCCCGGAAATATTGGGCAACATCGCGCCCAGTTGGGTTTGCACCTGGCCGCGCGCCGCTTCAATGCGCTCCCGATAGAGCAAGACGTCGGGATTATTCTCCACCGCGGCATCCAACGCCCCACGCAGAGACAACAGCAAGGGAGCCGGAGCCGCCGCGTGCACCGGCGTCGCCAATACATCCGCAGCGGCGCTGGCGCCCGGCAAGAGGCACAGCCAGAGTCCCACCACTAGCCCGCAATGGAGCTTACCCATGAGCCACTTCATCACACTCTTACCGTTCTCTCATGCTTTCTTTCACCGATTTCAGCAGCGGACTCAGAAGATACTCGATAATCCTCCGCTGGCCGGTCTTGATCTCCACCGTCAAAGCCATACCGGGAGTCAGATTCACCTGCCTCCCTTCCACCTGAATCGTCCCGCGGTCCATGCTCACACGCGTGGGATAGACCAATCCAACCTTCTCGATCGGCGCCGCATCGTCCGACACGCTGAGCACCCTGCCGGGAATCGTGCCATACAGCGTGAAGGGAAAGGTCTCGATCTTGATCTCAACCGGCTGGCCTTCTTTCACAAACCCCACATCTTTGTTCTCGACCTGCGCCACCACTTCAACAGGATGGTCTTGCGGGACCACCGTGAGCAGCTCCTGCGCCGGCGTCACAATGCCGCCCACCGTATGCACCGCCAGTTGCTGCACCACGCCGTCGATCGGAGACACGAGCCGCTGGAGGTCGGTTTTCTGCCCCGCCTTCGTCACGTCTTGCACCAACGAGGCCGCTTTCGTCTCCAGCGTGGACAGCTCAACCTGCTTGGTCTGCTGGAATTCGGAGACCAACACGCGATAATTTTTCTCCGCTTCCGCCAGCGCCGCCAAATCCTGAAGAAGCCGGCTCTTCTGCCCCGCCAGCTCTTGTGTCTTGTCGATCCGCTGCTCCTCCGCCTGCATGTAATCCATCTTGGTCACCGCCTCGTGCTCAAGCAGTTTCCGATAGGACTCCGCCCGCTCGGCCTCCATCGGCACGGTGGCCTCCAATCGCCGGAGATTCTCTTTCGTTTGATCCCGCGCCGCTTTCCGCTGATCGATGAGATGCAGCGCCGCCGCCACGCGGGCCTGAAACTCAGCCAGCTGGTCACGCAGCAGCTGCTGCTGCAGCAGAACATAGGACGGATCGCTCTCCGGGGGAGCCTCGAAGTCCGCCACCCCGGCAATCAACGCCCGCAATCGCGCCGCGTCCACCTTCGCGGCCCGGTATTCGTTCGACGCCCGGTCATGATCGGCCCGATTCTGCGTCGGATCGAGATCGATCAGCACCTCGCCCTTGCTGACCGCTTGCCCATCCTGCACATGGATTGCGGCAATGACCCCGGCCTCATAGGGCTGAATCACCTTGGAATAGCCGCTCGGAATAATCTTGCCCTGCGCGGTCGCGACGATATCGATCCATCCGAACGTCGCCCACATAACTCCGGCAGTAACGGCGGCGAGAATCGTCCAGAGCACGGCCCGGCCGATCGGAGAAGGCGGGGCCTGCTGAATTTCGAGGACAGCCGGCAGAAATTCCGTCGCACGACTGCCCGACACCGTGCCAAGGGGCGCGCCACGCTCGGCCTGCCAGGCCGCCCGAAACACCGACCAATACCGGGAGAGCAATCCCAATCCCATACCAGACTTTCCTATGACCCCTTAGGCGCCGCCACTGGGCGGCCGTCCTGATGCTGATAGAGCCGCGCGTAGGCCCCGCCAGCACGAACGAGGTCCTCATGCGTCCCCTGCTCCAGGAGCTCGCCCTTCTCCACGACATAAATGCGATGCGCTGGACGCACGGTGCTCAGACGATGGGCGATGATGAACACCGTCCGCCCCTTGCAGATATGCGCCATGTTCTGCTGGATGATCGCTTCCGATTCATAATCCAGTGCGCTCGTCGCTTCATCGAAAATGAGAATGCGCGGATTGGCGGCCAGCGCCCGGGCAATGGCAATCCGCTGCCGCTGTCCGCCCGACAGCGAACAGCCGTGCTCACCCACCATCGTGTCGTAGCCTTCCGGCAATTCCAGGATAAACTCGTGCGCGCCGGCTAATTTCGCCGCCTGGATCACCTGCTCCATGGCCAGCCCGGGGTCCGTCAATGCAATGTTGTCGCGGACCGATTGATTGAAGAGAAAGTTCTCTTGCAGCACCACGCCGACTTGCCGGCGCAGCCAGGCCGGATCCACCTGCGCGAGATCGACCCCATCCACGAGAATGCGCCCTCGCTCCGGCACATAGAGCCGCTGCAGCAGCTTGGCAATCGTGCTCTTGCCGGAACCTGACCGCCCGACGATCCCGATCACCTGCCCCGGGGCCACCGCAAACGACACCTTGCGCAAGATCTCCGCTCCGTCGGGGCGATACCGGAACGTGACCTCCTCAAACACCACCTGCCCGGCCACCTGCGGCAAGGTGGTGCGATTCGGGTTATAGGAAGGCTCCGGCTGCGTATTCAGCACATCGCCCAGTCGCTGCACCGACACCCCTACCTGCTGAAACTCCTGCCACAGATTGACCATCCGCAACAGCGGGCCCGTCACCTGCGCCGACAGCATATTGAAGGCGATGAGCTGGCCGATGCTGAGATCGCCGTCGATCACCCGGTAGGCGCCGACCCACAACACAGCCACCGTCGTGATCTTTTGAAGACAGGTCGCCGTCTGACCCGCCACGGTCATCACACTGGTCGCGCGAAAGCTGGCGCGAACATACCCGGCCAGTTGCTCCTCCCACTTCCGCAACAGGGGCGGCTCCACCGCCAGGGCTTTCACCGTCTGAATCCCGCTGATCGCCTCCACCAGGAACGATTGATTCTCCGCGCCCCGATTGAACTTTTCATGCAACCGCGCCCGAATGACCGGCGTAATCGCCAGAGACAACAAGGCATAGAGCGGCAGCGACGCCATCACCACGATCGTGAGCATCGGACTGTAGAACCACATGACGGCGAGAAACACGACCGTAAACACGACATCCAGCACAACCGTGACGGAATGGCTCGTGAGAAATTGACGAATCTGCTCCAGCTCGCGCACCCGCGCCACCGTATCGCCGACACGCCTCGCTTCAAAATAGGAGAGCGGCAGAGCCAGGATATGGCGTAAGAGCTGCGCCCCCAAGCCCACATCGATCCGGTTCGTCGTGTGCGAAAAGAGATAGGTCCGGAGTCCGCCGAGTAACGCGTCGAACAGCGCCAGCCCGATCATGCCAATCGCCAACACATGGAGCGTCGTGAACCCCTTGTGGACCAGCACCTTATCGATGACGACTTGGATGAATAGCGGCGTCAGCAAGGCAAAGAGCTGGAGAAAGAATGAGGCGAGCAGCACCTCTCCCAAAAGCCAGCGGTATTTGACGAGGGACGGAATGAACCAAGTGAAGTCGAACTTAAGATCCTGCAGGCGGAGATTCGCGCGCTTGGTGAAGAGCAGCAGTTCTCCGCTCCAGGCCGACTCAAACTGCTCACGCGACAGCACCAGCGGGCGAGCCTCGACCGGATCCTGGATGAGGACCTTCTCCCCGTCGATCTTCGCCAGCACCACGAACCGGCCATCCCTTCGCTTGGCCAGCGCAGGGCATGGCACACCGGCGAGCTTGTCCCAACGCGTGGCCAGGGGCCCGGCCTTCAATCCAAGATGTTTCGCCGCACGCAGCAACTCGGCATCGGACAACGGCTGACCGGACTGGGCGAATTGATGGCGGAGCTGGGCGCCATCGGCGGGCAGGTCGTAGAAGCGGGCCAGGATCAGGAGACAAAGAAGTCCCGTATCAGTAGGTGAGACCGGCGTCTGTACGGTTCCGGAAGAGGCCTTCGTTTGAGCCGATTTTGAAAAGTCTCGCATCACACGGCTCAATCGGCCTGGGAGGAGAATGAATGAGCCTCTTGCCAGCTCACCCGGTTTACGACTATCACTCTAAAGTATCTCACGCGCATATCAAGGAGACATACCCTGGAAGCAATCTCTCTCAAGCTGCCAGAAGATGTATTGGAAACCAGCCGCCTGTGCGCGGACACCCTGCACCTCTCCAGGGCGGCTTATATTCGCCGCGCCATCGACCGCATGAACCGGCAAACACACGCGTTGCTTCTGGCCAAACGGCTGGCCGACACCTCAAAGAAAGGCCGAAAAGAAAGCCTGCGCGTCAATCGCGAGTTCGCTATCCTCGAATAGGCCCTCACCGAAGTCCTCGACCTCGACCAAAGTTCCAGTTGACGCCTTGCTCGTCAGACTGGTCTCTCTGGTCTATCTCGTCTCTCCGGTCTGTCTCGTCCGGCCCCAGACAGACCGAATAAACCAGATCGAGCACCTCTCGCTCGTCCCGCTCGTCGCGCCGTTCTCACTGCCAGCTTGCCGCCAGCACCGTCTGCACGTCCTGCGGCCGCTGATCGAGGGCCTGATCCCACGTGAGGCCGGTCTGCTGGCTGAACGTGGCCATGGCCTGGATGAGCTGATCGACTTGTGCGCTGACGAGCATCTGCCCGTTGCCCGCCTGGATCGTCTCTACCTGAGCCGTGGTGGGGGCGCTGTACCAATTCTGAATCGTCACGGAGTCGGTACCGCCATGAATCGCCAGGCGCAGATCATTGACCTGCCGGCTGAGGACAAGGTCCAGCGGATTGATCGTCGCGCCGTAGAGCAACAGATCGCGGTTGCCGGCGGTACCGTCATTCTCCGCGATCACATCACGCCCTTCACTCCGGTTAACGACATAGGTGTCATTGCCCAATCCGCCTTTCAGCGTGTCATTCCCCGCCCCCCCCGCGAGCTGGTTCGCCGCGCCATTGCCGATCAACGTATTCGCTGCGCTGTTCCCGGTCGCGTTGATCGCAGCGTTGCCCGTGAGGGTGAGATGCTCAAGATTCGCCCCTAGAGCCCAGGAGACATCGCTCTGCACCGTGTCAATGCCTTCGTTCGCGTTCTCGACCACCGTATCGCCCATGCTCACGACATAGGTGTCATTGCCCGCCCCACCCGTGAGCACATTGGCCGCACTGTTGCCCCGTAGAACGTTGTTGAAAGTATTGCCCGTGCCGGTGACCGCCACCGTGCCAATGAGTGTCAGATTCTCCAGATTCGCGCCCAGCGCATAGGAGATGCTGCTCTTGACCGTATCCGTGCCTTCGTTCACGTTCTCACTCACGGCATCGTTTACGGTATCGATAAGATACGTGTCGTTTCCCAGGCCGCCAACGAGAGTATCCGCCCCTCCCGCGCCGTCGAGCGTATCGTTGCCCTCCCCGCCAAGCAGATAATCGACGCCCGCGCCGCCGTACAGATTGTCGTTTCCCGCTCCCCCCTCTAGACGATCATTCCCGGCGTTGCTCCAGAGCATATCGTCGCCGGTCCCGCCCAGGAGCGTGACGTCGCCATACCCGTACGTCGCACTCGTGAGATCCACCACGTCGTGGCCATCCCCGACGTCGATCAGCTCAACGCCCGACACACGCGGACCGGCCGTTCCTGGGAACGGGCTGAAGGCATCGTCCAGCGCCAGCACATCATCGCCGGCACTGCCCACAATCCGATCGACGCCCGCATCCCCCTGCAATACATCGAACGACCGGTTCTTCCCGGTCAAACTGACGATCTGCCCCGTCCCGGCGCTGCCAGGGCTGCCGCTGTTCTTGGCCACATAACCAGCACCCCAGACACCATCGACCGAGAGCTGGACGGTGTCATCCCCCTCTCCACCCATTAACCAATCCGCCCCCACGCCGCCGGTGAGCAGATCGTTCCCCGCAAGACCCGCCAGGGTGTCGTCCCCCGCCAGACCTTCGATAACATCATCACCACCGGTGCCGGTGAGGGAGTCATTGCCCGCCGTCCCGGTGATCGGCAGCACCGTAAGCGCAAAGTTATTGCTGGCGCTGAGCGCGCCGGAATCCGTAGCGGTCACCCGCACCTCAATCATGCCGATATCCGGCCCCTGCGGCGTCCCGCTGAAGGTCCGTGTCAGGGGATCGAAGGTAAGCCAGGACGGCAGCGCCGAGTCATCCGCTCGCGTCGCGTTGTACGTCAGCGTATCCCCGTGCAGCGCATCCTCATCCGTCCACGTCGCCGTCTGAACCACGAATGCGAACGGCGTGCCTTGGGTCACCTGTTGATCAGCCAACGGCGCCGCTACTGTCGGCGCCTCATTCACATTCTGAACGGTCAGGGTGAATGTATCGGATGCGCTCAGATTCCCCGTGTCGATCGCCGTCACGGTGAGCGCCAGACTCCCGACCTGCGCATCGTCCGGCGTGCCACTGAAGGTCCGCGTGGCCGGATCGAATGTCAGCCAGGTTGGCAGCGCCGTCCCGTCCGCCAGCGATGCGTTGTACGTCAGCGTATCCCCAGCATCCGCATCGGCGAAGGCATTCGCCGGAACCTCAACCGTAAGCGGCGCATCCTCCGGCACCGTCTGATCCGTCAGCGCATTGGCTACGGACGGAGCCTGATTCAAGGGAAAGAGATCGGCAAGATTCAGCGCGCTCCCATCGGCAAACTCCAGCATCGAGGCCACGAGCGAACCATCAAGCCCGGTCGGATCGAAGCCCTCCAGCACGAGTCGATCTGTCCCACCACTCCCAACCTGAATTGTCAGCGTGCGTGCCGCCTCGTTTCGGACAAACGACAGATCGCCCGCCGCAAGGCCTGTCCCAAACACAATCCGATTGGCCTCGCCAGGTACTGTTTCATCATAAATCGTGTCGATCCCATCGCCCAGGTTGAAGACATAGGTGTCGTCACCGGTATCACCCGATAACTCATCGTTCCCCAGCCCGCCGAACAGGCGATCGTCACCCTCATTGCCGACCAACAGATCATTGCCGCCTAATCCAATCAGAACGTCATCGAGCACAGACCCGCGCAACGTATTGTCAGTCTCCGTCCCGGTCAGGGTAAGCCCGACAGCCCGATCAAGAATCATCGCGGAATCCCAGACCGTCCCATCGCCGAAGATCAATTGATCGATCTGATAGTCTGCCCTCCATAAAAACTCATCGAGCAGCACCTGATCGCTCGTTCCATTGATACGCACCACAAGATCGTTGCTCGTCCCCTCGACCTGAATCGTCACTTCGGAAGGCAGCACGTCCTCGCCCAGACGAACCACATCGACGTCTGAGCCGCTGGAATCGACACTGACCAGAATATCTTGTCCCCCGCCCCGTCCGAACAGATAGGTATCGTTCCCCGCATCGCCATATAGCCGATCGTTTCCCTCACCACCATCGAGAACATCGTCCCCACCCTGGCCAGACAAATAATCATCACCGCCCAAGCCCTGGAGAAGATTATTTAATGGGTTCCCAAACAAGGTATCGGCGCCAGCAGTCCCGACAAATATCGAGAGGCGATTGAACAAGTCACTGACCGTCCACACCGTGCCATCGGTAAATTGCACCTGTTCAATGCGATACGCGGCCACTGAATAGCCGCTGAATGAGAAAGGTGGAACGACCGTGATAGTTCTGAAGAAGGACTTGACCGTAAGGCGGTCGCTTGTCCCATTTATGGAAAGCACCAAATCGTCGCCATTCGTACGCGCAAGGGTTACTTCGCTCGGCAAGACACCCGCCCCGATCAGAATCCGATCCTGTTCTCGATCGATGTTCGACTGGGTCACGTCCAGATCCAGCACCGTCACCTCGCCAGACCCGCGCCCAAAGCGATAGGTATCAGCACGAAAATCTCCGAGCAGCGGCCCGCCGAAGTGATCGGCATTCCAGACTATGCCATCGGCAAACTCCACCAACTCCACACGCGATGGCGCCACATAAGCAGGCAAGCCACCACCTGGCGTAAAGACCGACCCTTCAGGAGGCACATAGGCGCCGGTCAGCAGATAGCCCCCGCGGTCCAGCCGCAGATCATAAAACGAGGTCACCGTGATCTGATCTGCTCCCACCCCGACATGCAGAAGAAGGTCGTTCCCCGCTCGCTCCCAGGTAACATCAGAGGACGCAATACCATCTGCAAACATCACCCTGTCCTCATTTTGGTAATACGCAGAATTGAAGAGGGCATCATTCTCTTGAATCGTGTCGCGGCCGTCCCCCGGTCTAAACACATAGGTGTTGGCGAGGTACTCGAGCTGTCCCGTGTCGTCGTTAAAGAACGAGAAACCCGACCGCCCCTGCAACAGGTCGTCGCCAACACCGCCATCGAGAAACCCAACCCCATTTAGCGTATCGTTGCCACCCAGCCCCTCCAGTGACCGGGCGCCACTCATCACGTTATCCAGATTATTCCCCACACCACTTGTCGCGAGGCCTCGGAAGGACAGATTCTCGAAGTGATCGAGCAACGTGTAGGCGCTCAGATAGCTGATGACCGAATCACGCCCCTCTCCCGCAGCTTCCACCACCACGTCACCGAGACTATCAATCTCATACGTGTCGTCACCGCGACCACCCACAAGCAAGCTATTGCCTGTATCCAGCGACTCTGCGCCGCTGATCAAATAATCGTCGCCCGCATCGCCAAAGAGCTGGTCCATCCCGGCAGATTCGGCTGTGACCGCGACCGCTGCCCCTTCGGCAAGCGGCTCACTGCCAATCGCGGCGGCGAAGAAAGCCTGTGCCTCTCCTGAGGAGCCAATCGTGCCCCCGCCAGCCAACAGACGGTCATTGCCGCTCCCTCCATGAATCGTATCAAACCCAGCTCCGCCATCGAGAATATCGACTCCTGCCCCACCATCGAGATAATCGCTACCATCCTCACCGTACAAGGAATCGTCCCCCAATCCTCCCAGCAGCACGTCGTTTCCCGCTCCACCGGATAGATTGTCGTCCCCAGCCTCACCATCGAGAAAATCATCACCGCCATCACTGCCTGCTCCGATGACAGATTCATTATCTCCACGGAGCACATCGCCATCTGCGCCGCCATACAGCGTATCGTTTCCCATCCCTCCGACCAGGGTATCCGCTCCATCCCCTCCATCCAAGAGGTCGCTGCCTCCAAGAGCGAAAAAGATATTACTATAGTCGCCAATCAACCGATCATTTCCAATCCCACCTGCCAATATGTCATCATTGCCGCCGCCGATCAGCACATCATTTCCACGACCGCCATCAAGCCAATCCTGGCCATCATAGGCGGGATCCCAGAATATAGAGACATTATTGAACCCATCGCCCAGAAGCTTATCGTCCCCATCCGCACCAACGACAATGTCAGATCCCGCATCCCCTTGGAGCCCATATTGAATGTCACCACCATCACTCCCAGTTCCGGCATAGAGGAGATCATCGCCCCCCTCAGAAATCCGACTTCCATCACGCTCATCGCCATAGAGCGAATCCTTGCCCGCCCCCCCGATTACGACATCATTCCCCACACCGCCAGAGAGAATCTGATAACCTGTCCCTTCTTCGGCATCGAGAAAGTCCTGGCCGTCTCCTCCATCCAGATCATCATCTCCTTCACCGCCTAGCAGCCAATCAGACCCATCCTCCCCGAGGAGGGTGTCCGCCCCTTCGTCCCCATGAATCGAATCCGCCTCGTTTCCTCCAAGCAGCGTGTCCGCCTCAGCCCCGCCATACAGAAAGTCCGTCCCGCCCATTCCAAAGAGGGTATCGCCCCCACCGCTGCCGGAGAGGGAATCATTCCCCGCACCGGCAACTACATAATCATCCCCGCCTAAGGCATCAATGGCAAAGTTGTAGAGCCCGTCAAGCGTAAGAACATTGCTCGTGTCATCAATCTCCCCAAACAAGAAACTGTCATTTGTTTTCAGCGGCAATCCATTATCCTGAGCCGCCACAGCCGCCACGTCGACTAGCCGAAGGCCCAGTTGGCCAGGGGAATAGTTCTCTATAATGATCTGGTCGCCGGCACTCTGGAGATTTGCGATCGTCAACGTTGAACCGGCACGCACATACCGAAACCGCCCATCCAGGCTGGTATAGGTGTCCGCCGCGTCATCCGGCTTGCGGATGCCACCAACCAAGAGCCGCTGATCAACCTGAATCACCCCACGGCCATCGCTATCCGTAATCGTGTCGCGCCCGCCCCCACTCTGCAGGTAATATACATCGAGTCCAGCGTCACCAAGCAGCTCATCGGTATCCGGCCCGCCCGCGAGCCGGTCGTCATCCTCCCCGCCCTCTAAGCGATCAAAGCCCTGCTGGCCCAGCAAGATATCCCGCCCAGCCCCGCCCAGCAGGATATCGGTGCCTCCATTGCCTTCGAGATAGTCGCGCCCAGCTTGTCCATCAAGATGATCACTTCCTCCTCCCCCATAGAGATGATCCTCTTCGCTCCCTCCGTTCAAATCAGCCTCGCTCGCATCGCTGCCGAACAGGAACCGTTGATCGGCGGCAAACACCGAATTTGTCCCAATGGTGTACACCAGCGTACGATCCTCATAAAGGATCGTACCGGAAGAGGATTCCCGATCGTCCAGATTCAGCGCAATCTTCTCCGCCAAGAACTGCGCCCGATCCGCGAGATATTGCCCCGTCAACGTGCCAGTGCCGGTTGCGTCATTATAGAGATCCAGTTCGCCAACCTCGTTATGGCGATCATAGTCAGCCTCGTGAATCACAAAGGGATTCAGTTGAGTCAGTGCATACCGGTAGGCTAACGGATTCAGTCCCTCGGACGCTTGTTCGGCCTTCGCGGCGAGCGCGTCAGCGGATTGACTAACGAGGCTTTCGACGACGTACGGGCCAGGAAGAAACTGGCTGGCCACATTATCAATGACTTCGTAGTAAGCATCGCGGTCTTGATCTTCCAGCGGTGTAGTGTGCGTTACGGCAGCGTTCTCGACCGCCGGCAACTGGAAGAGGCTCTGAAGGGCATCCACCGTCACTTCAAGACTACTCCCCCCAGCCGTCCCGGCAGCATTCAGAATCCCGGTCAGGTCGTCGATGTTTACCGCAGGAGCAATGGTTGCAAAGAGATTGTACAGCGCCAACGAATCAGTCAGGGTGATGATGGAATGGTTGTGGAGGGGATCTCCGGCTTCAATGAACAGTTCCTTCGTCGCCCCGATGTGCTGGCCAAGTCCGGCGATGGGAGAGAGGCCATTGGAGGCCACGAGGTTGGTAACTTGGCCGATTGGTGCACTCCCTGCGAGTGGATTACTGATACCTAATGCATTGAGCAGGTCGGTAAACGCCCCGCCGAAACCCGGGGCGTTGTAGGTGTAGACCGAATCGATGCGTGAGGCATAGGCGGGGTCAACTGCTAAGGCTTGCGCGAGGAAGCCACCGAGGGAGTGGCCGGTGACAATCAGCTTATCAGTGGGCTTAAGAGTCCCGGATCCATAAAGATCGTCTACGTACGCCTTCAACTTGCCATATTGGGGGTTCAGATTCTCCGATCCAAGAATCCCGATGGAGACGGCGTCGATCAGGAGATCCGCTAGATCATCGGTTCCGCGGATCGAAAGGATCTTCTGAGTTGTTGGAACACCATCAACCATAACCATCACCGGACTCTCAAACAATGTGGCAGAAAAACCAAACCCGGAAAATGTCCCGCTGACCGATTTCACTGTGTAGGTCGAGGCGAATTGACCAGCGAGCTGGTTGGAAAATCCTGCACTTGTCAGAGCCCCTATAGCTGGAGATCCGATGCCGAGATCAGCATAGGCCGCCATGGCGGCTTGCGAAAAGTCAAAGTACGTCTTCACCGGATCGGCCATCGGATGACTCCTTCGTTAGATTGGATTTCCTTCTTCATCGATCAAATCCGGGCAACGGGTGCGGAGAAAAGTGTCAGACCAGCGCCTAGCCTGTATTCTTTTTGCTTTCATGAGTCCTTCCGCAATCCCCAGAAGAACGTTTGTCTTCGCATAGGCATTCTGTTGTTGCCTGGCCCAGGCTAGACCAGCAGCAACCTCCCCCAGCCTTCCATATACCCTTCCTAGATTTTTGAACATGTCGGTGAACGGACGGCGTTCTTCATTCATTTCCGAAGCGATCTGCGTGGCAGTGGTTAAATCGCCTTTACGGACAAACATGTCAACAATCGACTCGTAGGCAACACTCAGTGGACCCCCATCTGCCATCTGCTGGAGCGTCTTCCGAGCTTCTACAAGGTCTCCAGCCGCAGCTTGAACAATTGCAATATGAGCTAGCATCGCCACAGATTTGATCGGATCCGTGGGCAACTTGTTCTTGAGGAGTGTGGCTTCCTGCGAGAGTTGTTGAAATTTTTCATTGGTTCCAATCGGGTCTCCACTTTCCACGAGCCGCTTGGCGAGATGACGAAGAAAATTTGCCCGTTCAGCATCGGTATCGTGCATCTCCGCGTCAATCGCGAGTGCTTTCTCAAAAAATCCAAATCGTGTCGCTAAAACCCTTGCGTTGACATGCCCGCCGGATTGCCGCAACTGGTCGATGGTGGCAGCTGCCGCATCACGCGCCCCAATTTTCATTTGCCATTTCGCAATATCAGTCAGGGCGCTCACCTGTCCTTCCGGTGAAAGCTTTCCGGCACCGTTGAGCGCCACCTTGAACGTCTCGATAGCTCCCTTGTGATTGCCTGTCACATCCTGCACCCAAGCAAGGCACGCCAGGTCTAAATGCCCGGACCCTTCCCGAATAGCCCGCTGAACTGTCTGTTGACTCGCCGCTGCGTCACCCGCCTCGGCCTGTGCTTTGGCGATCCACCTGAGCAGTTCAGGGGGATGCCGGTCCCTTCCCTTGGTGGACAAGGCATCGATGGCTTGCCTGAAGGTCTCAGCGCTCGCCGCCTTATCTCCAAGGGTTGCCTGGGCACGGGCAAGGTATATCAACGCATGGATATATTCGGCGGTATGCGCAAACTTGGAAGATGGGGTTGCCTTGATGGCCCGGTTGAGCGTCTCACGCGCGTTCAAATCTCCGGCTTTGACTTGTTCTTCAGCAATGTACGAAAAGATGGCCATGGCCGTCTTTTGGCGCCAGAGTTCCACGCCATCCCTCGGTAACTGCGTCTCGGCAAGCCTCATCGCCGCAGGAATATCTCCGGCCTGAACAAGGGCCTCGACTAACAGCAGCAGACTGTCCCCCGTGACCGACTCATTCGCGACTGTGTCCACCGCCTCGTTCGTGAAGCCGTATCTCGCTTGGGCCAATGCCAGGTTATATTTGAATCCGATATTACTTATCGCGGTGTGTGTTGACGTAATCGTCACATCTCCGGCCTGCAATTGGGCTTCCTCAATTCGATTCAGCAACCCATCCTTCAGTTTCTCCAACGCTCTACGTCGATGTCGCTCCGTGAGAATCGGAACAGGACTCCGAATGCCTTCGGCCACCTCTCTGGCCTCTTTGAGAATTGTCCGCGCCTCGATCAGCGCCGCTTCTTTCTCGGACGTGAGCCAGGCCGGCTTGTTCGCTGGGGTTGCCGCAGCTTGCGCCGATGTGGCAGTCTTCGCCGATGGTGCTGATGCCTCCGTTTCTGTCATGGCGGCGCAGCCTGCACCCACGAACACGCCAAGCGGGGCCAGGGACAGAACCACCAGCCTCATCTGTTGCTTCATGCCGCGCTCCTTTCCATCACCCATGTCTTTTTGACATGCCCCGCGCTTGCCCGAACCAACTGCATCCCCAACTGGCCATTGGTGAAACTCTTGATCGTCAGCGGCCCGGACCCGGTCACCACCAGATCATTCGTCCCGCTCTTCGTGAACGTGAGCGTTCCGTCGGCGCTGTGAAAAGCATTGGCCAAATCCCCGGCCCGATGCAGTGCTCCACCCAAGACGCGCCCATCGAACTTCACCACCCCTTTGCCGTCGGAATCCGTGATCGTATCGGCCCCGTCAACGGCGCGGATTATGTAGGTATCGAACCCCTCGCCCCCTTGCAGGATATCGTTATCGAGGCCCCCATCGAGCCGATCGCTCCCACTGCCACCTTCGAGCAGGTCATTCCCAGCGCCGCCTAACAGCGTATCGATGCCGGCGCCGCCGTCGAGCTGATCCCCTCCCCCATTGCCGATGAGCAGATCGACCCCGCTACCGCCATAGAGATGGTCATCCTTGCCCCCCGACTCAAAGCGCTCATCCGCATCGGAGCCAAAGAGAAATTGCCGGATGGTCGAAGGATCATCCGTAGTCGCAATCTCGTAGGTCTGACTAGCGTCAAAGAAGTAGCTATTTCCTTTCGAGAGCTCCTCGTCCTTCAAATTGAGCTGGACTTTTTCACCGAGAAATCGCGCCCGGTCTGTCAGATACTGCTTGGTTACTGTACCGTTGCCGGTGACATCGCTGTAGAGATCCAACTCGCCTGCCGCATTGTGAGCTTCGTAGAGCACATCTGTCACAAGATCATCATCGGCCCAGAGTGCAAACGGGTTCAATTCTTTCAACGCATACCGATAAGCCAGCCCTTGGGCCGTCTCCGTTTGCGCAATGTTTTCTAGGCTAGTCGCCTCACTGCTTTGCAAAAGCGCCACATCCGTCAAGTCTGCAAGCGTGAATATCACGCCAGCATCCTGCCAGTCCTGCACGGCCTCTTGGATCGCTGCCATAGCGGTGTACATCTCGTTACGATTAGCTAAATTCCCAAACCCGCCCACCTGAGAATCGACGGGCAACGGATAGGGATCTTGGAGCGTGGGGCCAAGAAACAGTTTGCGAAAGGCATCCACCGTTTTCTCCAGCGAATCACCTTCGACGACGTCCGGGGTATTCAGGGGCGCAACTTCCTCCGCCTTTGCATTAGATGCCGCGCTAATCAAAAGTTCGGAGCTTGCCTGCCCATAGCGTGAATCGATCGTCTGAATGAGGGCCTGAACGGCAAGAGAATCCACGATGAGGGTAATCGAATGGGTGTTGCCAAAGTCCCACTGATCTTGGAAGAGAGGGACCCCTTCAATCTGCGGTTGCCCCTCAATCAAAATCGACTGTCCCCCGGCCGCATGAACACCTGAATTCGCGACTACGTTGAGGTCACCAGTAGCCGCCAAACCATAGAGGGTTGTGATTTTGGCAAACGGCCCCAACGATTTCGGTTCGCCCAATAAATTCGTCGTCAATTCGATACTGGCGGTTCCTTCGGTATCAAATTGCGCCAACGTGGCCGCCTTCGCCCACTGATAGCGAGGGTCGGAGTAGAAGTTCGCCGCTCCTTGGTCAAACGGATCCCACCCGGGATCAGCCGCGTGACTAGCGCTTGCTGCCTCGTAGATCGGATTGTCTCGCGAGAAGGTTGCGTTCGCCGCATCGGGATCGCTCAATACCTGGCGAAAATAGCTCAGCATCGCCTGGATGCGTGCCTCTTCTGCGGCCAAGCTTGCACCCGCCCCATTCACATGGCCACGGCCAGCCCCGTTGAAGATGTACGTGTGCGCAACTTCTGTTTCATGCAGCTCAGTAAAGACTGTCGCCAAATGCCCGCCCAGCGAGTAGCCGGTAACATTGAGCTGATGTGAGGGATCAGCAAAATACGCCTGCAGCTCGGCGTCGATTGTTCCATCCGACTTGACCCCTTGCTTCAGCCGAGCAAAATACTCTTCCATTGCCGTGAGTTGACCAAAGGCAAACCCGTACAGCCCGATATCGGCATCAGCCTGGAATGCATCGCGCTCCTTATCTCCGCCTTCCGCAGCTAGCTTGAATTCCGTGCTCCGGAACGAGAGCGTGTACTCGCTAGTCGTTCTATTTCGCATCAAGGTCGCGGAAAACCCGCTCGCGTCATTGGCATGGTGATCGATGATGTCGTAGCTATTTAGAAAGCGATCAGCCTGCACATTCGTAAATCGGGTCTTGCCGGGCAACTCGCCATTCGCATCTGGCTGGACAAACCGCGTGTCATTATTGCCATCTAACAAAATCTCGCGAAGAGGCCGTCCGAATAGGAGCTGATCAAGATACGACTCTGCCGCCATTTGTTGCAGGGCAAACTTCAACCAAGTCGAAATATTACTTTGACTCATTTTCCCTCTCCTGCGTTACCAGCGCTGGTTTCAATACCTGGTTAATGAATTGCGCGTCGGTCTTGAGCGACCCCTTTGAACACTTTTGAGCTGCGAGCCACCACACTCCGGTCATGTTTCGCATATAGCCGCTACGGACAAAACCTCGCCTGACTGCGAGCACCTCGTTGGTTTGGATGTCAAGGATGATGAGTTCCCCCCCCGCAATTCCAAGTTCTCGATCATGCGGACGAGTAATCCCACGCCAGGTGTAGCCGTATCGGCTCTGAGGAGAAGAAACGCTTTCCTCTGCCACGATATAAGGAACACGTATGAATCGGCCGTTAGCCGCAGTTTGATAATCTCGACCTGGATACGCCTTTTCATCTCGATAAAAGCGTCGGTATTTCATTCCCTCTTTCGTCTTCGCACCCTTGGACAACGGGGTCTCGATAAACTGATACTTGCCTATGGCAGGTTGGACAAAGTATTCTTCAGGGTGATCTCGGACTCCTACCGAATGCCCATAAGGATCTTCCATCGCATACAGATGTTCGAGTTCGTAGTCTGTGGGATTTCCCCGAAGTCGTAGTTGGATCAGTCCATGGACATTCTCCACCGTCTTGTAGATGAACTCCCCGGCTTCGGTCTTACAGAGATGGTCGAAGTATTCTTGGGAGGTCATGCCCGGCTTGTAGCCACTGTCTTCTGGAAGGGGATTCGGAATCTTGATGGAGTGGGCGAAGCGGCCTTCTTCCGTGGCAAACGGATCGGCAGGCTTGAGCTTCAGAATATCGCAGGCGGTGTCGTTCAGTTTGAGTTTCGCCCTAGCGCACGTGTCCGCAAACTTCTTCATCTCCCGATCAAACCGCTCGCCTGGCGTCTCAGCGAATGAGACACACCCGATTTCCCCAATCAGCACAAGACTCAGCCCGATCCCGACGATTACTCTAACCACGTTCATGTGACGCTCCTCTTCAGCCTTTCGCCTTCCCCTGCCGCGCATCCCTCATACTCACCAACACCTGTTGAATCTGCTGATGCAATCGCGCCAGCACATCCACACCCATCGCCACGCGGGTGACGAGGTGGCCTTCCAACCCCTTCGGCGCAGCCTTGCCGTCCTTCGCCGTCTTCGCAATGGCCCCGAGCAACGCCGGCTCGATGAACCCGAAGTCCACATACGCAATCCCCTGCGCCACACCGACGTTGGTATAGTTCGTCGCTTTCGGATACGCCGTCGACTCACTCGGCTTCAGACGGACATTCAATGGAATGGTCTTCTCTTTCGATTCACTCATAGCCAACTACTCCTTCTGTTTCCCTTGCCCGGCTGAGCGAGACGGCCAGGCCCAACGATGGATGACTGAATTACCCGCAATACATCTCATTCCTAACCAGCCGCGCCGGACAATACGCCCCCTCCACCCTTTCGTCAACCCCTCCGAAAGGAGGTATTAATGGATGCATTAAATAGGATCGATGGATGATAGATCGGGCGTCAGAGACTAGAGCATTCCATGGACCGCACGGCGCGGGCGAGCATGCCGCCGGAAGCGAACACAAAAAAGGGGAGCCTACCTTGCGGAAGACTCCCCCTAACTCCCTGCGCAGACTCGCCGGCTACTGCCAGCTCGCTGCCAGCACCGTCTGCACATCCTGCGGCCGCTGATCGATGGCTTGATCCCAGGTGAGACCGGTCTGTTGGCTGAACGTGGCCATAGCCTGGATGAGCTGGTCCACTTGGCTATTGAGCAGCGTCTGCCCATCACCGGCCTGGATCGTCTCCGTTTGATTCGATGTGCTGGTATACCAATTTTGGATGGTCACATAGTCTGTCGAACCATGGATCGCCAGGCGCAAATCGTTGGCCTGACGGCTGATGACGAGATCGAGCGGATTGATACCCGCGTCATACAGAACTTTGTCCGCCGATCCGCCGCTGTCTTGCAGAAGATCCTGCCCGTCGCCACGGCCAAAGAGATAAGTATCGTTGCCGCTGCCGCCATTGACGGTGTCGTTGCCTGCGCCGCCACGTAACGTATCAGCTCCTGCAGCCGCGCTCAGCACATTGGCGGCGCTGTTGCCGATCATCACATTCGCCGAGCCGTTTCCGCTGCCATTAATGGCAGCAGTTCCGAGAAGTGTGAGATTTTCGAGGTTTGCCCCCAAGGTCCACGAGACGGAACTCTGGACCGTATCGATGCCATTGTTGTTCGATTCGACCACCGTATCGCCAACGCCCACCACGTAGATGTCGTTCCCTGCTCCACCGGCCATCGTGTTCGCAGACTCGTTGCCCACAAGGATGTTATTGAGAGCATTGCCGGTCCCGTTGATGGCTGCGTTACCCGTCAAGGTCAGATTTTCGACATTGGCACCCAGCGTATAGGTCAAGGCGCTCTGCACGGTGTCGATCCCGCCGCCGGCCGCTTCCACCACCGTGTCGCCTGCGCCGATGACATAGGTGTCATTCCCCGCGACGCCGGTCAGCACGTTGGCCCCGCTGTTGCCGATTAACACATTGTCCAGCGCATTGCCGGTGCCGTTGATGGCCGCCGTGCCGGTCAGCGCGAGATTCTCGACATTAGCCCCGAGCGTGTAGGTGATCGAAGACTGGACGCTATCGGCCCCTTCATTCGCGTTCTCAACCACGAGATCACCTGTACTCTCGACAATATACACATCGTTGCCCTGCCCCCCGGTCATGGTATCGCCACCGGCACCACCGTCGATGAGGTTGTCGGCGCTGTTTCCGGTGAGCACATTGGCCAAACTGTTCCCGGTCGCACTACTGACGGCCGTTCCTGTCAGCGTGAGATTCTCGACATTCGCGCCAAGGGTGAACGACACCGAACTCTGGACGGTGTCAATGCCCTCATTGGCATTCTCGACCACGCTGTCTCCCGCCCCGACCACATAGGTATCGTTGCCCGCCCCCCCTGTGAGCCTGTTGACCCCGCTATTGCCAACGAGGACGTTATCCAACCAATTGCCTGTCCCGTTGATCCACGCGCTCCCGGTGAGCGTGAGATTCTCGACATTGGAGCCTAAGGCATACGTCACGGACGACTGCACTGTGTCGATGCCTTCACCGACATTTTCAACGACGACATCGCTGACATTGTCGACGACGTAGGTATCGTTCCCCTCACCGCCGGCCATCGTGTCGGCCCCAGCGCCGCCATCCAATATATTATCGCCGCTGTTGCCGGCGAGGCCATTGTCCAGAGCGTTCCCCGTCCCGTTGATCGATGCCGCTCCAGTGAGCGCGAGACTTTCCACGTTCGCCCCGAGCGTGAAGGACACGCCACTCTGAACGGTATCTGTCCCTTCGTTCACGTTTTCGACGACGGTGTCGCCTGCCCCGACAATGTAGGTGTCGTTCCCCGCGCCGCCCGTCAGCACGTTCCCCGCGCTGTTACCGGCAAGCACATTGTCCAACACATTGCCGGTGCCGTTGATGGCTGCGCTGCCAGTCAGCGTCAGGTTCTCGACATTGTCCCCCAATACATACGCCACCGACGATTGGACCGTGTCGATGCCTTCGTTCAAGTTTTCGGTAACCCCGTCACCGAGACTCTCCACGAGGTAGGTATCGTTGCCGGCCCCTCCCTGCATGGTATCGTTACCGAGACTGCCATCCAGCAGATTGTCACCACTATTGCCGATCAGCTTGTTGTCCGTGAAACTGCCGGTCGCATTGATCAAGCTGCTGCCCGTCAGCACGACCGTTTCCACCTCAGCATCGTTAGAGAGCACGAAATTCACCGAGGCCTCGACGGTATCATTCCCTCCTCCGGCAAACTCAACAACCAGATCCCCGGCATCGTCCACGATAAACGTATCGTCACCGGCGCCACCATCCATCACGTCAGCTCCAGCTCCACCGTCCAACGTGTCATTGCCCGCTTGGCCATAGAGGAAATCGGGGCCGCCCAACCCGCTGATGGTGTCGCCCAGCTCGCTGCCAAACAGAGAGTCGTTGCCCTCGGTCCCCGTCAGCTGGCTCTCCAGCCGTGCCAGCACCGCCGGCGCGTCCCACACCGTCCCGTCCGCAAACCGGATCTGCTCGATCTGTCCGTTCGGGTCAAACCAGTTCTGCAGCGTCAGCGTGTCCATCGTCCCCGCGATGTGCAGCGTGAGCGCGCTGGCATTCACGCCCAGGTCCCGCGTGATCGTCACCTCCGCCGGCGTCGCCCCCTGCACTTCCACCGCATCAAGGCCGCCCTGCCCCGCATCAAAATCCCCCACGGTGTCCTGGCCGCTGCCCACGCCCCAGCGATAGGTGTCGCTGCCGCCCTGGTAGTCCGACAGCCAATCCGTCCCTGCCCCGCCCTCCAGCACGTCGTTGCCCTGGCCGCCATCCAGCGAGTCATCGCCCGCCCCGCCCAGCAGCACATCATCACCTTCATTCCCATAGAGGGAATCGTTCCCTCCAAGGCCTTGCAGGTAATTAGATTCTGCGCTCCCCCATAAATAATCGGTTCCGTCTGATCCGATCTGCGACTGCTGTAATCTCGCCTGGATCGCTGAGGCATCCCACAGGGTACCATCGGCAAACTGGATCTGCTCAATGGAATTGAAGTTCTGAATGACCAGCTGATCGTCCGATTGGGCCAAACGCAGGGTCAGTCCACCAGGATTCGTCACCCAATCCTGGGTGATGAACAAATTCGTCGTGGTGACCCCGCTCATGACCTGGACGGTATCAATCTCAGTCACATCCCAACCCCAATCTTGAACAATATCCTGCCCGCTCCCTACCCCGAATACATAGGTGTCGCTGCCCCCCCAGTCCTGAGCCAGGTCATTCCCCGCGCCGCCGTTGTACACGTCGTTGCCATAGCCCCCGTAGAGCTGGTCGTTGCCAGCCCCTCCGATCAGCG